>JAGBSL010000020.1 GCA_017631875.1 Bacteroidales bacterium | reverse complement strand
CGACCATTTACAGAAACAATAGTACGGACTGGATTGATGTCCTCTCTCAGGACTCATTCTCAAGAGACTATTTCTTGAGCATGTACAGAAAGGTGGGAGGTACTTCATTCTCTGTCACACTCGGATATAACAACACTCCTGGCGTTGTGATAGAGTCAGGACTCCGCAAGTTTACCGGAAGAATCAACATCAACAGCTCTCTGACCAAGAATCTTGACCTCAACCTCAAGATCAACTATACAAATTCGAACAGAGACAAGGCCTCTGCAGCCATCACAGGTACCAACACCTCTGCGGCAGTGTATCTGTCTCCGCTCCTTAAGCCTGAGTCTACATGGAACAAGTATGGAGATCAGGAGAGTTCTGGAGGTACACCGTTCAACAGCCCATACCTTGTCGCCAAGAACACTGTAAACGAGGCTCATTCAAATTATATAATGGTGTCTCCGACCTTGAAGTATCAGATCAATCGCAGGATGGACCTCAAGCTTCGTCTTGCATTGACAGATACCGACACCGAAAGTGACTATTATTCACCTTCTTCACTTGCTGTTGCGGTTGCCAACAAGACAGGCGGAACGGCTACCATCACCGAGTCCAGAACAACCAAGTATCTCGGCGAGCTGACATGGAACTACGCTCGCAAGATCAAGGCTCACGACATCAGCACTGTAGTCGGATTTACAGCAGAGCATTCTGACAAGGATTATAAGAAACTTTCAGGATCAGGTTATACCAACGACAACCTGACATATAAGAATCTTCTTGGTCTGGTGCATCCTGATAATTTCACTGCATCGTCATACGTGCAGTATCAGGACAAGCTCTCGGCTTTGGGACGATTCAACTACAACTACAGAAGGAGATATTATCTTACTGTAACTCTCAGAGCTGACGGTGCCTCTAACTTCGCCCAGAACCGCAAGTGGGGCTTTTTCCCTGCTGCGGCGCTCAGATGGTCTATCATGAATGAGAAATGGTTTGACAATGCCACATGGCTCAATGACCTGTCACTCAGAGTAAGTGCCGGACGTTCAGGAAATGACGCCATCAGCCCGTACATGTCACTTGCGACCTTCAATTCGGCTTTCACCAACTGGATATTCGGAGATGACAAGCTTCTGTCATATACTGCGAGCAAGCTGGCCAACTCAAACCTTACCTGGGAAACAACGACTTCATACAACATCGGTCTCAACTTCGCAGCCTGGAACAGCAGGGTTATCCTTGAGGCTGATGCGTATGTATCTGATACAAACGACCTGCTTCTGAGCATGAGAAACACTCAGACAACCGGTTACAACACATATTACGCAAATGCCGGTTCAACCAGAAACATCGGACAGGAGATCACCCTTACCACGCGTAACATCGTTACAAATAAATTTGAGTGGAATACGACCTTGACGATGGCTCATAACAGCCAGCTGGTGACAAGTGTTGGATCGGAGTCTGAGGTCGTCCCTACATACACCAACCCTCGTACGACGTCACAGTATATGTACGGATACAAGAAAGGTTATCCTGTAAATGCCATCTGGGGATATCAGTACGAAGGTGTATGGCACAGTGATGAGGACATAGCATACAACAAGATCACTCATGCGTATGTGTCCCAGTCTGCAAGTCCGAAGATGGGTCATCCTAAATATGCGGACATAAATCACGACGGTCTCCTTGACCAGAACGATATGGTGTACCTTGGAAGTTCTGACCCTGTGCTTTACGGAGGTTTCCAGAATAACTTCATCATTGGAAAGGGCCTTACTGTGGGTGTATACTTCACATACTCACTTGGCGGATATATCTACAACATCTCTGAGCTGTATGCAGGATCGGGTACCGCTTCCTACAACAAGTACACGTCTATGCTGAACGCATGGACCGAGGCCAACCCAGACAGCGATGTCTGCAAGGCAGGTTACGATGACTCGCTTGCTTCAAGCAAGAGCGTGTACGATGCCTCATGGTTCAGACTTAAGGCTGTAACCCTCAACTATGACATTCCTCTTTCAAAGAAGGCCAAGAAGGTCATCAAGGAACTGTCTGTGGGATTCAGCAGTGACAACCTTTACCTGTGGAAGGTATATCCGGGATTTGATCCGGATGTGAACACCTCGTCAGATGTGTTCCGTCTTGACAACGGCTCATTCCCAAGATCACGTACTTATGCATTCAACGTTCAAGTGAGATTCTAATTATGAAAAGAAAGATATTGATATTCTCTGCTGTTGTGACACTCCTGACAGGATGTCTCAACGAGAAGAACGAATCCTACACTACGACAGATAATTACTTCCAGGATGTCAATCAGATCATGACCGGCATCAACGGATGTTACAATTCTCTGAGAAACATCTATTCTGCACGAGGCTTCTGGGAGATGACCGATGTGGCGGCAGACCTTATGTACACATCAAGCTCATCTCTGTATAATTCCAACTGTGATGTCTCACCCGCACGTCCGGGTATCGCATCAACAGTGTGGAGATATGGCTACGCAGGCGTTAAGGATACGAATGAAATGACAGCTGCCATTGCTGCTGCAGTGGAGAACGGCTACATCACTGAAGCCGAGGCTGCTCCGCTTTATGCTGAAACTGCTGTGCTCCGTGCCTTGTATTACTATCTCCTGACCTCTACTTTCGGAGATGTCCCTTTCTATGCAGAGAGAGTGACTGAGGAAAACCGCGAAAGGATTGCGACTCTTCCAAGAATGGATGCAGTAGCAACAAGAGACTATTGTATTGCAGAACTTGACAAGTGGCTTGTCAGGGAACAGGCACTTCCTATGATCCGCACCTATGAAGGAAACGAGTTCAGAGCCGGTGCAGCTGTAGGATATGTTGTGGCTGCAAAGATGTGCATGTGGAACGAAAGATGGGAGGAGGCTATTGCATTCCTTTCAAAGGTGGAAGACATCTACGGCCATTATGCGGACTCTCCGTCATCTTTCGGCACAGACTATCCTTTGACAGACGTTCCTTTTGCCAAGCGTTATGTCAGGGAGTCGATCTTCGAAATGGCCAATGTCGTGGAAACATACGGCACTCAGACAACTGCAATGATTGCTGCATGCTGCCTGCCTTCACGCGTGGCAAATTCAGTGATCGAGAACGCCCTCAATCCTGATGGCGGGGCAGACGACGAGTATACAGAGGAGGATGGAGAGCAGCTTGAGGACAATTCCGGTTCTGACTGCTACGCCGGTATCCGCATCCCTGAACTTGGCGGAAATTCGAGAACTTCAGCAACTGCCAGACCTACAACCTACCTCTACAGCAGACTCATGCCTTATGCTTCTGCTGACCTGCGCAGCGGTGAGTACTCCAATGGAGCGAACTCTCCAAGAGGCGGAAGCGGCACACTTGCGTGGAGATGGATAGGCTATGATCCTATCGAGGACCCTGAGAATACAGACCGCAAGGTCATGTTCTTTTGGTCGTCATCTTCATCCAAGAGCAAGATCAAGGCTACTGACAGACCTTGGATGGGAAATAAGTTCTGGGCTTATGACATGAATAACACGAAGGACCCTAACAACTACAAGATCTTCCGTTTTGCAGATGTTCTTCTGATGAAGGCGGAAGCCCATCTGCAGATGAATGAGTATGACCTTGCGTGCAAGTATCTGAATGTCACACGAGTACGCGCAGGGCTCAATGAGGTTGCATATGTAAGTTTGGGATCTGAGCCGGAAGCCCTGATGGAGGAAATCCGCATGGAGAGGGCTCGAGAGCTTGTGGGAGAGTTCCACCGTAAGTTCGACCTCGTCCGCTGGGGAATATGGTATGAAAGGACTGTAGCATACAATGAGGGCTCATACCTTAAGGAGTACATCCGCCCATGTCATCGCTACTGGCCTATTCCTGCCGACCAGGTGGCCTATAGTGGAAATGCGCTTGATAATGATGAATATCTCGAATAAAAAAAATTATGAAGAAGTACATTATATATATAGCATTGTGCCTTGCTGCTGCTCTGTCATGCGAGCAGTTGCCTGAGGATGTGCAGATCTATGGCGTCGGCTGCAAGGAGAACGAGGTAGCGTTGGGAAGTGATGCCGGCCAGTACACGCTGGAGGTGTTTGCTGACGGTGAATTCACTGCGTCATTGGATGAGGCTGCGACATGGATCAGATTCGCTTCAGATCCGGATGCAAGGGAGATTGTCCTTAACGGTGATGTGACCGTGGATTTCGTATACGACATCAACCGCGGCATCCCGCGTACTTCAGTCCTTACTCTTGCCAGAGGAACCAATGTGTTTGAACTCAATTTCAACCAAGAAGGCATTCTCGAGGGTGGAGTGACCATCGAGCAGAAGAATGTCTCAATTCCTGCAGAGGGAGGACAGTTCGGTGCCAAGATCTCTACCAAACTGCGTGCTGAGGACCTGACTTTTGAAGTGGAGTATAACGAGAAGAACAGCACTGACTGGATCGGCGCCATCGGTCTCAAGAACAACTTCATCAGATTTGATGTAAAGGCTAACGTTACCAACATCATCAGACATGCGGTCATCACAGTCAGATATGACGGAGGCAAGGGATATATCCAGGTCTCTCAGTACAATGCCGGCAGTGCAATGGAGGAAGTTGACGTGACTGGCCTGAAGGCCCTTCTGGACTCGGAGGGAGAGTATCAGATCGAGTCTCATATCGTTCTCAGCGGACTTGTCATCAATGATAACCTCGAGAAGAATGGAGCCGAGAACCGTCTCATCAGTGTCGACAATCAGGATATGACATACGCTGACAGGATCATCTATGTACAGAATGAGTCAGGCACAGACGGCATCAAGCTGGTTTTCTCGAAGAGCTGTGCTGACCTTGTAAGCCGTTATGACAGAATCAGTCTAGACACCTACGGCCTTACCCTCAAGAGAGAGGACAACCCTGTGCGTTATTCGATTTCAAGGATCCCTGTTGAGGCCCTTGTAGCCACATCGGCAGGTGACGCTCCGGCAGAGAAGGTCCGTGGACTTGCAGAATTGACAGACAATGACATCTACACTCTGGTTACTGTCCCTGACGTGGAGATTCCGGTAAGCAAGGGAAGCTTTGCACCGATAGACATCAGATATATCAATCTCATGGTGTCGTACCCTATGGTCATCAGAGACAAGGACGGAGGTACAAGCCATATGATGGTAAATGTCGACTGCCCATGGTCAAGAGATGGAAAAGGACTTCCGAAGGGCAGCGGCAAGCTGAAAGGCGTTGTTGTGCATGAGAAGTGTGACAACTTCGAGTGGGATGAAGCAAAGGAGAATGAACTTGTAGCAGCCGGTCAGAATGCCTCATACATTACAGGTCTCGGCACCATCGGTGACTATCAGATCCGTCCGGTAAGAAAATCAGAGGTCATGATTTCGGATGACCCTTCAGAGAGTTTCTCTACTCTTATGTATGAGTGGGGATACTGCGACTACCTTGGCGTAAACCTGGTGAAGAACTACACAGATGATAAGGATCTTTATCCGACATACCCTCTGGTTGCTGATCCTTTGACACTTGATGCCAGGTTCTATTGCGAGAAGAGCGGTTCGAAGGTCGCCCTGAACCTTGTAAATGACTTTACTCACGTGGGACCATATGTATATGGTGGCGAGATTACAGAGGAAGCAAACGGCAACGGAATCTATGATTTCCTTGGCAGAAGCGCCCATTGGAGACCGTATGGAGCCAAGAACGGCGTCATCTATTCAAAGGAGGGAAAGCAGGAGTGGGAGACATCCAACGGATCTGCTTGGTGCGTGACAGGTTGGTCGGCAAGCCAGTACTGGTGTGCAGAGTTCCCTACTGCAGACTTGACATCAGCAAACAGCCCACTCAACATCACATTCGGTACAATGAACCACCTGAAGAAGGAGAATGCAATCCGCAATTGGAAGGTTCAGTGGTCTTCAGATAAGGATGAATGGAACGATGTCGCTTCTTATACAGTACCTGATTTCGCAGTGGATGCAAACAGAAAAGTCAGCCAGCTTCCTGGAACAAAGTTCATCACTGTCAATATCCCTGATGAGGCTCTCGGACTGGAGAAGGTATATGTGCGTCTTGTTCCGACAGACAAGAGCTTCACATCTTCAATCTACAACGCAATCAATTATTTGTCAATACGATATAATAAATAAGACATGAAAAGATATTTGTTTTTAATTTCAGCAATCGTTGCGCTCTGTTCCTGCAATGCAGGAGAAAGCGCGAAGGAGTATGACCTGTGTGTTTATGGCGGTTCAGCATCCGGAGTCGTAGCAGCCTATTCTGCTGCCCAGATGGGTCTCGATGTCCTTGTCGTGGAGCCGAATATCAGAATCGGAGGACTGACCACAGGCGGTCTTAGCTTCACTGACATCGGCAACAAGCAGGTGGTCAAGGGTGTAGCCCTTCAGTTTTACCGCAGGCTTGGCGAGCACTATGGCAATCTCGAGCAGTGGGTATTCGAGCCAAGTGTAGCTCACAAGATTCTCATGGACTATCTTGATCATGAGAAAATTGATTTCATTACCGGATATCATCTCTGTGATGCTGAAATGGACGGAACTGACATCACTTCCATCAAGGTTGCCGGCGGAGAGGCAAGCGCAGATACCCTTTCATTCGACGCAAAGTGGTTCATCGACGCTTCGTATGAGGGTGACCTCATGGCCAAGGCTGGCGTTTCATACCGCACAGGACGTGAGGACTGCTCGGAGTATGGCGAGACATGGAACGGCGTACACATGAGACATCTGCATCAGTTCCCTGACGGTGTAGATCCATACGTGGTTCCTGGTGATCCATCAAGCGGCCTGCTTTGGGGAATCAGCGAGGGTACTCTCGCGCCACAGGGCTCAGGTGACAACCTCATCCAGGCATACAACTTCAGAATCTGTCTGACAGACAATCCAGAGAACAGGATTCCTATCGAGAAACCTGAGAATTATGATCCTTCAAAATACGAGCTTTTGCTTCGTGTATACGATGCTCAGCCTCACATGAGGGAGATCAACCAGTATTTCATCTGGAGCATCGGTCCGAACAGAAAGACCGACGTGAACAACCGTGGTGCCTTCTCTACAGATATGATCGGGGCAAACCACAATTATCCGGAGGCAACATGGGAGGAGCGTCAGCAGATCATCAAGGAACATAAGGATTATACCCTCGGTCTTCTTTATTTCGTGGCTACTGACCCACGTGTGCCTGCAGAGATCCAGGACTATGTGAAGGAATGGGGCCTTCCAAAGGATGAGTACGTGGAGTGCGGCAACTGGACACCCCAGCTTTATGTCCGCGAATGCCGCCGTATGGTTGGAGAGTATGTTGCAACCCAGGCTGACTGCGACAACAAGGTGATTGCACCGGAAGGAATAGCATATGCTGCATATACAATGGACTCTCACAATACTCAGAGAATCGTTATTGAAAAAGACGGAAAGAAAATGGTCAAGAACGAGGGCGATGTGGAGATCGGCGGCGGAATGCCTTATCCTATCTCATACCGTTCACTCACTCCAAAGCGTGAGGAGTGTACAAACCTCCTTGTTCCTATCTGCTGCTCTGCTTCTCACATTGCATACGGATCGATCAGAATGGAGCCTGTGTTCATGTGTATGGGACAGGCTGCCGGAATGGCCATTGCCATTGCCGAGCAGAAGGGACTTGACAGAGTTCAGGATGTAAACTACATGGATATAAATGATATCATGGCTGTCAATCCATATCTTGACGGCACTTCTGCTGATATCATTATCGATGACAATCAGGCAGAGGCAAAGGGAGGAAAATGGCTTGGCTCTAAAGGTCCAGGAGCACCGCTTCCTAATGATAACATAAAGAGGGCTGATAATCATCACCTTTCAGAGGACGGCGTGTATGGCCCGACCTGTCTTGTCGGCAGCGCAAACGAGGGTTACGTGGAATATTCTGCTGTAATCCCTGAAGCGGGAACTTATGATGTCTATACCTATCACCATGCAAAGTCATCACATTGTCAGGAGACCTTCTTTGACTTCAGTGACGGCACTACGGCGTCTGTAAATTCCAACGATGTAGTCATAATCGGTCAGTCAGTAAGCACATGGCATAAGGTCGCTACATTTGACTTTGAGAAAGATCATCAGTTCAGTGTAAAGCTCCGTGGAGACGGCAGCGACGGAACTGTATGTGCTGACGCCATAATGCTTGTAAAACAGAAATAGCATGAGAAGATCAATCGTCATAGCTGTGCTGCTGCTCATGTCCTGCCATATCTCCTTCGGATGGGGTGGTATCGGACATGCAGCAATCGCACAGATTGCGGACAACCATATTTCAAAGTCGACAAAGAAGCAGTTGAAGAAATGCCTTGCAGGAACTGATATAGTGGAGGTGTCTTCGGATGCGGATGAAAATTATTACATCTGGAGCCGCGACATTGGATTCGAGTGTTCGAATCCGAAGATCCTCAGGCGTCAGCCTTCGGACATGGACAACTATCCGACCAACATCGAGCCATGGTGCCATTCCTATTCTGTGGATTCCCTTTACAATACATATCGCCATAATCGCGAGGGAGATGAGTACGTCAGAAATGCAGTGATGGATCTCGATGTGCTGATCACAGATCTCAAGGCAAATTGGGCAGAGATGGACAAGGATGAGTGCATGATGAAACTTTCACTTGTCATTCATCTGATTGGTGACATCCATTGCCCGATGCATATCCTTTATGTCCCACAGGCGCCGACAGGTGGCAAGTATTCGTTTACTGTAAGGGGAGAAAAGGTCGGAGCGCATTCATATTGGGACTCAAAGCTGATCAAGATGCTTGAGCCGGAGTGGAGCTACTTTGAGTATTCAGAGGCGGCAGACACTGCTTCAGCAGAAGAAATAGCAGAAATCCAGAAAGGCGACGTATATGACTGGGGAAGAGCAAGTGCGATTTCGGCTCTTCCTGCACATGCCCACGAGGCGAAAGCTATCCTTTCTTCAGAATATCCAGAGAAGGATAGAGAGCTTCTCTATCTTCAGCTTAGAAATGCAGGATATCGCCTTGCCAAAGCATTGGATTATATATTTGAAATCAGCGAATAATAAAAGGATCTAAAGTCGATATGAGACAACTTTTCAAGTTGATGACAGCAGTCATCATTTCACTATCCTTTTTGTCTGGATGTCAGAAAGACACAAAGGCAAAGTATATCTTTCTCTTTATCGGAGATGGTATGAGCACGTCGCACGTTGCCGCAACTGAGTCATATCTCTCTTACAAGGCAGGCAAACTTGGAGGCGAGCAGCTTATCATGACTCAGTTCCCATGCTATGGAATGGCATCGACTCATTCTGCAAACAGGAATGTGACATGCTCTTCTGCAGCAGGAACAGCTATCGCATGTGGAGTCAAGGCAAATAACGGAACTCTTGGTGTTGATAAGGACAGCGTAAGCGTTGAAAGTGTTGCAACTGTACTGAAGAGGGAAGGATATAAGGTCGGTATCATAACTACAGTTCCTATCAACCACGCAACCCCAGCTGCTTTCTATGCTCATAGCGTAAAAAGAACTGACTACTATGAGATCAGTAATGATATTCCATCAAGCGGGTTTGACTTCTTTGCAGGTACCGGCTTCCTTCAGTTCAGAGGCAAGGAGGATAATCTGGAGTCTACCGAGGACATCCTTGAAAGGAATGGATATACTGTAAGCTACGGTATAGAGGAATTCCGCAGAGAGTCTGTCGGTAAGGATAAGATGGTGTTCTGCCAGGCAAAGAACAGAGGAAAGAGCGCAGGGTACTATGTGAGCGACGGTCTTGAGAATACAGGTGTGGAATCTGAAGATGCCCCAGATATGACAGACGCTACAATGGCACAGATGCTTGAGCTTGCACTTGAACAGTTCGGAGACGAGGAACCTTTCTTCATCATGGGTGAGGGTGGCGTCATCGACTGGGCATCACACGAGAACAGAACAATGTCGACAATTGAGAGCATGCTCGATTTCGATGCCGCCATCGGTGTTGCATACGAATTCTATAAGAAACACCCTGAGGAGACTCTTATTATTGTCACTGCAGACCATGAGACAGGCGGAATGAGCCTTGGAGCAGGAAGAGCTACCATCAATTGGGCAGCTCTTGAGAAACAGTGGATCGAAAGCGGCATGAAGAACATTCTTAATGCAGAAGAAAATGCTGAACTTAACAAGAAGTGCTCAATTGGATGGACCAGCGTTAAGCATTCAGGTGGTGCAGTGCCGGTATATGCTATAGGAGTAGGTGCGGAGGCATTTACCGGAAGGATCGACAATACAGAGTTCATGGGCAAGATCTTAGGAGAAGACAAATAAAACTAATTAAATACTTAATGTTTATGAAAACTAAAACTTTATTTCTAACAGTAGGAGTGATGCTACTATCTCTGGTTTCTTGTGGGCTTAAGAACAGTGAGCCTGAGGGAAAGAAAGAGAAAGTCTGGACATACTCGATGAATAAGATCTGTAAGGAGTGGGACGGACAGTGGCAGGGAATTAAAATTGCCTCAGACGGCAACTGCTACTTCGGATCATCTACACACTCAAAGAGTCACGGTGCCGGCTTCCACAAGTTTGATCCTCGAACTTATGAGGTTACAGTGCTTGCAGAAGACATGACCGAGATCTGCGGTGAGTCAGATGCTCCAGGTTTCCCTCAGCAGGGCAAGATTCACTCAGATATCGTAGAGTGTGACGGATGGCTATACTTCTGTACGCATCTTTCTAACTACTGGAAGGAGGGTATTGAGGCCTATCCTGGAGCGCATATCATCGGATACGAAATGGCCACCGGCAAGTTCAGAGATTACGGTATTCCAATGCCAGGTTATTCAATCTATGCAGCGATTGATGTGGATCCGAAAGCTAAAAAGATTTATGCCTTCATGACTCCTTTCAAGAAAGAGGATACGAAGAATGGTGGATGCCATCTTTACAGTATTGATATTGAAAGCGGTGAAATGAAGGATCTTGGCATGGTTGTCAAAGGCAAAGCATGTTCATTCTATTTCTATATCGATGATAATGGAAACGTGTGGTTCACTCTTAAGAAGAGAGGAATGCGTAAGCTTGAACATGATCATGGTAATCTTTATGTTTATCGCCCATCAACTGAAAAGCTTGATACCCTTCACAATGTACTTCCAATGGGCCAGTTGATCGACGGAACAAGAACTACTGAGCTTCAGGATACTCAGCGTTCATGGACATGGCTTACTCCTATCGAGGGAAGAAAGAGATGTATGTTCATCATGGGTCCTTTCGGCGGCGGCGATGAAAGGGCATGGATCTTTGATCCTACAAAGGATATCGAGTCAGGTGAGGCGTTCGAGCCTATTGCTAATATTGGACCTAGCTACTTCCAGACCGCATTGGGTGGAGACAGACTTTATTTCGTGCAGTATGAGAACATCGAGGATGAGAGGAGACTCAAGGCTGAGGATGCGCGCGATTTGACCCCTGCAGATTCTAATTATGTTGACTACAAGATGCACCTCAGAAGTGTGTCACTCAAGGAGGGAGACGATCATAATGTGATTACCGACCATGGTCCTCTCGTAGATGCAGAAGGACGCAAGGCTGCCATGGTTTATGCACTGGCAGCAGATGAGTCAGGCCTTGTGTATGTTTACGGCAG
Source organism: Bacteroidales bacterium (assembly GCA_017631875.1). The sequence goes on along the minus strand of JAGBSL010000020.1, from coordinate 113,160 downwards.
CTGGACTGTAAAGTCGCCAAAGGAGGCTTCTTTGCAGTATCAGTTCAGGAAGCATCCGAACGGAGATGTTTTCCACCTTGCTCCTCGTGGAGAGTTCTTCACTGTAGTAAACACTAACCTCGAGTAGGTAAATGAGAAAAGGAATATTCAATATAGCATTCTGGATTTTGGCTTTTGCAGCTTTCGTCATTCCGACGAGAGCTGCTGAGCCTTATCTTGTCCATCGCTTCAATCCGGACGGCATAGGAGTTCATCATAATATTACTACGATTCTTCAGGATTCAAACGGATTCATGTGGATAGGAACCCAAGAAGGATTGTATAGATATGATGGCAACGAGTGCGTCAAGATGGATATTCCTGGCAATAACCCGGGCTATCTCTCGATCAAGGACTTATGTGAGGACGCCAATCATGACATTTGGATCGCCTCCGCAGCGGGACTGACCCGTTACGATTCAGACAGCAATAAAATCATCGCGTTCAATTCACTTGGATTTGAGAGTGCCGCGCATGTTACAAAACTTCTCAGAACCCAAACAGATGCAATCATTGCCTCTGCCAGGGATAATGGTGTATATTATATTGATACAAAGAATTTCAAGTGTACTCCTATAAAGCTTAAAGGTGTAGAAGAGTACTATTCTTTATCAATCTGCTCCACAGATGATGGCTCGATATATATCCTGGTAAGAGACAGAGGTATATATATATTGAGGCCTTTCGATAAATGCGTCGCTAATCCGTTTTCTGCCAAAGTTGATGCTCCGTTCAAGAAGTTTCCCGGAATAGAGAATATGGAGTATTACAATGGTAAGCTTATCGCCGGAGTAGCAGATGAAACGTTCATCTATAACCTCTCCACTGGAGAGACGATGATAAAAGGATGGTCTGATGTCAATGATGCTTTGAGACTCAGTGACGGAACCATTGCACTGGCTACAAGCCGTGGTCTGGTATTCGCGGACAATAATTTCAATGTCATCAGGCATTATACTGAAGAAAATGCAGATATGTACGCGCTTAATGATAAGTCTATACGTACAGTCTGCAAGGATCACGAGGGCAACTTGTGGGTCGGTACCGTTCACGAAGGTGTCTACGTGTTCTATAAGAATAATTCCGAGATAAATTATTTTTATCCGGCAAGCAAGTCACTTCCCGTCAGCCAAAGAATACGTTCAATAATAGAAGACCCGGAAGGAATGATTTGGGTCGGATCCGAGAATGGAGGCTTGACCCGATATGATTCTTCAACTGGAGAGCTGAAGAAGATCGACTTGCCGATCAAAACGAAAAATATCCTTGGCCTGAATGTACAGGGACCATATCTATGGGTAGGTTCATATTCCTTTACTGATCCTCTTGTAAGGTTGGACAGAAGGACTCTGAGAATGGAAACGTTTCCCGACTTTTCAAGATGTGTATATCACATTGAGCCATATGCTAAGGATACCCTCATTCTTTCAAGTAGAAATGGTATCTCCTTTATAGATCTCTCATCAGGTAGACCAGAAGAGTTTTTCCTTCCTGAACTGGAAAAGTTGAGGACAGGACAATTGACCTCGGCTCCAGATTCGTCTGTCTGGGCAGGAGGACGCAATGCACCTTTGCTGAATGTCAAGGACGGCAGGGTGCGTAAGGTGGAAGAGTTTTTCCCGGAGAATACAGAAAACCTAGGAATAATTTCCCTTTCAGGAGTCAGACCTTTGATGTTTGACAGTAAAGATAATCTTTGGGTTTCAGTTCTTAACAGAGGTGTCGCAAGACTGGACTTCACAACCAAGGAAATACAGGTGTATCCGTCCTTGCTGCAGGCCGATGACGGAATGTTCTGTGCCGCTGTAGAGGATAATGATGGCGACGTGTGGATAACATCAAGTGACGGCATTCTTGTACTGAATCCTGAAACGGGGACATCATTCTTCTTCGATGGTGGTGACGGACTGATGTCCGGAAGGTTCAGAGAATTTTCTCTCTGTATGGCTTCAGATGGAATCATGTATGCAGGTCTGTATGACGGTATGATTTCATTCAATCCCGAGCTTTTGAAGAAGACGATCCCTAATTCCCCTGAAATAGTCTTGACAGGGGCGCATCTTATCGGCAACCTTGGAGATAAACTACAGTTTGTTGATATGAACAAGGACCGTATTGTGCTTGCCCATAATCAGAATTCCCTGCAGATCGGACTTTCAGATATGACATACAGCAAGCCGAAGAGGACGGTCCTGCAATATAAGATAGATGAACTTGGAAACACATGGGCACCTGTAGATCAGGGCAAGATTACTCTTTCCGGCCTGTCAGTAGGCGATTATACGTTGAGAGTGCGTTCACGGATGATCGACGGTACATTCTGCGACAATGAGATCATCAAGGAAATAGTGATCAGGCCTCATGTCCTGGCTTCTATCCCAGCTTTACTGATGTATGTCCTGCTCTTTGCCTCCATACTGATGTTAGTCGCAAAATATACCCGAAGAAAGAGTGTTCTGGCCGCCCGCGATGCAGCAAGAAGGGAAAGCGAGAGATTCGAAGCACAGCGCCAGAAACAGTATTATGCTTCTAAGGTGGAATTCCTGATGAATATCGCTCATGAGATCAGAACCCCTCTGACTTTGATAAAAGGACCTATCGATGATCTGATACAGAGGTATTCTTCCTCGTCGAACAAGGATCTTCTCAGAGACCTTCAGGTGATTGGAAGAAACTCTGACAAGCTGAGCCAGCTGCTGGATGAACTGCTGGACTTCAAGAAGATAAACAGTACCGGGTATGAGCTCAAACTTGCAGATTATAATATCAATGACCTGGTGCAGGTGGTATTCGACAGATTTCATAGAGCTGCCGGAAACAAAAGTCTCCGTTATGAACTGGACCTACCTTCCGAGCCTCTGTTCTGCAGGGTAGACAAGATTGCAATGGATAAGATTCTAAGCAATCTTCTGGCAAATGCAATGAAGTATGCTGCATCGCAGGTAAAACTTACATTGCGCAGACAGCAAGAGGCTTTCAAAGTGATATTGGAGAATGATGGAGCAATTGTCCCTTTGGATTCGAGAGAGAGGATATTCAAGCCGTTCGAACGCAGTGTGGATGTAAACAGCGTTGAAATGGGCACAGGAATCGGTCTGTATGTCAGCCGAAATTTTGCAGAACTGCAGAATGGCACGCTTCAGATGGATGAGGATATGGATATCAATCGTTTTATACTGTCGATTCCTATTGTAGAAAGTTCTGAGGCTGATGTTGATTCTTTCAGCCAGCTACCATATTTGGACATCCCGCAGTCAAGAAGAACGATATTCATTGTTGAGGATAACGATGATATGCGTGAGTTCATGACGAGGCAGTTATCGTCGACATACCATGTCATTGCTGCAAGGAACGGCAGGGAGGCGCTTGAAATTCTGGACAGATGTACAAACTCGCTTCCGGATATATTGATCAGTGATGTAATGATGCCGGAAATGGATGGACTTCAGCTCTGCCGGGAGATAAAGAGCAATCAGGCCACCAGACACATCACATTTATAATATTGTCGGCTTTGGCTGACGACACGTCAAAACTTCAAGGACTTCAATATGGAGCCGATGCATATATGATAAAACCATTTTCAATAAAGGAACTTCTAGTGGTAATCCAGAATCAATTGAATCTTAGAGATGCCATCGTGGAATCAGATGGTGGCAATTCAGAAGTTGGGGAACAGAGCACCCAGGAACATAATATAAAAGTCATCAAGATAGTGGATGAATATGTTCAGCAGCACCTTGAGGACGAAGAACTGAACGTAGATAAGCTGGCCGAGGTAGCTTGCGTGAGTGTTTCCAGTCTATTCAAGAAAATGAAGAGCACTATAGGCGTAAGTCCTAACGAATTCATCCTTATTTCAAGATTGAAAAAGGCAACAGACTTGCTCAAAGATGAAAACCTGTCAATCGAGCAGGTAAGTATAAAGACGGGGTTCAGATCTCATGCATACTTCTCGACATGCTTCAAGAAGCAGTTCGGCATGAGTCCTAGTTCATATAGAGAAAAAATCAAGCAGAAGTAAACAAGGAATTTGAATATGAATTTTAGTTCGTTAAAGACCGTGATAGTCATTGCTGGACTGTCTATGGGCTCTTTCGTATCTGCGCAGGAGGCAGATTCTTTAGGTGTTGGTAGTGACAGAGGTGTGATGCTAAATGCTGAATCGGCATCGATGCCTCGTGAAATTTCAATCGGTCTTCCTACGGGAGACAATGGTGCTGCAATATGTGAGGATGGAGTAAAGCATTCCTATAGCTTTGTAAAGGGTCATTATCATTGGGCCGGTGGTAATGCGTATTCATCTGTAGGATTGCGAGGACTGTCCGAATCGGTGATCAGAACAGGAGATATCGGAATGGTAGTGGACTCATATACCAAGCTGGGAGGCGATACTCATGCCGGAGCATTCTCATTCAAGTCGTCAACATTTGGTCTGATCAATTTTGACGGATCGATCAGCGGACCTATCAAGAAGGGATGGTATTACTCCTTGGGAGCTTATGTGAATCTGAATCCGACCAGTGTCAATGCGCCTGGAAGAACATTTGTGGACAACAAGCAGATCTTCAAGGCAGCATTGTCGAAGAGATGGGCAAATGCAAGCTTTGACATTATTTATAAATTGTCATTCTCAAAGGACAATCTTGGTGGTTATGGAGAGGCTCCTTTCTATTATAATGGCGATGGATCCATCAGTGAGATTGAGGGGTATAAGCTCGGAAGATCATGCTATTTTCCAGCTGATGATGACATTACCTATATGGATCTTACTACAGGAGCCATCAAGACAGGTAACATCGGCAAGATGGATGACAGACAGATACATGACATTCTCTTCAAGGGTAAATATAAAACCGACTCCGGCTGGGATCTGACCGGTTTCTTGCACGGATGCGTTGCACCGAAGAACAATTGGGTCAAGTCGGTCGTTTCCGGTATTGATACCTCAACAGAAGGATTCCTGAAGAATGGAAAGGCTGCCACTCTTGAGGATGGAAGTACATATAGCGGACAGCTTCAGAACAGAGTGGTGAGCATCATCGACTCTAAGTCATTGGATGTGACTGCATTGTTTGAGGCTAATAAGGTGTGGGCAAAGCATGACCTGAATCTTGGTGCCGAGATTTATTATGTGGGACAGTATGAGAAGACGGCTTCTGCAAGAATCGCCCATACAGTGACTGCAGATCCTCAGAGAATCTACCTGGATGGACAGTCTTCATGGGGCTATAACATGAATTCTCAGTATGCAGAGGGAGTGAGATGGTCTGCGACTGCATATGCATTCGATGACTGGAATATCACAGACCGATTCCTTCTCAGAGCAGGTTTGCGACTCAGACCTCTTTATCAGAGTATTGATGGAGCGTCTGTCATTGATGAGGCTACTGCCGGAAACAAGAAGACAGAAGGCTTCTACCTCAATAATGGAGTGGCAAAGAAGAGTAATGTGACGCTTCGTAAACTCGATTATGCCGGAACCCTGTATGCGACATATCGCCTAGTAGATGGACTTTTCTTCATGGGAGAAGGATTCTATAGCATTACCAACAAGTCTGTGAGCTACTTCAAGGCTACCAAGATTCCGACCCTCAAGGCTATCGGAAATGCTATGGGACGAGGTGGACTTATGTATCAGAACAAGTGGATGGATGCCACAGCCATGGTGTCTTACATTACAAGCTGGAACAACGCTGCCACCGTTTCTGTAACCAAGCAGATAGGAGGCGTAAGTGAAACTCAGGACTATACGGCTCAGTACGGAATTGGAACACTTGGATTCAACTTTGACGGCAACATGCATTGGGGTGGCTTCAACCTGCACCTTATGTTTACCTTCCAGGATCCTAAGTACAAGAACTATGACAATGTCTTTACATTCAGCGACGGGTCTACCAGCGAGATATCGTATACAGACAACTATGTGACAGGAATCTCGCGCGTAATGCTCGAAATCGACCCGTCATATTCGTATAAGGATTGGAGATTCTGGGCTAGCGCAAGATATTTCAGCCGTCAGTACGCATCACGAACAAACCTTGCCTATTTCAAGGGAAGATGGGAGACATTCGGCGGAATCGATTACAAGATAACATCTGACCTGAAGCTCTCCCTCAATGTGGTCAACTGGCTTTTCCAGAGAGGACCAAAGGGCAGTATCGATGTGGCCGATACTATTTCGGATGCATCGGAACTGGAGGGGTACCTCATGTCCGGCAAGTATATGAGACCGTTTGAGGTTAATATCGGTATGACATATAAATTTTAATTATAACTGTTTTTTTATGAAAAGAATTCTATTTGTAGTATTAGCTTCTTTGCTGACGACAGTCACGACCAGCGCTACGTCAACGTTTGATGCTGATCCGCGTGCTTCCGAGAAGGCGACAATAGTGGCTGGTAATGCACGATTTACCATCCTGACACCTCAGCTCATCCGTATGGAGTGGAGTGAGGACGGTGTGTTTGAGGACCGCGCATCCCTTACATTCATCAACCGTAATCTTCCCGTGCCTGAATTTAAGGTAAAGAAGAGCGGAAAGAAGGTTACTGTCAAGACTTCGGCTGTGACATTGACTTATGTAGATGGAAACGGTCCTTTTAATGCATCTAATCTGAAGGTCGAGTTCCTTACAGCAGGTCAGAAGACTGTGTGGACCCCAGGCATGGATGACAGCGCCAACCTTATGGGTACTACCCGTACACTTGATAATGTTGATGGACGCCTCCATACTACAAAGGATCCGCTGGAAAAGGGTCTCCTTTCCCGCGACGGATGGGCAATCGTAGATGACAGCAGAAACTATCTTATGGATGAGACAGAGTGGGTGACAGCACGTCCACAGAAGGAAAATTATCTCGACTGGTATATTTTTGCATATGGCCATGAGTATAAGCTTGCTCTTGCAGACTACTCAAAGGTTTCGGGTCCTGCACCTCTACCACCTCGCTATACATTCGGTTACTGGTACAGCCGCTATTGGCAGTACTCTGACAGCGAACTCAGGGATATCATTGAAAGATTCCGCTCTATCGACATTCCTGTAGATGTGCTTATCATCGACATGGACTGGCACGAGACATGGGGTCTTGACAAGGATCCAGAACTTGATGAGTATGGCCAGCGTATCGGCTGGACAGGCTACACATGGCAGAAGGAACTTTTCCCTGCACCTGAACAGATGTTCGAGTGGGCAAATAATGCAGGACTTAAGACTGCGTTGAATCTTCACCCGGCATCAGGTATCCAGCCATACGAGGAGTGCTATGACCGCTTCTGCAAAGAGTATGGATGGGACCAGCCAGGCAAGTCTGTTCCTTTCAAGATCGATGAGAAGAAATGGGCAGATGCATACTATAAGACCGTGCTAAGACCAATCGAAGACCAGGGAAATACCTTCTGGTGGCTCGACTGGCAGCAGTGGAAGGAGTCCAAGTACAATCCAGGCCTTTCCAATACATTCTGGCTCAACCATGTGTTCTACAACTATGCTAAGGATAATTATCCTTATCTGAGACCTTTCCTCTACCATCGTTGGGGCGGACTCGGTTCACATAGATATCCGATCGGATTCTCAGGTGACACGATCATTACATGGGAGTCGCTTGAGTACCAGCCTGAGTTTACAGCCACTTCAGCAAACGTGAACTATGGTTATTGGGGACACGACCTCGGCGGACACATGTTCCACGGACATAAGGGCACAGAGAACGCGGAAAGATACACCCGTTGGCTTCAGTATGGAGTCTTCTCTCCATTCTACAAGATCCATCCGACCAAGCATCCTGACTGCAAGCGATACCCATGGCTCTTCCCTGAAACCATGTTCCAGATGATCGATGCATTCCACCTCCGTTATGCACTCATTCCATACATCTATAATGCAGCTCGTAAGAACTTTGATACTGGTGTTGCAATGTGTTATCCTATGTATTACGATTATCCTGAAGCAGATGAGGCATATCAGTACAGACGTCAGTTCATGTTCGGCAATGACATCCTTGCTACATGTATCGCTGTTCCTGGTGATGAGGTTACAGGCGTTGCTACAATCGACATATGGTTCCCTGAGGGAAATGACTGGTATGACATGGCGACAGGAACAATGTATGAGGGTGGCCAGAAGAGAGATCTCGGCTATACTATAGATGAGAACCCTTGGTATGCGAAGGCTGGTTCAATCATTCCTATGAACCCGGCTCACGTTCGTACTGCTCAGGTCCCATGCGACACCTTGGTGCTTACTGCTATTCCAGGCGCAGACGGTCAGCTTTCATACTATGAGGATGACGGTCTTAGCCGCAGCTATGAGACTGAGTACACTATTACAAAGGTTAATCAGGTGCGTACAGACAACAAGGTAGTGATGACCGTGGCTCCTCGCGAGGGACAGTATGCAGGTATGAAGGACACAAGAAGTTATGAGCTTCGCTTCATGGGTACTCGTACTCCTGAGAAGGTTCTTGTAAACGGTGTGGAAATCCCTTATGCTAGATATGCAAAGTCCGGTCAGTGGACATATGATGCATATAACCTTGCGCCGGTTGTATATTTGAAGGATGTTTCTGTAAAAGAGTCTCTTGTTGTAGAGCTTGTTCTTTCAGATGACCATTCAGATGCTGAGCTCAACGGTCTTAAGGGTATCTTCATGAGATGTAAGAATATCTCTGAGCCATACAAGAACGAGCAGGGACTCAAGGACAGAAGAATCATGCTTCCTATAGAGTATCTCAAGGTCTCTCAGTGTCCTAACTTCATCATGGCGGATCCTCAGAATATCTTCAACTATGTAGGAGATTTGAAGGATAATCTTCCTAAGTACGAGCAGCATCTCGAGGGTGAGACTCCTCTCATCTCGGATGGATTCAAAGCTCGCCTCAAGGCTCACATAATTGACGGATACAAGGAAAACACTAAATAATAATTGAAAAGGTGCAGGTCATAATGACGCTGCACCTTTTTTTTAGTTTTCCAGATAATATGTAACCGAAGTCACCACGCGCACCTTCTTTATATAAGGTGTGTTGCTGTCGCGGGCTTCGATCGTGAACGTGCCCTGGTTTGCCGTCTTGATCTTTCCGAGCTTGCTTTCCGAGTCCTTGGCAAACTTCTGCGCCGCCTCGCGGGCATTCTTTGTCGCCTCCTCGATCATCTGCGGCTTGATGTCGTTCAACCCCTCATACTTGAACTCCACCGGATTCTCCCAGCTGTTGGCGACAGTGACCACACCCTTCTTCAGAAGTTCGGACTGCTGGGCCATAAGGGCAAGAACCTTGTCAACCTGGTCCGTGTAGACTGTCACCACATTGGTGGCAATGTAACGGAACGTCCTGTCGTTTCCTCCATACTCGTTGGCCAGCTTATCGGATATCTGAGGAACCGATATCGATATCTGATCCTGCGAGATGCCCCCTCCTACGAGGAAACGCTGGATAATCTGATTACTGGCGTCGATCTGCGCGTATATGGACTGAATGTCATTGGACATCACCTTATATACTATAGGCCAGATGACCTTGTCCGCCTTGACCTCCTTTTCGCACAGTCCCTTTACGTTGACCGTGCGATCGTATGAACGATACTTTTCGACCGCTCTCGGAATCATGAGACCGAGCACAACGAGTCCGACCATAATGAAAAGGCCGCTGTAGAATCTTCCTTTGTCCATAGCTGTATGATTTTGATGTAAATATACCGATTCTTCCTATAAAACATCCGGCCGTGCCTTTCACAAGTGACAGCCGGATGAACCATAACCCTAGTATTAACAACTAAACTAACCGCGAGATGAAAAATCAAATAATGTGCCACTATCTCTTCAGTTGAATATTAATTTCCTGAACCGCAGATTTGTATTTTTCGTCTCCATCAGCTTCTACGCAGATGGTTATGCCTGTCCACAGCCGCTTCGGATCCTTGCCAAAATAGTCGGGATCATAACGGAAAGTATATTCCCCTGTCTGGATTGCAGGACCGGAAATGAGCACCACACGAGGTCTGACGGACGCATGAGCATCACTTATGGCATTACGGGTGGAATCCACAAACACAGGTGTTAAAGTAAACTCGTCATCTTCACATACTGCATTTATCTTGATGTGCTTATCAGGATTGTATACGAGCATCTGCCCGTCCAGCTGAGCCGACACATACTGCATCTGCTTTCCCTTATGCTCAGCATACCTTTCCCTTGTAAGTCTGACCATTTCATCGTCCTGATACCAGAACTGCTCATGAGGGTCGGATGTCTCAGTACCATCCTCAAACCAACGGGAATATCTGCATCCTCCTTCCGGACGCGGGTCTGCCAAGGCCTTGGCTATGAACGCAGCAATATAGTCCTGAGTTTCCTCGCACAAGTCAAAATGTCCCTTTCCCGCATCGCAGAGGAATGAAATTCTGCTGTCTGGATACATCATCTGAAAGGCCAGGGCCGGAAGAAGGCGAGCATCCCACCACTCGTATTCACCCATGATCATAAGTCCGGGAATCCTGTCAATATTCCTCGTTCTGCCCCACTCGACATTGGCGCGCCCATATCCGCAGAGGTTAGTGCGCGGAGCGTCACCGTGGTAAGATACCACACAAAGGGTGCGGTCCGGATTCCATGCCGCAAAGTTCCACGGAAATGTAGCCTGAGCTGAATGGCCGAACGGAATCACCGGCGCTGAAGCGATTTCCGGATGTTCCGTACCTTCTGCAAAACGCCGCATGATCATCTCGAATCTCTCCTGGCAGCCCTCGGACACGTCCCAGTTCTGCGATCCGCGCTGAACGAATGCCATGGCCACGCCGAGACTGTCCATCCTCCTGCAGAACAGGTCGCTGCGGAAAAGCACCTCTTCCGTCATGTTCTGATGACAATAAAGCACCGCCTTCACTTCCTTATGTCCACGAGGAAGACGTATATAGGCCCTTTCTCCCTCCTCTCCGAAATGGAAGTCAAAGGCTGCTGCATCTGCCATGAGCAGAATAAACGAAACCAGACTGATCAATAATCTTTTCATAATGTCAGATTAAAGATATGTCTCATCACTTCACAAACTGAATGTTCTCGACATGCTCGCCGACAAGGAAACGGCACATGTCGCCGGTCTTGTACCATGCAGGCTTGCCCGGCATGTCGTCGGAAATCACCTGGCCGTTTATAACGAGATTTTCAAATCTGATATTCTTCACCTTACGCTCCTCACTGTAGCCATAAATTACAGACATCTCCTCTCCGGAACCGTTATATGTGACGTTTCTGAAAGTGATATCCTCAATGCCGCGGCCCGGAGCAAGGCAGTATTTCTTATTATAGAATATCCTGATGTTGACCAACTGCCCCTGACGGAAATCCTCGATCCTGATGTCTTCAAACAGGATGTTGCGGATGAGATTGTCATCTCCTGCATTGATCGCCATGCATCCTTGATAGTCTATCTGCTTTTCCTTGTGATCAAGAATGTCTATGTTTCTATAGACGAGATTCTCAATAACATCAGGACTCTCGACATTTCCATGGATACCTATCATTATAGGATGTGCCACATCTGCCCAAAGAACGCAGTTCTCGGTAAGGATGTTGCGGCATGAGCCTGTGAATCCCTTGCGTGTTGCGTATACCGTAACGCAGTCGTCGGACGTGCGGGCAAAGCATCTGTCATAATGCACATTAGAAGATGCAAACACATTGAGCCCGTCGCCCCATCCATATGAACTGATGACCTTTACATTTGTTATCTTGACGCCGTCAGATCCGCCGACCGGACACTGAGTCGATATGATTCCGTCAACTTCCACATTCTTTGAGCGTTGAATGTACACACCCTCTCCTCTTCCTGACGGATGCACGATTCCACGGCCATAGATCTTGACGTCAGAGGCATTGACCACGTGGATTGTTCCGCGCACCACAGCGCCTCCGGCAATATATACGGTCTGTCCCGAAACAGGGAAAAGAGTGTCGATCCTGTGAAGTCCAGGACCAAAGTAGATCACATCCTTGCGTTTCTTGGCAAGTTGCTTCTCGTTCTTTATTATAACTCCGTCTATTGGATTGTTTACGTCAATCGCATTTGCAAAGAGATGAAGATTGTGGAAAATGTCACCGTTTACTTCCACTGAAAGGTTGCGCGGACAGTCCAGAGTGAATGTCAGAGTGCTTCCGTCGACAACCGGCTTGATTCCATATGAAAGCGGACGAACCTTCGCCGTCTCGATAGGACCTTTGTTGTAAGTCACGGAAACCTCCACCTGACCTTCAAAGTCAAAATATCCGAGAGAAGCCTTCTCAACGCAATGCTTTGTCTGACGGACTTCGTCAACCTTGACCATATAGGTCGGTACATCCTGCCACTCCCCGCCAGCTAAACGCACCTTGACGGTGAAGTCATCCTTCATCTCTACTCCTTCCGGTGCAGAATACACCTGCAGCACATCCTGAGCCATAAGGCCCAGTTCTAGAACAAAGACGCACAGCGCGCATACTATCAGTTTCTTCATATTAAAGCCTTTACAGATTCTTCAGACGAAGCAGGGCTTCGATGTAGTAGTAGTCGGCGTAGATGATCGAGTAGTCGATCTCGGAGCCGGCAGGGCGATGGCCTGTCGAGTGCAGGAGGAACGACGGGTTGACGTCGCCTGAGCGGTAGTTCGAGTGCAGCGACTCAAGCATCGCCTTCGCATCTTCGAGATATTTCTGTCCCTTTTCCCCGTCCACATAGCCCGAAAGCTCGACAAGGGCAGAAGCCACAACTGCTGCGGCAGAAGCATCCTTTGACGCAGCAGGGATCATAGGATCGTTGAAGTCCCAGTAAGGAATCATATCTTCAGGAAGTCCTTCAAGATAGACATCCGTAACCTTGCAGGCATGCTCCAGATAACGAGGGTCCTGGGTAAATCTGTAGCACATTGTATAGCCATAGATGGCCCATGCCTGGCCACGCGCCCACATTGTGTCGTCGGCATATCCCTGGTGGGTGCATCCGCGCATGAATTCTCCCGACTCGGCATCATATACAGCCACATGGTATGAGCTGCCGTCCTCTCGGAAGTGATATCTCATGGTAGTGTCGGCATGAGCTATCGCGATATCTCTGAGTTCCGGTCTTCCGCCGTTCTCAGCTGCCCAGAAAAGGGTCTCGAGATTGATCATGTTGTCCATGATGGTGTTGTGACCGCCGAAGTTAGGAACCTCGCGAGGCCATGAGAGCATTGTGCCGACGGCTGGATTGTACAGTTCTGCAAGACGCTCTGCTGTAGCTACAATGATATCCTTGTAGCGCTCGTCGCCGGTGAGTCTGTAACCGTTTCCATAGCTGCAGAACATTATGAAGCCAAGGTCGTGGTCATATGCAGGCTGCTCCGACAGAAATTCAAGCACCTCAGTGTAACCTTTGGCAGCTTCAAGGATCGACTCCTCCTTGGAATACTCATAGGCATACCAGAGGATTCCGGGCCAGAAGCCTTCTGTCCACAGTTCCTTGGACACAGGGCGCTGATGCCATGCGGAATCGCCCGGGGCAATGTTGCGCGGAGACATCATGTAGTCATACGGCATAAGCATTTCCAGCGAACGTTCTGTCTGAGAAACGCAGTAATCCAATGCTTCCGCCACAAATGCTGTGTCAGATTCTTGTGTCTTAGGAGAACATGCAGCCATGATCAGAGCGCATGGAAGACACATCAGGAGAGTCTTGATTCGTATCATTGTTACTTTTTCTTGATTATCTTTTTACCATTGACCTTAAGATAAGTTCCGCGGGATATGAACTTCCTGCCTTCAGAGACAAAGCACAATTTTGCATCTGTCTCGATGCCGTCGTACGACATCTTTATATTCTTGTCTGACGAGAAGATGTAATTCACACTTCCGTCAGAGAGAGTGATCTTGATTCCGACATACCCTTCTCCGAAATACTCCACCGAAGCTACAGACTTCACATCATCCGTAGCAAACGGCTGGTACACAGCCACGAACGGCCTGTCCCAAGCCTCGCCATACTGTCTGGCAACATATGTCTGACATGGAGAATTCTTAATGTCATAAGGCATAGGAGCGCGTGTGAGGGCATCGATCATCGGCGAATATGCCTGGAAGATACGTCTTTCTTCCTCACCCTTCATCCACATCTTCATGCCCACCTTCGAACCGTCCGGAGAAGTCATGGTGAAACAGCCTTCCACATCGTCAGCGCAGAGCGCAGCCCTCTTGTTCCAAAGGTATGAATAAGCATACAGATGAGCTCCGGCAAAAGCCAGCTCCTCAGTAGGCTCCAGCTCCATATTGAGAGTGAAGTCCTGTCCTATGTTGTGATAGAAATAATCATGGGTTTCGTCCTTTCCGTCCTGACGGCGCGAACGGAAGATGTCCACATAATATCCGCATTCAGGATCCTCTGTCACCATCAGGAGCTGACGGAGTTGGTCGGACTGTGTCTCAGGCTCAAGGAAACTGAATTCGCCGAACATGAGTCCTTCCTCATACTCCTTCTCCTGAGGCTCGGGATAGCAGTCCACAAGCTTCACCGGATGATGCGATTCCATAACAGGATATGACGACACGCCGTCTACGCACACTGTGTTGTGTGCAGGGAACTGCGAGTAGAATTCAAGGTAGTCGAATGTTGTGTAGCCCGCTCCTCGTCCTAGGTCAGGAGCCTGGATGTAGCCCTTGCCGTAAAGTTCCATCGAGATGCCGTTGGCATGCATATGGTTGCCCTCGGAGCCGACTACGCTCATCAGAAGGCTGTTCTTAGGATCATTGCCGCTTCTTGCCACGAACCAGCTCACATCCTCCGACCAGAATGTCGGAGTCTGATATTCAGGATAATCCTTCGGCTCGATAGTTTCAAGGAACTTGAAGTCAGCCTTCAGCGGACCATAGTGGCCGTCGCCCCAGCTTACAGAATGGCCGTTCGGCATCACATACTGCGGAAGAGCCCTTGCCGCCTTGGCAAGGATAGGATACTCCTTCACCAGATCGATTCCTGTAGTCTTATGGAGCATGTAAGCAAATGAGTCAAACTCCCCAAGCACCATTGTCGAATAGCCAGGAGACTCTTTCCAGAGGCCTGTGTTCTTATCGAAACCGTAGTCGATCATCTTGCCGATTGACCACTGCCTGATGCTGTCTTCATTGAGGATACAGTTGATGTAGTGGTTACGTCCCTTGCCGTCGGCATATGTCTCATTGTCGCCAAGAACAAGAGCAATGCGGAGGATGAACTGCGCCTGGATGAGGTTCCAGTTGTTCTGCGGAACGCCTCCAGCAATGATCACATCGGCCCATTTGCGGAACGCATCGTCATAGATTACGATCTTCTCCGGACGCGCCCCCACAAGGTAGTCGTGCAGATAATCATAGCACTCTGTCGCCGGCATAACGATATTCTCGTGGATCACCTCAAAATTAGTGAGCCCCACAAGCGTCTGCTGGTGACCGTGATTCAGGTCTATCGGAACTTCACGATAGTAAAGTCCTGTCATGTACACATCGAAAATATCTGACGCAAACTTTGCATATCTTTCGTCACCTGTAAGCCACCATATGCGTGCAGCATCACGGGCAAGCTCCATGATGGTGATGTTGATGCCACCGACGTTTCCTCCGGCTTCACGAGGATCCACCCACTGCATCTGTCCTGTCACCCTGTTCTTCAGCCAAAGTCCCAAAGAGTCCTGGTAAGGCTTGATTTCTTCCAGAGACGGTCTTGCATAAGGAGAATGTCCGCTCCTGTTCGAAGGGTATCGGACTGTAGGGACAGGAGCATGGCCTTCCATATGGTCGAGTTGTTCGCCCTTGATATAGATTACCGACGCATGGCTCTTCCAATGCATCTGCAGACGGCTGACGATCCACTCCGGATCGTTGACATGCTGCTCGACATATCTGTCTACCTTTGCATGGGCCTTTGCGAGAGACTTCTGCTCTGAAGCGGACTCTCGGTCGGTCATGCGAGGATATTCCGCCTGAAGCGCAGGGATGTGCAGATCCTGAGCCGCTGCAGACATGCCGCAGAGGAGGATCAAGGTCAGTATGATGGTTTTAGGTTTCATATTCGTTATCTGATATCCCAGTAGACTACATATCGCTCGCGATGAATGTCATACAGCGGGCTGATGCGGTCGCCGCCCATTGTCTCAAAATCAAGCCCCGACACTCTTCTGAGGCTGTTTTCAAGATCATTGACATCTACATCAAGCACTGTGTCCAGTCCTTCCGGAATATGGTAGTCATATTTGTAATAATCGTTGTATTGCGACGGATCAGAGTCCGGCTGGCATCCAGTGAAGCCATCTGTGCCAAGCCTTCCGGCCAGGAGCACAGGGCCATAGAAGAGAGCTGCCTGCGACGGGTTGTCTGCAAGGCGCTCCAGCCTGAACGACATCGGATAGCGCACCTCGATCCTGTCGCCGTTTTTCCATGTGCGTGACACCGGAATATATCCGCCGGACGTCTTCTTTACCGCAACCTTGCGGCCGTTCACCTTCACCTCAGGCTGTCCGCTCCAAGACGGGTACCTCAACATCACGGTAGCCTTTACGGCCTTGTCGCAGGAGAGGATGAGACAAGTCTTGTCCTCTTCCGGGAATGATGTGGTCTGCAGCACTTTCAGTCCCTTATCCTTCCAATCCAGCTGTGAAGGTATGAAAAGGTTTACATAAAGCGAATCAGAATTATGGTAGTATATCGATTCCGCATATTTAGAATGATTCTCGAATCCGCTTCCGACACAGCACCAGAAAGAGTTTTCCGGAGTGCTGTAGACCTTGTGCGAACCAGCCTTCAAAGGAAGGAAATATGTGACCATTCCGGTAAAAGGGTCTTGCTGTCCGAGTATCTGATTATATAATGCAAGTTCATAATAATCCGCTACTTCCGAAGACGCTGTCCAGCAGAAGAGGTGACGCGAGAGCTTAAGCATGTTGTAGGTACAGCATGTCTCTCCCGTGTAGCCTGTAACATGCATGGACATGTGTTCAGGATCAAAGAAATGCTCCTTGTCGCTGCTGCATCCGGGAGCGAATGTGTGATGGGCAACCATCTCGTGCCAGAAGAAATCTGCCGCAAGACGGGATTCAGGCGCTCCTGTCAGCTCATATTCACGAGCTTCCGCAAGGACCTTCGGTATAAAGGTGTTGGTATGCTTGGTACCGAAATCCTCTCTTCCTTCGTGCAGAGGGTCGATGACATCATTATGATAGAACCATTCCGCAAGGAATCTGTGCTTAGTGTCTGCAGTAAGAGAGTACAGATTCCAGAACGCCTCAGGCATGCCTCCGAATTCATTGCGGAGCATCAGGCGGCGCGTCTCCTCGCTCAGGCCGCTTACCTTGTCATAGGCCCAGTCGCCCATTGCAGAAGCCACTTCCAGAGCCTTTTCATTTCCAGCATACAGATATTGGTCTATAAGACCTGACATTATCTTATGAAGAGTATACCAAGGAGCCCAGACACGCTGTCCCTTGATGTTTCTGTCTATGAGCCCTTCCGGATATGCGCTGAGATAGCCGTTCCCATGAGCCTCCTGCACCTGCGCCAGCCCTGATACAAGGCTGTCGCCTTTGGCCTTGAAGCATTCGTTTCCGGTAGAGGCATACATCAGAGCCGATGCCGACAACATGTGTCCGGTGGTGTGGCCACGCAGCTCGCAGTCAAGCGATTCCCATCCGCCCAGCTTCTTCACCGTCATGTAGCCGCCCTCCAGACCTGCCCACACACCGGCTGTAGTACGAAAACTATGGAGTAGTCTGTCAGCACTTATAGACATCATCCATGCCGAGTCGCGCTGCATGTTCTCATAGAAGCGGCCCGGCAGCAGGCGGACATCCTGAAGGTCGAATGCCTCTGCCTTCACAGGCGCCGCATCCGAAACCTTCAGTTTGCCCACATACTGTCCCGGATACAATGACTGACCATCGGCTCCGGCACATACTAACAAACTAACCAATATTATTAATAACCTTTTTTTCATTACAGGACATCTCTGACTTTAAGTTTCTTATATGCTTTGAGATCGGCTTTTTCAGCAGGGATGAAGTGCATTGCTGCGCCACCCTTCGGCTGCAGGTCAAATGTGAGGACCTGGCCTCCCTTTACAATATATCTTGCGCACTTTACCTTTGTAGGAGAGTCAGATGAAGGATCGTCGGTGTATACTCTGAGCACATAATCCTTATCCTGCTCCAGGAAGCCGGTCGCCACGGAAAGGCGACGTCCTTCATCATTGGTTATGGCTCCGGCAAACCATTCCGCTCCGCTGCGACGGGCTATCACCACGTGCTCACCGATGGCATCGTCAACTACTTTTGTCTCATCCCACACCACAGGCACATTGTCAAAGAACTCCAGCTCAGGGACGTCCTTGATACGGTCCGGAGTGTCATACCAGTAAAGCGTCTGAAGAGGAGAGAAATACATGACCGGGAAGGTCAGCTGATGCGCATGTGTGTTCTTGAGACGCGGATCAAAATAGCACACGGTGTAGTCTCCGGCACCGCAGATCATCCTCGTAAACGGAAGAATGGTGTTGTGTGTCGCTGACGGGAACTCCTCATTTCCTCTGATGCCTTCCTGTGTCAGAAGATTAGGATAAGTCCTTGAATAGCCTGTAGGGCGGTATTCGTCATGGATGTTCACCATAAGATTGTTGTCAGCCGCGAGGCGGACCATCCTGTGCACCCAGTCTGCCCAATGTTGTGAAGTGAACTGCACGAATCCGAACTTGATACCTGCCAATCCCCATTCCTTGTAGATAGGGAATATCTCTTCCGCCTGCTTCTGCAGTGCGTGCTGATTTACGTAGACCCAGACTCCCACACCCTTGGACTTTCCGTACTCCACAACCTTGTTCATGTCTATCGGAGCGACCACCTTACCGGCGTCGGAATTGAAATCATCAGCCCTGCCATACCATTTCCAGTCATAAAGGATGTAGTCAATGTCATGGGCAGCACAGAAATCAATGCACTTTATGGAGTTCTCTGTGGTAAGCCTTGTCTCACGCATTATCTTGCCAGGGCGCACCCATGTCTCATCCGCTATTGCTGAGGCCTCATTGAGGTTCAGGTATATGTCGTTATTCTCCAGAAGGCCTCCAAGGCGGTCTGAAGCCATGATCACACGCCAAGGAAGAGCATATGGAGTGACGATGTCTGTTCCATTGTCATTAAGGGCAGTGACCACAGTATTTGCCTTGATTTCAGAGAGCTTGAGCTTGCCGCGAGGAAAGTCTATCTGGGCCGCCTCGCCCACTGCTGCATAAAGGTCATCCGCCAGCTTCAGCGTCAGAGGTCTTTCGCATTCGTCCGGCCAATCATTCAGCGGAAGCAGTTCGTACGGAGCCTGTGCCCATTGAGTATACCATGCCTGGGTGCCGTCAGGGAAGGCAAACTCTGTGTTTTCAGCAAGGATGCGGTGATATATCGCATCCGGGTGCATAGGAAGGCAATACCTGAGGGCGATTCCTTCGTCATATGCACGGATTTCAATGTCAAGTCTGTACTTTGAGGCGTCTCTCTTCACAAAATGCAGGATTGCACCGTTGTAAGCATCGCGCACCTGCGAACGCTCACCATATGGATTGCTCCATACAGTATCCTTCGAGAATGTCTCGTGTGACTCATATACAAGGTTGTTAAACCATCGGTCCACCTGATCGGCCTTCTTTGCAAGGGCCTTCTCCCAGATGTGGTTGTCAATTGTCAGATCAAGAACCGACGGCAGGACCACAGGTCGGCCGTCAAACCATGTCCGATATGTGATTTCCGTATTTCCTCCATTGCTGATGACGTCGACCGAAGCCTCCTGTCTTCCGTCAGGAGAAGTCACCCTGAGTGTCTGCGCAGAGGCCGCAGCAGCTGCTGCAAGCAACAGTATGGACGCTATTATCCGCTTCATTTTCTTCCTTTTTACATATATATCGTTTGAAGGGATAAAAGTACTCAACGGAATTGCACTTTTTTTTCAAAAGGTTTATCTTTGAAAAAAACATTGATCATAATGAAACGACTTCTGTCACTGCTGGCCGCTCTTCTTGCGGCCACGACTGTCCTTGACGCCGCAGAATCACAGACATATCTTTTCCGCATGCTTGACACAGGCAGCGGACTGCCTGACAACAATGTCAGGAACATGACTATGCTTCCGAACGGAATCATGTGCATCCAGACATCGTCTATGCTCAATTTCTATGACGGAGCATCCTGCCGGAGCTACAAGTATAACGCTGTGGAAATCCCGTATACGGAATACAGCGGTCAGAATGCCGCATATTATGATGAGACCGACGACATCATATGGTGCACCACACGCGACAACATATGGGTATTCAACATGAAGACCAGAGAATTCGAATACGACATCACCGACAGGCTGAGAGAAATGGGTGTGAGCGGCATCGTGAAGAATCTGGTGATAGACAACATGGGCCGATACTGGTTCTTTACCGAAGACGGCAAGGTATGCATATACGACCGACTGACACCGGTAGCAACGAAAGTCCTCCCAAAAGGGATGACCCTGCCCATTGAGATGAAACGCCACGGAGATAAAGTGTGGATGATGTCCATGAACGGAATGCTGGCCGAGTATAACATGCAGCTGGAAGAATTCAGAGCCGTGCAGAGCATTCCTACAATGACTGCAGCCGGATCGTCCAGCCGAATGGCCATGGACATAACATCCAACGGAGATATCTGGATGATGTTCGACAAGGATCTTGTCAGATATGACACCGAAGACGGAACCTTCTGCAATGTGAGCAGCCTGTCAGCTGACAGCCGTGACCTTTATACGACCATCGCCATCGACAGGAAGGATGACATATGGATAGGAACGGCACGCTCAGGAGTGTCCATAATAAGCGACGACGGATTCCGGACACTGCGCCTGCCGCATCTGGAGCTCACCGATGGCAAGAAGATATATCACCACACGGACATTTCCAAGATATACACAGACGATCGCAACGGCGTGTGGATAGCCACTCTTTCAGAAGGCCTCCTCTACTGGAACAAGGACATCATACGTCTGAACACCATCAACAACACCAATCTGAGCATGGGCGACATGAACGACGAGAGCGTCAAGTGCATGGTGGAAGACGACAAAGGCAACATCTACGTCGGCACAATCCACGGACTCCTGCTATATAACCCCGGTACGAAAGAGGTAACGGTCCCTCACAAGGAGCTAAAGGACGAGCTGTGCATCAGCCTATATAAGGACAGCAAAGGCAGGATATGGGTGGGAACGTTCTACAACGGAGCGTTCTGCATCAACGGAGGCGGCGTCACTCACTTCAAATATAAGGACATCTCTGTTGACATGTCCTACCAGGAGGCCAAACCTAACTTCAACTGTGTCAGATCCTTTTATGAAGACAGCAAAGGAAGGTTCTGGGTGTCTGTCTACGGAGGAGTCGGACGGTTCGATCCCGACACCGGATTCATCACCCTTCTTAGGGAAGGCCATCCCGGACTGGAGAGGTTCATGATTGTCAGAGACATCTGCGAAGTACCCGGAGAAAGACTTTATATCTGTGGAGACAACGGCAGATTCATCTATTCCATAAATGACAATCTCATCTTGACTGATCTGGACTCGGAAAACAGCCATCTCCAGACAAATCAGATACTTCTGGACAACAGGTCACTGCTGTGGACCGCTACGACAGAAGGAGTCGGAGTGCTTGACCTGAGCAGCGGAATAAGATACCAGGTCGACAGCAAAGACGGCCTGCCTGCCGGATACATCATGAGCATAGCCGAAGACGGGACAGGAAACATCTGGGCAGCATCATTCAGCCATGTCTCCAGGATAAGGCCTTCTATCAATGCTGACGGAAAGTATACTTTCGCCGTGTCCACATACGGAAAGGATGACGGCGTAGAGGCCGGTGCATTCTTCCAGAAATCGACAATCAGTCACACCAACGGCCACATTTACTTCGGAGGAGCCCACGGCATATGCGAAGTGGTGCCTCAAGACATGTATCAGGACAGGTCGCACACCGCCCCGCTTCTGACAAGAATCACCGTGGACGACAAGAACCTCGAGACCTGGGGCGAAAAACTCACACTCAAACATGACGAATCGTTCCTCACATTCGAGTTCTCCAACCTCAACTACGCCAATCCAAGTCATACGACCTACTCCTACAAGCTTGAGAACTTCGACAGGGAATGGAGGACAGTCACTCCTGCAGGCCCCGGCTTCGCTCAGTACACATATCTGGAGCCGGGAAGCTACACCTTCATGGTAAAGGCCGCCAACAATGACACAGACTGGGGAAAGACCGCAAGCATAGACATAGTCATACGCCCTCCTTTCTACCAGAGCATCGTTGCATATATATTATATGTATGCATATTCCTTGCGATTGTCGCAGCATTCATCTTCTGGCAGCTGCATCGCACAAAAAGGAAGATTCAGGAAAACAAGGAGAAGGAAAAACAGCGCCAGAGGGAGAACCTCGACCAGATGAAGTTCAAGTTCTTTACCAACGTGTCGCATGAGCTGCGCACTCCGTTATCGCTGATCATCCTGCCTCTGGAAAGCGTGATGAAGGAGATGCAGGAATCACCGCTGCTGCCAAAGCTCCAGACAATGCACAACAACGCCAACCAGCTCCTGTCGATGGTAAACCACCTTCTGGACTTCAGAAAGCTGGAAATGGGAGGAGAAAAACTCAGTCTCACCTCCGGCAACATAAGTGAATTTGTAAACGGCATCGTGCTGTCATTCAAAGATGCTGCACAAAGAAGCAATATAATGCTTTCGTTTGAAGACGCAATGGAACATCCTATGATGGTCTTCGACAGCATGCAGATGCACAAGATCGTCAACAACCTGCTGTCAAACGCCCTTAAATTCACTCCAGAAGGCGGATTCATAAATGTCTGCCTGACGCAGACGGAAGACAGGGTGATGCACCTGAGCGTATCAGACACCGGAATAGGCATCCCTGCAAAGGACATAGGAAAAGTGTTTGACCGCTTCTACCGCAGCGGCAACATTGAGCTCCGCACGGGTTCAGGCATCGGTCTGAGCATCGTGAAGCAGTATGTGGAGATGCATTCGGGCAGCATCAGCGTCAGTTCGGAAGTGGGAAAGGGAACGACATTCACGGTCAACATACCTATGACCTTGTCACCTGACAGCGTTGAAGAAACATCATTCGGACAGCAGACCGAAGAAACAGGAGAAATAACCGATGAAAAAGCGGAAGGAAGAACCCGAGTAATGGTTGTAGACGACAATCCAGACTTCAGGGAATATCTCGTAGGAGAACTTTCCGAGCTATATGATGTGACACCGGCGGCTGACGGACGCCAGTGTCTTGAATTGCTCAAGACCTGCAATGCTGAGATCATAATATGCGACGTGATGATGCCGAACATGGACGGATTCGAGGTAGTGAAGGCAATCAAGAACAACATCGAGACATCACACATTCCTGTAATACTTCTTTCCGCAAGGACTTCCGAAGATGTGCGCCTTGAAGGCTACGAAACAGGTGCAGACGCCTATCTGACCAAGCCTTTCAAGCTGGACATCCTGCTTGCCAGAGTCCGCAACCTCATAGAAGACAGAAAGAAGCGTATCGACACTATTGCAAGAGGTGCTGAAATCTCTCCTGCAGAGGTTACCATCACGACAATCGACCAGAAACTGATGACACGGATCATGCAATGCATCGAGAAGAACATGGACAATTCCGAATATTCTGTTGAGGAGCTGTCCTCTGACGTCGGAATGCACAGAATGAACCTCTACCGCAAGATGCAGTCCATCGCCGGAATGACACCGTCGGAATTCATCCGCACAATGAGACTGAAAAGGGCCGCCCAGCTGCTGCGGGACGACCCAAATCTTACGGTTGCGGAAGTATCTGACATGGTGGGATTCAACACACCGAAATACTTCACGAAATATTTCAAGGAGATGTTCGGGGTTACCCCGTCACAATACCGATGATTTCCCGGCGTTACTTCTTATCGCTGAAAAGGAAAGTGCCGAAACCGAAATGCTCGTAATAATAGCCTTCCGGACGGATCTTTTTCAACACCTCGGCAGTGTTCGGCATTGAAAGGCCCTTCCTGTTCACATAGTGGTTGTAAGGCATTTCAAACACCGGACGGAACTGGCCCCTCTTCTCTTCAGAGATGGTCTGCCAGTTGCAGTATTTGCCTGTCACGTCCTTCCATACTCTGTATGGGAGGTCATTGTGACCGACATTGTAACGTGATGTGTACTCAAAACCCTTCATCAGGCGGTTGTCATCGATTCCATAGAGATCGGTGCCCTGGTTCCAGGCTATCTCGCATGATACCGAAAGACATGCAAGCCCAAGCTGAGTGTGAGCCTGGTCGCGTCCACTCTCCTGGCACTGTCCGGTCTGTCCATCAACGTAATTGTAGATGGTGCCGTTGTCATTGCCGAACTGGTAGAACTTCACGCCCTTCTCATACATAGCCTTATCGTCAAAAAGTACTCCTGCTGCAATGTATGACATGCCCACTGATGCACCCCAGTTGCCGTTCGAATAGGCAGGCTTGGCCATGAACTCCTCAAGCACAGGAACAAAGACATTGCGGAACATTGCGCACACCCTGGCAAATGACTCGTCTGTCATGCCCTGCGGATAGAGATATCTCATCATCTCTGCAGCATACATGAACTTCACGCCCATGATGCCCGCAAGCAGCGGCTGGTCGTTGCCGACAATCGCCTTGAGATTATTGGCATAGGCATTAAGGATTTCCACAGCCTTCAAGGCGTGGGCCTCATCCCCTGTCACTGCATACATCACAGAGTTCTGATAAGCGGCATTGAAATCGCTCTCATAGTTGCCCTGTATAGACTGTTTTCCGTCAAAGGTTCCACGATAGATTTCCTTGAAAGGACCATGAAGAGGATAATTGGGCTTCGAGTGCGCATCAGCAGCAAATTTCTCATAGCAGGCATATGCCGGCTGCTCCTGATCTGCAACTATCTCCTTCCAGCGCTCCACATCCTCTGCAGTATGAAGCAGGCCCGGATGCACAAACTTATCCGGAATGACCAGACCTTCCTCCTTTCCGTCGTCAGGAAGTTCAAGATCCACATTACCCTGCTTAAGGTTATTACATGAACATGAAATCACCCCGGACATCACGGCCACTGACAGATAAACCAATAATCTTCTCATTATTCTCCTTTATAGAACATCATTGTACCCCAGCCGATCTGGTCGAAGGCACCGCTGGCAGAGCCATAGCGGGCGTCGCCTGATCCACCGTCACCTGTAAGGCTGCCGTTTGTATATCTGAGCTGCTCTGCAAAAAGCTTCACATAATAAACCTCATCTGCAGAACAGTTCTTCTCATACTTGTAATGAGAGTAGATGAGGTCCCAGCCCGGACGGATTGTTCCTCTTCCTGCCTCTGAAACCACGGTGTGCTCAGCACCATGCGACTGGTTGTTGCATCCGCAGCCAGGCTTGCAGTATGAATATGGAGTGAACGGCATTGAAACGCAGATATAGGTGCCGGTAGGCTTCACATTGTACTTTGCAGTGTACTGACACATTGCGAGCACCTTGTTGTTCTCCATTCCCCAGAAATCTATTCCGAGATTCCATGCCATCTGGCAGAGTTCAGCGCACATGGAAATCACAAGTGTTCCGTGTCCCTGGTCACGTCCGGACTCCATGCTCTGGGCAATCATACCGTGGCCGTTCGGATCAGGAATCGGATCATAAGGGATCATATTGTTGATCGCGCCGCTGCCGGTTCCCTCACGGAAATTGCGGTAAACCTTGTTGATCAGGTTCACATCCTCGAGGTAGATACCGATTGCCATCAGAGAAGCAAGATTGGCAAGCTCCCAGTTTGACCAATAGTGAAGGTCACATACTCCGCTGCCTCCCTTGTTGTCGACAAACCATTCGTTCTTGGCAACCCAGACATTCCTGAGCCATGTCTTGAAGTCGTTCTGGTCGTTTGATGCCCATCCGGCATAATCGCGGAGCAGTTCGGCAGCGTTTCCGAGGGTATAGCCCTGGAATCCAGCACAGAGGTACTGGTTGTTGTCGTTTGCAGTGATCTTCTTACACTTGTCTGCCCATGCGTTGAGGATTGTCACAGCGGCATCGGCATACTTGGTCTCACCTGAGATATGATAGCGCAGTGCAAGCTGGTATGCTGCGGAAGCATCACGCATGATGTTTCCATAGTTCTCGCCACTCACTCCCGTGCCTGTTGCATCACCTCTGACGATAGTCTCCACCGGATTTGCCTTGTATGAAGCAACACAGTAAGGGCTCTTGCAGAAGTTCTGGTACGAAACATACACAGGATCCGAAGTGTTCGCAGCAGCGACACTTGCCTTCACTCTTGCGATGTCTTCAGCGGATACGAGAGCACAAGGATGGTTGAAGTTATATCCGGCAGGATACTGAAAATCCTGATTGCCGGTATTTCCGCCGTCTTCATCATCTTTTCCGTCCTCATTTCCGCCACCAGGCGTCTCTGTGTTGCCGCCCGGCTTGTTCGGAGTCAGGTCAACGACTCCATCTTTGAGAGGATCCGAGCAGGATGCCGCGCACATAAGCGCGGCCATCACTGCCAGGATTGATAGTATTGTTCTTTTCATTTATTTAACTTTTTCGTAAGTGAGTCCTGTTTCTGTCGACCAATCATCAAGGTAAGTCTCCAGATCCGTCATAGAACCGAAACTGCGGAACCAGAAGAACTTGTATGTTCCCTGAGCTGCAGTGCCTCCCTTCTTGAAATCACAGATCTTGAACTGAACGTTTCCGTCAGCAAGGAAGTCAGACGGAATCGGAGTGGCCTTCATCGTCTGGGCAGAAAGGTCATAAACAAGCACTACCGATCCATCTGAAAGGGAGTATTTATGAACAAACTTCCTGTTTCCATTGCCGATTTCACCAGCAAAGCTGACGTTGTTGAACTTGAAGTTAGCACAGTCGAACTTGATCGATGACGAATAGCCCTCATCGGCGATATCGGTTATCCTAATACAAACGATCGGCGCCATTTCCGGAGAGAACCATGGCTTTCCTGAACGTTTGATGTTGCCATGACCGCTTGCATTTGATGTAATCTCAACATATTTCTCTCCTTGCTCTGTTGTCTTGATTTCGCTCATTGTCGCATCTGTCGTTGCAAGGGTCCAGTCTGAAGGTTCATCACGATACCACGGACGCACGTCAAAGGTAATCGGATAAGTGACACCATCATAAGTGGCATTCAGGATCGCGATACCGGGACGTTTGTTGAAAATGATTTCAGCCGTTCCTGTAGTACCTGCACCGGTCACTGTTGCCGGAGCTGTGCTAATGATGTTTGTATTTCTGTTGCTCC
This sequence comes from Bacteroidales bacterium, assembly GCA_017631875.1. The sequence continues at coordinate 85,765 of JAGBSL010000020.1, read as the reverse complement.
AGGTAAGGTTCTTTCCTGCGTAGGACTCGTCAATTTCCCATCCGATTGTCCAGTTATCCTCAAGAGAAATCGGAGCAGTAGCAAAATTAGTAATCCTGAACTTCTTTGAACCGTCAACAGGAACCGTTCCCAGATTGATCACCGCATTAGACTTGACGTCAAGCTTAGAGTTAGAATAACGTGTGTACAACTCATTGTCAATTGTAGTCACGCTCAGATATATCTTGTTATATGTACCCGGCATAACGACGAAGTAGTAGTCGCCTGGGGTCATGGCTGCACCTCCATTGTCAAGATTGACTTCCTTGAATGAATTGTTCTGGCTTGTATTGCCGGCTACAGCAAAAGTACCATCCTCATTCAAAGTGATATCCACTCGTCCTGAAACATACGTACCTGTGACAAATGACAGCGAACGCACATTTTCCACGCCTTCCGGAATCGTAACCTTCAGCAAGGCACAGACATTCTTGAATGAGAGATGCGAACCGTCAGATACCGCAAGTGCGATATTGAGATTGTTATCAAAACTGCCGTTTACTGCCTTCTGGCGGCATGGTATATTTGCAGTGACTTTTCTGTTTGCTGCATCATATGACGCACCGAACTTGTACGGATAAAGTGCCACATATTCCGTAGCGCCATCGGCTGTATATCCTGTAAAATCAGCACCTGCGCCGCTGATGTTTGCTGACGCAAATGCATTGTTCTTGTTATTGACATTGTCAAAGACCGAGATCTGGTCGCCCTCAGTCCAATGCACTTTCTTGCCATCAACAAGGGATGTCTTGGTCTCGACAGCAAAATCAGCTGTGAATGTCTTCTTGACGAGACCAGTCTCATTACCTTCCACTGAAGGCATCTGCTCTTTTGCGCAGGAAGCTGCAAGCATAAGGAACGCAGCGGCGATGATATAATGGATCTTCTTCATAACTACCTCCTTTTTACCACACCCAATCCAACTCATCATCATACTCCTGCGTACTTGCGCAGAGGATTCCTTCGTTCTGCATATTTAGAACGGCAACAGCCGGAGCCTCGTATTGAGGCTCGGCTGTTGACTTTAAAGCATTATAATTCATTGCTTTACATTTATTCGAATGTAATTCCTGTCTCGGTTGACCACTCGTTAAGATAAGCGTTGAGTGCATCCTCGCTCTGGAATGTATGGAACCAGAACATTCTGTAGTGTACGCCCGGATCTTCTGGGAAGTCAGACTTGTCAGAGAATCTGATATCAGCATACTTGAGCTGGAATGTAGAGAATGTACCTACTGTTCCTTCTGGAAGCAGGTTGGTTCCGTCTGACTTACCGAAGCCCTGAGTTGCAAGGTCGTAGACAAGGATTGCAGAACCGTCTGAACACTTATACTTCTTCTTCCACTTGTTGTTGTTCGAACCGATACCGCCAGAGAACTTGGTTCCATCCTCAGTATTTCCGCTTGTATCGAATGTGAGGTTACGGGCATATCCGAGATCGTTCACGTCATCGATGCGGAAGCAAAGGATAGGATAGTTTCTAGTGATATAAGTAGGAGCTGTACGCTTGAGGTCACCACGGAGAGTGTTTGCACTCGCCTTGTTAGGAGTGAAGAAGATATGAGTCTGAGGCTCCGCTCTCCATTCCTGTGTACCGCCCGCGGTCGCCATGTTCCAGCTGATAAGGTTCTGATCAGCGAAGTGCTCACGGTAGAATCCGGCAGGGATGACGAACTTCATTGTCTGGGTCTTCACAAATCCCTCAGGAGTGTTCTCAGACTCTGGGACAGTGACTGTAATGTCAACCTCACCGTACATATTGAATGTAACCTTACCCTTGGCATCTACTGTTGCCACAGCCGGATCACTTGATGTCCATGTAAGCTGAGACTTGGTAGAAACTGCCGGATATGTCTCGAAGTCGATCTGGAAATAGCCGTCGCCGACAGAGAACACATCATTTGCTGCAGGAGCATTGTTGATCTTGATTCCCTCTGGAGTGATCACCTTATCGATGTAGATGGCATACTCAGCAGAAACCTTATCTGCGTCAAGAGCAGTTGCCACCATCTTCACTTCACCCTGAGCAACACCTGTAACGACACCTGTGATAGGATCGATTACCGCAACAGACTCATCCTTTGAAGACCAGAGGACTGTCTTGTATGTAGCCTCTGCAGGGGTTACAGTTGCGATGAGAGTCATCGACTCGCCGATGTAACATGAAGGAAGCGGACTGAACTCGCTCACGTGATCGCTGTCGTCGGTAATCTCGATAGCTGTTACCTTTGTAACTTCTGATACTACTGTAACCTTGATGGAAGCTGTTGCAGGAAGGTTGACTGTAGAAGGGTTTACTGTCACGACTGCAATACCGGCAGCCTTTGCTGTAATTTTACCTGTCTCGTCAACAACTACGACAGACTCGTCGCTTGAGCTCCATACCACATCCGGATAGGTAAGGGTAGAAAGATCGGCAGGATCCGATGTGAATCCGAGCTGGATGCTTTCTCCCACAAGAAGAGGAAGAGTCTGAGACTCAGTCTCATCCACATATATCTTAGCCTTGTCCTCATTTGCCATATCGATCTGGATCGAATACATAAGGCTCGCCGAGTCAAGCACATATGACTCCTCCTCGCATGACGCGAAGCCGAACATAAGCGCAAGAGCGGCTAAAGGCAAATATCTTTTTATACTTTTCATATTGATTCCTGTTTTTGAATATTATTCCCAACCCTTGTTCTGACCGAGCTGTGGATTGAGCTGGCACTCGTTTGATGGAAGAGGATAGAGATAGTTCTTCTCCGCCCATACGCATCCATCATACTTGATTATGCATCCGTTCTCATCAAGAGGATTTGACTGATTTGCCCATGAGGTCTCAAACTGAGTACCCTTCCAAAGGACACCTACGCGGTTTCCTGGCATCTCGATCTCGGCAGTCTTCCATCTCTTGAGGTCATCGATACGGAATCCCTCGTGGAAGAGTTCCACTGTACGCTCTGCGCGGATCTCCTCAAGCATGTCAAGACCATTTGCATTTACAAGCTCATTTGAAAGCTTCACCATATCAGGGTTCGAACGCTTACGTACAAGGTTAAGGGAAGCATCGAGCTGCTCGTTTGTGATAGATCCATTGAGCTCATATATAGCCTCAGCATAGTTGAGATAAACCTCAGCAAGACGGATTACAGGGAAATCGTATCCCTCGCTCGCATCTGCTACCTGACGCTCAGTAGCCCACTTATATGTAGCGTAACCAGTGTTACCGAATACTGAAGCAACAAGAGCCTCATCAGTATCATCCCATGCTGTACGCCACTTACCGTCATTGTTCCAATACTTCTGGCCGTGCTTAAGCAGGGTTGCATTCATACGGTTGTCTCTGTTGTCGAACTCAGATGTCACAGAGTTGAAGCCCTTGAACTGAGATGACTTCTCAATAGGGAGACCGTCCTGGCAACGATACATCGTAGCAAGCTTACGTGTCGGATAGAAAGCTGATGCTGTAGCATGTGTGATGTTAAGGCCGATAGGCTTAAGCACCTCGTCATGACATCTTGCAAGGATATACTCCTTGTTGTCTGATTTAGTAAGACCAGCCGGGTTGCATGCGACATTCTCAAGAACGAACATGTAACGATAGCTATCGCGTCCGCCAAGTGCCTCGCTATAGAAGAGTGAGAACTGTGAATCAGCCATCACTTTCTCAGCAGCCTTTACAGCCTCATCAAACAACAATTCAGCTTCAGCTGTGTTCTTATTGTGATACTTCTGCCAAGTTCCCTCATAAAGAGCTACTCTTGAAAGAAATGCGTTTGCAGCAGACTTGCAGAGACGTCCGTACTCGGCAGGTGTTTCAGGAAGAAGTTCCACAGCATTCTTGAGGTCATTTACGCAAGCCTTGATTACTTCAAGACGGTTGTCACGCTTGCCATAGAGCTTCTCATTATCAAGATCAACCGGCTCTGTCACGTAAATGACATCTCCAAAGAGCTGTACCAGGTCAAAATAGCAGTATGCTCTGAAGAAATATGCTTCTCCCATAGGGGTTGCGATAGCAGCCTTGTCAGAGAATGACTCGGCATTCTTAAGCAGAAGATTAGTATAGTAGATCTTCTTGTAGTTGCCGCTGTAGTTTCCGTCTGAAGTAGGGATAGTGTTGGTTCCCTTGTTGAAAAGGTTTTCACCTGTTCCTACCAGAAGGTCTGAACGGAAATCTGAATGAGGGCCGTCCGACACACCTGAACTCTGAAAATCTCTTGTCCATCCATAGAACTGATTGGCAAAGAGAGCATAGTTGGCGGCTTTTGTCCATACGTGGTCATCCGCCATCTGCGACTTAGGATTGAGGTCCATACATGAAACTGCCATGATGGCCGCTCCCAAAGCGATTATTGTATTTTTAATTACTTTTCTCATGGCTGATTAGAATGTAAGGTTAACACCGAATGTGAATGATCTGAGGAATGGGTAACGTGAAGTTGTGCCAGGGTTGCTCTTAGCCTCCGGATCCCATCCGTCAAGAATCTTTGAGTACTCCCAAAGGTCTGTTCCTGTGAAGTACAGACGGCATCCTGAAACGCCGCTGTCTGCCTTGAAGAGCTTGTCAGGAAGAGTATATCCGAGAGATACATTCTTAAGTCTGATGTATGCTCCGTCAGATACAGACCAAGTTGATGCCTGGTAGTTATAGTTGTTGATGTTACTCTTATTTGTATAGGTAGGATAGTGTGCATCCGGTGTGCTCTTGCTCCATGTCTTGCCTACAGTGTGATTTGTAGTGTTGGTGTAGAGAGCGCGCATAGGAACTGTCCAGTTGTTGACGCCGTTGAACACTGTACGGTTTGCTGCACCCTGGAATACTACAGAGAAGTCGAGGCCCTTCCAGGCAACGCCTGCATTGAATGAATACTGGATTTCTGGAGTATCTGATCCGAGGAATACGTAATCAAGCTCAGTAAGCTTGCCGTCACCGTTCTCATCCACGAACATGTTGTCGCCAAGACGAAGCTCAGTCGGCATGTTGATGGTGTTGTTTGGATAATACTTCTCCACATAGGCGCTGAGCTGCTCCTCTGTCTGGATCTTTCCGCCGTAACGGAGACCGAAGATAGAGTTGAGAGGATAACCCTCGCGGTTGCTTACATAAGAACCAGCTGTGATCGCAGCATCACCACCAAGATCAACAAGCTTGTTGCGTGCGAATGTGAAAGTTCCACCGAGGCTGTATGAGAAGTCACCGATATTGTCTCTCCACTGGATCATACCCTCATAACCCCATGCTCTGAACACACCATTGTTGGTTGAAGGAGCTGAATCACCGATAAGTGAAGGATAGCTGATACCTACGAGCATGTTGTCATTATGCTTCATGAAGCCTTCTACAGTACCGGTAAGGCGATTTCCAAAGAGACCGAAGTCGAGACCGACATTGTAGTTCTCGATGCGCTCCCACTGACGTGTGAGGGAAACGAGCTTACCGTTTGTTGTGATCTGTGAGAGGAGGCCTGAGCCTACGAGTGCACCTGAAGATGCAGATGGGTTGTAAAGGAGGACACCGTCGTAGTTGTCGATACCGCTCTGGTTACCTACCTCACCGTAAGAAGCACGGAGCTTGAGTTCATCAAGCCACTCTGCGTCATCGAGGAAACCTTCCTCAGCGATACGCCATGCGAGCGAGCCGCCCCAGAAGAACGCCCATCTGTTCTCTGGCTGGAATTTCGAAGAACCGTCGTAACGAGCATTGAGTTCAACGAGATACTTCTCCTTGTAGTCATAGTTTGCTCTTGCGAACATTGATGCGATCGCCCACTGATACTTGTTAGGGCTCACGAGAGTGATCTCACCAGAACCGTTTACAATCTCAAGATTTTCCTGGATATCCTCAGCCTTCACGCCGAAGTAAGTATAGTCCTTGAACTCATACTGACCTCCGAGGGTAACGTTGAGGTTGTGAGCGTCATTGAAAGAATGGTGACCATTGAGGTAACCTGATACTGAATAAAAGTCAGTAGAGCTTGCTGTCTGAGAATAGTAAGTCTCAGCAGGGGTCGGCTTAGTGAGGACCTTCTTTGTTCCTGCGTAGTTATAGAAATCAATCGACTTAGAAACAGTATTACGCTCTGCTGTAGATGTATTATAACCGAGATTGATGTTGAAATCCAACCACTTTGTGATCTTAGCCTTGAAAGTCTCGCTGATGTTGATTGCAGAAACTGAAAGCTTGTTGTCACCACCGAACTCTGCAAGAGCAGCCGGAGAAGCCCATGTACCCCAACCATAAGCCTTTCCGTCCTGAGTGAACATCGGAAGACCCGGCATAGGCATGTTTACTGTCAGCATTCCACCGATATTCGTCGGAGCGACCTGCTCCTGGCGGTTATATGAAATCATTGACTCGAGAGAGAGCCAGTCTGTAATCTGGAATGTGTTGTTTACTCTAAGGTTGAAACGCTGGTTGTTGTTATTTCCGTAAACAAGTGGAGAACCATCATAGAGGTAACCCGCTGAAACACGATAAGCTATTTTCTCAGATCCACCGGAAATGCTCAGATTGTGGTTTGTCGACCATGACTCGTCGAAGAGGCTGTTGAGCCAATTCACCTTATCATCGAAAACGAAATCAGACACGTCGGTGAAAGCTGTTGTTCCGTAAGGATTTGCTGTCTGAGTGAGATCGATGTACATTCCCTTGTACTGCTGCGCGAGTTTTGCGTAGTTATACCAGGTATGGTTGGTATTGTTGTCGTTCTCAAGAGCTGTCATAACGGCCTGAGACCACTGGTCAATGTCCATAAGCTCTGGCATAAGACCTACTGTCTTCATGCTGACAGAACCTGAATACTCAACCTTTGCCTTACCCTTTGCTCCAGCCTTTGTTGTGATGAGAACCACACCACCGGCTGCACGTGAACCATAGATGGCTGCAGCACCGTCCTTAAGGAAAGACATAGACTGAATGTCTGAAGGGTTGAGAAGGCGCATCTCGTTGATGCTTTCGTAAGCCACTCCGTCGATGATGACAAGAGGCTCAACGTTGTTCTTTGATGATGCACCACGCAGGCTCATTGACCAACCCTCGTCACCAGGAGCAGAAGATCCACGAGTGATGATCACACCCGGAACCTGTCCCTGAAGTGCCTGAAGCGGGCTGGAAAGAGAACCTTTCTCCTTCAGCATCTTTTCGTTTGCTACGGCAATAGCTCCAGAAAGAGTCTCCTTCTTCTGGACACCGTAACCTACCACCACAACCTCATCAAGAAGAGTAGTATCTTCCTCGAGAGTAATGATGATACCATTTCTCATTGCGGTCTTCGCATCCTTGTAGCCCATTAAAGATACTGTTACCTGCGTACCTTCCGCCACTTTAAGAGTGAAGTTACCGTCAAGATCTGTCTGGGCACCTGTTGAAGCACCGTCGACAATTACCATAGCGCCGATTACAGGCTCACCTGCGTTATCGACCACCTTGCCGGAGAGCTGCTGCTGTGCATAAGCCTGCCCTCCCCAACTCAGAAGTGCTGGGATGAGCATTACCTGCAAGGTTTTTCTAAGAATTGATGATAATCTCATAAGTTAATAGTTTTTATTAATAGTGTTAGTACTATTTCACCCTACAACGCTTTTTTCAGCGCCATCCTGACCTTGGCCCTCGTCCTGAAAATGTGGTTTTCCACTGTCCTTTCGCTCAATTCAAGACGACGCGCGATCTCCTTCGCGCTTTCCCCCTGATGCACCGACATCATGTACGCAGTTCTTCCTGTGTTTCCCACCGACAGAAGCACCTGGGCCTCTACCCTCATGACATCTGCCACCTGCACCTTGACATCCGCATCTTCTGCCGACACAGGAGAGTGCGCAAAGAAATATTCCTGCGCCCTGATACTGCAGGCATGTCGCCTGTACCAGTTTACGACAAGGCCATGAGCCACCGAATAAATAAATCTGCTGATTGTCTGCTCCGAAAAGATTCGGCCCGGAGCCAGAAGACACTCGAACGTATCCTGCACAATATCCTCCACATCGGACGAAGAACTGATACGCTTCGCCACATAACCGCAGACAGCACCGTACATCGTACGATACGCCTTAGCGACAATCTCGTTCTGACGAGATGTCAGGGTTCTGTGGTCAGTGTCCAATGCGGTATGGTTATCAGTTTACATCCGCAAATGTATATAAACAATGTTTATAAGAAGGATTTGTTTTGTAACAGACTTACGGACGTTTTGTCACAACGGGCTGTATCCTTATGGCCACGCCGCCGCTCTGCCTGAGGTCAAATGTCAGGACATCTTTCCTGGTGACCTTGCACTTCTCTACCTTGACCTTGGTCCTTGTAGGGATAGACTTGTCTCCATCGGTATATATCTCTGCCATATGGGTTCCTTCGGGGAGGAAGTCCAGAGCGATGGAAACGGTTCTCTTCTGGTTTGTGATGCTTCCTATGAACCACTCGTCTGCATGACGTCTTGCGGTCGTGATGAACTCTCCGGGCACTCCGTCAAGTATCCTTGTGTCATCCCATACAGTGTAGACGTCGTCAAAGAACTTCAGTTCCGGTTCGCCCTGACTGTCAGACGGCTTGTCATACCAGTACATGTACTGCAAAGGACTATAGTACACGACTGACAAGGCCAGCTGATGAGCCGGTGTTGTCTGGATGCTCTTTGAACGAGGCACGCCATACGCATCCTCCTGAGTGTTCAGACGACCGAAATCCTGTCTGTAATAGCATATTGTATAATCGGCCGGACCGCATACATATCGTGTAAACGGCAGTACAGTATTGTTGAACGCATCCGGAAATTCCTCATTTCCTCTCACGCCTTCCTGAGTCATCAGGTTAGGATATGTACGGCTGAATCCTGTAGGGCGGTATTCGTCATGGATGTCGACCATCAGGCCATACTCCGCACATTTGGCCACAGCCTCGTGCATCCACTTTGTCCAAGTCTGTGATCCTACCTGTACGAATCCGAACTTGATGCCGGCAACACCCCATTTCTTATAAAGCGGCAATATCTCGTCGAGCTGCTGCTGAAGGGCCCTCTGATTGACATACAATATGACGCCGATACCTCTTTTCTTCGCATATCTAATGACCTCCTGAAGGTCAAGGGCATCGGGATCAGGATTGCGGCGAGGGTCCAAAGTGACTGTAGTAGCATCGGACGCCTTGTCGTATTCCCAACCATACCAGCCTGCATCAAAATGAATGTACTGCAGGTTTCTCTTCAAGGCAAAATCCACCAGCGCCTTTCCGCCTTCCGTGGTCAGTGTAACCTCTCTCATGACTTTTCCAGGACGGATCCACGATGTATCCTGTATCTTGCACTCGGGATTGAGGTTATAGAATATGTCATTGTTCTGGAGGATTGTGCCGGCCTTTTCGCCATACATCACTACCCTCCATGGAGTGTGGTAAGGTGCGATTTCCTCTACCGGACCATACATCGCAGTGTAAATGGTATTAGGCTTTGGACCCAGCGAGAATTTCGTGCGGACATAATCCACAACCTGAGCTTCAGCAAGGCACACATAACCGTAATCAGGAAGCTGGACCAGCAACGGTCTGTCCGACTGTCCGTCACCTGGCCAATCCTTCAGCGGAAGCAGCTGGTGTACGGTCTGAGCGCGCTGGGTAAAATATGCCATACTGCCTTCAGGAAAAGCGAATTCGGTGTATTCGTCCGTAATCTTGATATAGCTTCCGCCTGTAAAATCATAACGGAACGCAATTCCTTCATCATAAGCCCGCACCTGGAGAGCGACAGGCACGGCAGTCTTGCGGGGATCATCGGACTCCCTCTCAAATTCAACCGTATAGGAATTATAATGGTCTCTGATAAGGTCACGCTCGCCATACACCGGGTCCCAGGTCTGATCAGTCTCTCCATTATACCTGATATCCTTGATCTTCAAGCCTTCGAGATATGGCTGGCCGGGATTGATGCCAAGGCGTGACGGAGCAACTATATGCCGTCCGCCCCAGGAAATTGTGTACTCTACAGCTCCGTTTACATCGGTAAATGTCATCTGATATTTCCCATCAGGTGAAACTATTCTATACTCAGCTGCTGACAGGCTCATCACCAGCAAAGTAAAAACCAGAAGCAAGGCAGTTCTTTTCATGATTCCAAATACTTTAATATACATCTGCAAAATTAGAAACACATGATTTCCCGCTCAATACATTTTGTAACAGATATCATCACAATCCGTCACAATAATAAAGACTGTCTTTTTCTTGAGAAGAAAATTCCGGGAACATGTTTATATTTGTAGTATAAACATAACATCATGTCAGCATCTCTTATCCGTATGGCCACAATCATGGCCGCAGCAGCAGTTTTAAGCATTCAGGCATACGCACAGCAGGAATCCTGTTCCTGGAACCCTGACAGAGGTACGCATTATGTAAACCCCGTGCTGAATGCAGACTATTCCGATCCGGACGTATGCAGGGTCGGGGATGATTTCTATATGACATCATCATCTTTCTGCAGCTTCCCCGGACTGCAGATCCTGCATTCGACAGACCTTGTAAACTGGGAAATCATCGGCGCCGCTCTGACAGACTATCCTGGTCCGGGCTGGTCAGATGAAAGGCAGTGGGAGACCTTGGGACAAAGGCTTGACACGCCAGACCTTCCTCTTCCAGGCCCTCAGGAATGGCGCACAATCCCGCAGCATGGAAACGGAGTGTGGGCTCCGGCAATCCGTTATCACGACGGCGAATTCTACATCTACTGCGGAGATCCTGACAGAGGCATATTCATGGTCAAGACAGACGATCCTCGCGGCAAATGGAGCGATCCGGTGTGGGTTGTGAAGGCGAAGGGATTCATCGATCCCTGCCCGCTTTGGGACGAAGACGGAAAGGCATACCTCTCGCACGGATGTGCCGGCAGTCGCGCAGGACATAAGAGCGTGCTCTTCGTGGCGCCTATGTCAGCCGACGGCACACGCCTTCTCGGCCAAAGCCGAATAGTATATGACGGCCATGAAACCCAGCCGACCATCGAGGGCACAAAGTTCTATAAATACAACGGCAATTACTACATATTCTCCCCTGCCGGAGGAGTTCCTACAGGATGGCAGGTTGTGCTCAAAGCATCAAGCCCATGGGGACCATATGAGGAAAGAGTAGTCATGGCACAAGGAAAGAGCCCTATAAACGGCCCTCACCAGGGAGCATGGATAGACACCCCTGCAGGAGAGCACTGGTTCATGCATTTCCAGGACAAGGACGCATACGGCCGCGTCGTGCACCTGCAGCCGATGACATGGACGGCAGAAGGATGGCCCGTGATCGGAGACGATAAAGACGGTGACGGAGTCGGAGAGCCTGTCATGAAGTACAGAAAACCTGCATTGAAGGGATCAGGAGCATTCCAGCCGGCAGAAAGCGACACGTTTGCATCTGTCGACCTCGGACTGCAGTGGCAGTGGCAAGGCGTACCTTCACCTTATTGGTATTACATGGACGCAGGCGCACGAGAGACCCACACCAACGGACTCGGAGCCTTGAGACTCTATTCTGTGGATCAGGCAGACGGCTGGCGAAACCTCGGAGACTCTCCGAATCTCCTTCTCCAGAAAACTCCTGCTGACGAATTCACCGCAACAGCAAAACTGCGTTTCATACCTAATCCTCAGTTGAAAGAAAAAGGCGAAAGCTGCGGATTCGTGCTCATGGGACTTGACTACGCCACGATAAGGCTCATTGATACACAGGACGGCATAATGCTCCAGTATATAGAATGCAGTGAGGCTTTGGACGGCACAGCAGAACAGGTTCTCAAGACCGTCAAGGTGGATTCAGTTCCTCTGCCGATGCCATATTCCAATACATACATGTCTACTACCGTACCTCCTGTACCACCTCTGGCTTATGCAGCGGCGGATGTATTCGTCATGATGAAGGTGACCCCTCGTGAAAGAAAAGGTAACGTCCCTGATCTCACTGCAAGATTCTGGTATAGTCTGGATGGAAAGAAGTGGGTCGAATTGACAGACCAGACCTTCGTCGGAAGACCTGGCAAATGGATCGGCGCCAAATTTGGATTCTACTGCAACCGCCTTGCTCAGAAGAACGACAGCGGTTGGATGCAAGTTGACTGGATAAAAGTTTCGAAATAATATAACATCCTGAATAATGAGATTTCTTGACAAGATCTATATCATGACAGTGGCGATCTGCATTCTTGCAGGTTGTTCTGGTGCGTCTTTTAAGGTTGTCGTCAGCAATCCTTATGACTACGACAGGCACCCGGAGATGGTTGAAGTAGCATTAACAGAGGTTTGTACAGCGCTAGCGCTTGCAGATGACGAGGATTTCGTCATAAGAAGCAAGAGGAAGGAAGTACCTTACCAGATCACACACGACGGAAAAATTATCTTTCCTGTAACCCTTGAGGCGGGCGGACAGCAGACCTATACTTTCAGAAAAGGCACCCCTGCGGTAGTGCAGACCATCGCCTGCGGAAAGCATTATCCTGACAAGGATAATGACATCGCATGGGAAAATGACAAGGTGGGATTCAGGATGTATGGCCATAAACTTGATGTAGCAGCCGGATATGACCTCTTTGCTAAACGAGGTACCGAACGTCCTGTCCTTGAGGAATTCTACAAGAATGAAGTATCTACGGCACCGACTTGGAACCGGTACAAAGAGCTGCTCGAGACAGACAGCAAAGAGGCCTTCCGTTATCTCATGGACAGCATATCATATCATGTGGACAAAGGATTCGGAATGGACTGTTATGCTGTAGGACCGACACTTGGAGCCGGCGTAGCTGCCCTTGTAGAAGATGGAAAGATAATCTATCCATACTGCTACGACACATTCGAGATCCTTGACAACGGACCACTCAGATTTACTTTCAAGACCACATTCAGGCCTATGAATATCGGAGATGACTGCGTCACTGAAACTAGAATCATAACTCTGGATGCCGGTTCGCGTTTGAACCGTACCACCGTCTCATACACCGGCCTGAGGCAGGCAAAGCAGATTGTAGCAGGAATTGCTCTTCGTGATAATGGGCTAAAGAGCACTACTGAGGCCGAAAAAGGCTACATCTCCTACCCTGCACCGACACAAAATGCAGACACCACACAATTTGTCGACAACGGAATCCTATATGTGGGGCACGCCTACCCTGCGCCTCTGAGCGAGACAAAGGAGGCAGAGGGTCATGTGCTTGCATTAAGCGAATATGTTCCCGGAACATCGTTCGAATACTTCTGGGGATTCGGGTGGGACCATGCAGACATTCTCTCTTCAGAACAATGGAATACGTACCTTGAGGTATTCGCTGCACAGATCAGGAACCCGCTTTTAATAGATAAGACCCCCATTTTTAAACATTTTTGATTTTTTTGTGAAAATTTTTGCAAAAAAGTTTGGAGGTAAAGAAAAAATGTCTACCTTTGCAATCCCAAACGAAAAGAATGGGTCACCAAATGCGGAAATAGCTCAGTTGGTAGAGCACAACCTTGCCAAGGTTGGGGTCGCGAGTTCGAGCCTCGTTTTCCGCTCCAAAACAAAAGAAGTCAGCAGAAATGCTGACTTACTTTTTGAAAAAATATCACCCGACGGGGTTCCATTATATGTCAGTCGTCCTTGTGCACAAGGCCGGCTTTTTTGTTTTATATCCTACATCATTGATAGAGCTGTGACAGTCACTTCGATACCATCGTTCAAGGAAATCGCTGTTTTAGTGAACGATGGTAGCAAATTGGGGGATTTTAGAGCTGATTTTAATACCATCGTTACAAAAACATGTACTTTCATGTAACGATGGGAGGAATTCTAAGGAATAGCAAAAAGTGGTTGGTTCGGAGATTTTCCCACCAACCACTTTTGTCATGATCACCAACTAAAAATGTCAATTATACCCACTTCCACATATAGAAAGAAAAGACGGTTTAGAAGCTGAACTCAAAGCGGTAGAGCTTCGGAGAGTCCTCGTCACTGCCGACCCAGACGCAGCCGCGTGCGCGGTCCACGCAGATAGACTCGGCGTTTTCAATCATCGGAACAGCATATGATGCCAGCAACTCTCCGTCCGGAGTGCAGAGGAAGATCTTCCTCACGTTCGAATCTACTATCCAGAGGTAATCCGACTCTGGCTCATAACACAGGCCAGCAACCTCAGTGGCAAAGTCCGAAATGGACACCTTCGAAAGGACGGTGCCATCAAATCGGTACTGCCACAGATGCGCATGCTCCTGACTGCCGACAAAGAGGATGTCGTCCTTATAGTATTCCACGCCCTCGAGACCGCCGTTCCTATAATTATCGTCAATTGCTTCCTGCACTGGGAATGCGTCCGAAACCGTTTTATAATCCGGAGCTGCAAGCTTATAGATATGCTGCTCGCCTTCTATGGCAAGATAGAGGTCACCGGCTGCAGGATCGAGAGTCACTCCCTCCATATCCGCATCGTAAACCAGCATCTCGGAAACTGCACCGTCAAAGGAAATGCTCTTGACCACTCCCTGGTCGCCGCATGAAAGCAGCATGGTAGAGTCTGCATTGAAACAAAGTCCGGAAAGTTCCTCCACATCGACATCAACGACTGTATAGCCACCCATTGAAGGCACTTCCCTTCTGTGACGATACGCAACGCCAAGAGACTCGTAATATAGAAGTTCATGCGACACCACAGTGCTATAATACTTATCAAGTCCTGCGAGGAATCCAGGATCGTCAGCTGCGAGGGTTCCTTCCCATGATGGGCTTGCGTTCCAAGCTCTCTCGAATACGCCGCACACCTTAGGGAAGACATATGATGTAACATGGTCAAAGCACCTCACGGTCTCAGTCCAGAGCTGCGCCTGCACACCGATGATATTCTCCTTGCCGGTCAGCGGAGTCTTGCCCTCAGAAAGAGCAGAGATGTCACGCATTTTTCCATAATCGTCCCAACGCACCGAACGGTAGACATCGTAAGGAAGGAAGGAGAAACTGCGTCGCTCGTCCACGAAACCTCCCCAAGAGAGTCCCCTCTCGGTCTTGTCCGGAGTATATGCGAAGTCCATATATGTATTGGTCATGTTCGAAAGCACCACCGGAACACCGTCATTTGCATAATGGTAAGGATACTCTTCCTGACGGCCCGATGTGCTCCAGAAGTTCACAGAATAGAGGTTCTTCTTAAGCCTTTCATACACATCGTCCTCAAGGTCCATAACGACCTCCTGCCAGCCGGAAAGTTTCACCCCTCTTGCCTCAGCAATGTCGAGAACGTTCTCAATATAATATGACTTAAGGAGTTCGATATTATCCCAGCCTCTTTCTTCCATGATCTTCTTACATGCAGGAGAGCCTGTCCAGGCGCCATGAGCAACCTCATCTCCACCGACATGGATTGCAGGGAGCGGAACCCCAGCCTCAGCGTGATAGGATATGACCTCGTCAAAAACAACCTCTATGAATCTGTATGTAGAAGGCAGGGCAACATTAATGGCATTATCCCTGTAATACTGCACTGACATGTACTCGGATGTATCCTCTGGCTCCGCAAGGAGGAAGGAATCGTCGCCGGTACGCTCCGCATACTTGTTCATGGCAAGGATTGCAGCGCGTGAATGACCCGGAGTATCGAACTCAGGAATAACGCTTATGCGGCGCTCCCATGCATATTTAAGGATTTCAAGATAGTCTGCCTTAGTGAGGTGTCCATTAGCGGACGAAGACATGTCAGACGGATCGATGCCACCGTTATACGACGGCATAAGATAGCCAGCCTCAACGTTTTCACCCTCTGCATTCCTGTAAGGGAACTCATGATATGCTGTATATGAAGTCAGCTCAGGGAACTTCGAGATCTCAAGTCTCCATGCCTCGTCATCACCGAAATGAAGATGGAAAACATTCACCTTATAGTGAGCCAGCAGGTCAATGAACCTCAGGATATTATCCTTAGAAGTAAAGTTACGCGAGATATCCAGCATGAAGCCTCTATATCCAAGGTCAGGCCAGTCTTCGATCACCATGTTCGGAAGTTCGTCGGAACCTACATTTCTCTTAAGATTATCAAGGGTCACGCGAGCATACTGAGCTCCATCCTCATCCGCTGCCTCAACCTTGCATGCACCGTCAAGAGTGATTCTATACCAGCCCGCCTTGTCAGACTGAACATACTCCACCTGCGGCATCTGCTCAACAACTGTCACACCCTCAGCAGGAGTCACAGCCTTAAGCGACGGGATCATATCCCACGCCAGAACATCCACCTGATTGTAGTGGAAATCCGGAATCGTCGGAGCAGGCAGGAATTCATACTTCACCTTAAGCGGAGTGACCTTGCCGTCCTGCTCGAGAGTGAAACCCTCAGGAGCCCAGCAGTGGCGCTGGAGAGGTCTGTCGGCATATTTCACCACAAGGTCCTTTCCTTCTCTTACAGCAGGCACCATCTTGTAAAAACATCCATGGAAGAGTTCCAGGTGGCCCTCTGAACCATCAACCTTATCAGTAATTATATGGTTTGCCGTCATCCAAACTGCCCAGTCTGTGCCTTCCGGAGCATTTACAACCGTAAGGGTCTGAACCGCACGGCCAGTGGCAGGGTCAACATTACCCTCGGTCCACACCACGCTTACCTTCGGCGCGCATGAAGCCAGAACTACCGTACAGAGAAAAAACACAAGTGATTTCAGTTTCATATTACAATGTCAGTTTCAGTGTTATACAGACAGTGGCACCCCGAAAGATGCCACTGTTTATCATTATAGTGATGTTTCGAATTCCTTGAGGAAGCGAAGGTCGTTTTCGAAGTAATTTCGGAGGTCGCGCACCTGCCACTTGAGCATTGCGATACGCTCTACACCCATTCCGAATGCGAAGCCGCTGTACTTCTTGCTGTCAATGCCCGAAGCCTCGAGGACGTTAGGGTCAACCATACCGCAGCCCATGATCTCGAGCCAGCCTGTACCCTTGCAGATGTTACATCCCTTGCCGCCGCAGATGTTGCAGCTCACGTCGATCTCAGCAGAAGGCTCTGTGAACGGGAAGTATGACGGACGCATGCGGATCTCGCTCTGTGCACCGAACATCTCGCGTGCGAACAGGAGGATAGCCTGCTTCATGTCAGCGAATGTCACGTTCTCATCGATGTAGAGTCCCTCCACCTGGTGGAAGATGCAGTGTGCACGTGCTGAGATAGCCTCATTACGGAACACGCGACCAGGACATACGATGCGGATCGGAAGAGGCATCTTCTCCATTGCGCGCACCTGCACTGAAGATGTGTGGGTACGGAGAAGCACCGGATTGTCGCTGTCCTTGATGAAGAATGTGTCCTGCATCTCGCGGGCCGGGTGCTCAGGCGGGAAGTTCAGGGCCTCGAATACATGCCAGTCGTCCTCTACCTCCGGACCCTCAGCCACGTCGTAGCCGAACTTGCGGAATATGCTTACGATCTCTTCGCGGGCGATGGATACCGGATGGCGTGAACCAAGCTGCACAGGGTCGCCAGGCATTGTATAGTCAAAGGCTGCCGCACCTGCTGCAGGTGACTCTGCTGCTGCCTCCTTAAGTTCTTCGATCTTTGCCGCTGCCGCGTTCTTGAGCACATTCAGCTTCTGGCCGAACTCCCTCTTGAGCTCCGGAGCCACTGTTCTGAACTCATCGAAAAGGGCAGTGATCTCGCCCTTCTTTCCGAGAAGGCGCACACGAGCCTGCTCGATCTCCTGCTCTGTCTTGCATGACAAGGCAGCGATTTCGGCCATAAGGGCCTCTATTCTTTCTCTCATATTTCTTTATGTTTATTTTCTCATTATACAGATTCCTCGACTACGCTCGGAATGACAGTTAGGCCTCTTCTACAGGGTAACCGATGGCGATGACGCAGTATGGGCGCATGCCTTCCTTGATGCCGAGGAGGTTACGCACATAGTCCTCTGCCTTGGCTCCATCCGGCTCGAGTCTCTTGCATGGACGGCCGTTGATGTGCACCCAGCAGCTCACAAGGTCCATTGCAGTCACTGCAAGCTGGATGAATGTTGCAGAAATCGCACAGTTATCGACCCAAAGGTCAGTCTTGGACTCGTCACCCATAACCACGATGGCAGCCTGAGCTCCTGTGAGCAAAGCTGAACCATAATCACGCATCTGCGAGAGCGCGTCAAGGGTATCGCGGTCCTCGACGATCATGAACGCCGAGCTCTTGCTGTTTCTTGACGAAGGTGCTGTCTGGGCAACCTTTACGATCGCGTCAAGTATCTCCTTTTCCACAGGCCTGTCAGCATACTTTCTGACCGAATGCCTCTTCTCTATTACTTCTAAAAAATCCATAGCCTATTCGTGCCGTCCACGTTTTTGGCCTTTTTCATGGACGGGAAGTTAATTTTCATGCTGTCGTCCATGTTTTTGGCCATTTTCATGGACGGGAAATCAGTCCCAAATGAACTTTTATTGACCCTGAGCCTTTGCCCTGCGTTTAGCCCTAGCCTTCTGGGCTTTTCCCGCACCCTGCTTAAGGTAAGCGGCCCACTGCTCCTGGGTGAAAATCTTCTTATATGTAGCGTCTATCTGGTCCCACCACTTGTCACGCACCTCCTGATACATGGACACATTGGCCACCTTGGCGGCACGAAGCTGCTCCGACTCCGCGATCATCGCAGGAAGGTCATGCTTCAAGGTAGAATCCACATAGAACACCTGCCAGTCCTCGAGATCAAGAACCCTCTGGAGTCTGTCGGCCTCCATCTCGGCCTGCTCATAGATGTCAGGTGCCTCCTCCTGCTGCTGTGCAGATGCTTCGTAGCATACACCCATAAACATGAGTAGAGAAGGTACTGTCGTCATGAAGATTTTCAGTTTCATATCTGTTGATTTTTTCATATCTTTGTATTGTTTAGCCTTACGAGATTGCCACGTCGCCATGCTCCTCGCAATGACGTAATGGAGTTTGGACCGCACGGGACTCATGACGGCTAAAAAACAGACAAAAGTAATTAATAATAATAAAAGAACAAAATGAGACGACTTTCAAGAGCCATCATCATCACACTGGCTGCCGCTCTGGGACTGAGCGTGGTAGACAGCCAGGCATGTACAAACGTCCTTGTGACCAAGGGCGCCAGCGTGGACGGATCCAACATGATCTCGTATGCCGCTGATTCACACCAGCTTTTCGGTGAACTTTACTATGAGCCTGCTGGCGTATGGGGCACAAACGACATGCGCGCAGTGTACGAGTGGGACACAGGTAAATTCCTCGGATACATCCCGCAGGTGGCAAGAACATACCAGAGAGTGGGCAACATGAACGAGCACCAGCTCATCATCGCCGAGACAACATACGGCGGACGCCCTGAGCTCGAGGGCAACAACGGAATCATGGACTACGGCTCGCTCATCTATATTGCTCTTGAGAGAGCAAAGACAGCACGCGAGGCTATCCAGATCATCGTTGACCTGGCAAACACATACGGATATTACTCAAGCGGAGAGTCTTTCTCACTCGCAGACACAGAGGAAGTATGGGTAATGGACCTCATCGGAAAGGGCAAGGACCAGAAGGGTATCGTCTGGGTTGCAAGAAGAGTTCCTGACGGATACATCTGCTCGCATGCAAACCAGGCACGCATCAGCACCTTCCCTCTCAACGACCCTGAGAACTGCATGTACGCTCCGGACGTGATCACATTCGCACGTGAGAAGGGTTACTTCTCAGGCGAGGACAAGGACTTCAGCTTCTGCGACGCATACGCACCGCTCGATTTCAGCGGCATGAGAGGCTGTGAGGCACGTTCATGGTCTGCATTCAACATCCTCTGCGACGGCAAGTTCACATTCGAGGACGAGAACGGCAACGTAGTGACCAAGGACGCATACGACTACATCGACTACGCAATGGGATGGGACAAGTCAAAGAGATTCCCTCTCTTCGTGAAGCCATCACGCAAGATCAGCGTGAAGGACGTGGCTGACGTGATGCGTGACCACTACGAGGGCACACCTATGGACATGACCCAGGATATCGGAGCAGGCGGAAACGCCCTCCCATACCGCTGGAGACCTATGGGCTTCGAGGTTGACGGAAAGGAGTATGTAAACGAGAGAGCGATCGCCACCCAGCAGACAGGCTTCTGGTTCGTGGGACAGTCACGCGGCTGGCTCCCTGACGAGATCGGAGGAGTGAACTGGTTCGGATGCGACGACGCTGCAACTTCTTATCTCACACCTATTTACACTTGCACAACAGAGGTTCCGGAGTCATTCCGCGTAGGAAACGGTGACATGATCACATACTCTCCTACATCAGCATTCTGGATGACAAACCGCGTTGCAAACGCATGCTACAAGGCATACAACATAATGTTCCCGACCGTTGACGCTGAGATCGACGCATGGGAGGCCGCTATGGTAGAGGCCGTGGCAAAGGCTGACCAGGAGGCTCTCGCCCTTTACAATGCAGCGTCACAGAAGCCTGCAAAGAAGATCCGCCGCAACGACAAGTGCCGCAAGGTGGTTGACCCTTACACAGAGGTTCGCGCATACCTTACAAGATTCTCTGTAGACAATGCACAGAAGATCTTTGAAAAGTGGGTTGCCCTCGAGCAGCTTCTCCTTGTGAAGTATATAGACGGAAACGTGAAGGCACAGAACGAGGACGGCAGCTTCGTGACTAACGAGCACACTGACTGCATCCCTGCAAAGATCACCCAGCCTGGCTACACCCAGAAGTGGAAGGAAGCTACAGCCAAGGATCACGGAACTGTAATCGAAGTAAGATAATTTGATAAAGAGACTGTTCATATCATTGGCGGTCCTGTTTACAGCAGCACTGACCGCACCAGGTGCTCCGAAGGGGCATCTGGTGGAGGGCTGCGTGCTTGAGGCAGGGTCACAGGTACCTGTAATCGGTGCGGCAGTCAAGCTTGGAGACGACTACCTTTGGGCCATAACGGACGCCGAGGGTAGTTTTGTCTTTGAAAACGTGCAGAAGGGAGAATATGTCCTGGAGGTTTCATGTCTGGGATACGTAACCGTTTCTGCTGTAATAGACGTGCAGAAGGACGTCGAGGGACTGACATTCACACTCCACGAGAACTCGCTGGCACTGGACGAGGTCGTGGTGACGGCCCAGAAGGCAAAGGACGGACTGGGAACGACCCAGAACATAGGCCGCGACGCCCTGAACCACCTCCAGCTGTCCAATACCACAGATATCGCCGCCCTGCTTCCGGGAGGCAAGACCGTCAATCCTGACCTCACATCAGAAAATGCCTTTTCACTGAGAGAAGGCGGTGCTAAGGGCGGAAACGCAGCCTTCGGAACTGCAGTGGAAGTGGACGGAGTGCGACTTGGCAACAACGCCTCATTCGGTGAGATGGGCGGAACCGACACGCGAAACGTGGCGGTGGAGAACATCGAGTCCATAGAGGTGATCACAGGCGTGCCGTCGGCAGAGTATGGCGACCTCAACTCGGGTATGGTCAAGATCAACACGAGGAAGGGCCGTACACCGGTGAATGTGACCTTTGCCGTGAACCCACGCACATATCAGGCTTCCGTGTCCAAGGGCATTGACCTGCAGGACGACAACGGAGTGCTGAACCTCAGCGCTGAGTGGGCCCGCGCCGTGAAGGAACTCATTTCTCCATACGAGTCATACAACCGCACAGGCATTACCCTCAGCTACAGCAACAACTTCGCGCGTTCGCTCCGGTTCGAGGCAGGCTTTGCCGGCAACATCGGAGGAATGAACACCAAAGATGACCCTGACGCATTCACAGGCCAGTTCAAGAAGGAGCGCGACAACGCATTCAGGGCGAACACCTCGCTGAACTGGATGCTCAACAGGTCATGGATCACCAGCCTCAAGTTTGACGCCTCGGTCAACTTCAACGACAATCTCTACAGATTCCACAAATACGAGTCATACGCCTCGAACCAGCCTGCAGTGCATGCCGAGCTGCCGGGATATTTCCTTGCAGACCAGCTGCCGCTGACATATTTCTCTGACCAGATCACAGACTCAAAGGAACTGGATTTCGCGGCATCGCTCAAGTACAACTGGAACAAGCGCTGGGACGACTGGAAGAGTCTCCTGAAGGCCGGAGTGCAGTGGAAGGCGAACGGCAACGTAGGCCAGGGAGAATATTATGAAGACCCGGCTCTTGCCGCAAACGGCTACAGACCTCGACCATATACGGATTATCCGTTCATGCACAACCTCTCGATTTATGCAGAGGAGCTGCTGACCATTCCTGTTGCGACCACAAAGCTGGAGATCATGGCCGGTCTCCGACTGGAAAATGTGTTCATAAAGAACTCGCTGTATAACAACAAGACCACACTCTCGCCACGATTCAACGCCAAGTGGCAGCTGACCGAGGGTTTCTCTATCAGAGGAGGCTGGGGAATCACCGAGAAACTCCCTTCATACTACATCCTTTACCCTAAGCAGGAGTACAGGGACATCCAGACCTTCGGATTCTCATACGGCGACAAGGCAAGCTATATCTATTATACTCAGCCATATACAGTCACATACAACCCTGACCTGCGCTGGCAGCGCAACAGCAATTCAGAGGTAGGCATCGATGCTGCCTTCGCAGACATGAAGGTATCTCTTGTGGGTTTCTACAATGTGACCAAGGGCCCATACAACTTCCTGAATGTATATGAGCCGTATTCATATGACATACTCCAGCGTCCGGATGGGTTCGTGATGCCGGACAATCCGCAGATAAAGGTGGACTCTCAGACCGGAATGATGTATGTGCGAGGCTCGCAGGACGAGTACTGGACCCCTATGGATGTGAAGGTCACCGACAGGACCTTTGCAAAATCCACCAAGCAGAACAACGGAGCTGACGTCAAGAGAGCCGGAGCCGAACTTGTCGTCGAGTTCCCTGAGATCAAGCCGTTGAAGACGACATTCCGTCTTGACGCGGCTTACACTTACACCAAATACCTCAACGAGCAGCTGTCGGCATATTACCAGAAAGGATGGTCACACACTACCCTTGCCGACAGATCGTATCAGTATGTGGGAATCTATGCCAACGGCGGAAACGACGACTCCGTGACAAACGGAAAGATTACGCATAACCTCAACGCCAACCTCACTGCGATAACCCACATCCCGCAGGCGAGAATCATCATCACCTGCCGTCTGGAGGCGACGCTGCTGCGCCGAAGCCGCAACCTGTCGCAGTACAACGGCGCCGAATATGCGTTCACAGTGTCTGAGACCGACAACAATCCGACAGGAGGCAACATCTACGACGGAAAGTCGTACACAGCAATCTATCCGGTGTCATATATGGACCTGGACGGGAATGTGCACCCATTTACGGCGGCGCAGGCTGCTGATCCTGACTTTTCTAACCTCATACTGAAGTCAGACAACATCTATACGTTCGCGCAGGACGGATATGGAATGTACATGTCGGCGAACCTGAGCATAACAAAGGAGATCGGCGATCATGTGTCGCTGTCATTCTTTGCGAATAACTTTACGAATTCACGACCATATGTCAAGTCGATGGCGACAGGCGTGGGAGCAATCTTCACTCCTGCCTTCTACTACGGCCTGACCTGCAGGTTGAAGTTTTAAAGATTGCCACGTCGCTGACGCTCCTCGCAATGACGTGGTAAGGAACATTTGACAATGAGGAGCATACGTCATTGCGAGGAAGGACAGCATGACGGAGTAATAAAAACACACCATACGTCATTGCGAGGACAGACAATATGACGGAGTAATAAAAACACACCATACGTCATTGCGAGGAAGGACAAAGTCCTGACGTGGCAATCTGTTTAATAGAAATGAAACGACTACTATACATACTGTCCATAGTCCTGGCTGCGGTCTCATGCGCAGACATAAGGCACGTCAACCCTTACGAGGAAGGGATGCACGTGCTCACCGTTGTGCCCAAAAGCTCGGAGAATTTTGGGCACGCCACGAGTAGTGGCCCCAATATAATAGGCGCGGAAGTCAGGGTCGAGGACATGAACACCGGCAGCAGGTATGTGTCACAGACAGGCGCTGACGGTACGGCGACATTCACCCTTCCGAACGGACTCTACAGGGTGACCCTCAGCGGGCGCGACGGCTCGGACGTGTTCAATGCCTCAGCAGACAAGGTGGTGATTTCGGGGCACGATCATACTTTGGCACTGACTCTATCCATATCGAAGGCCGGTTCGATAGTGATCAAGGAACTCTACTGCGGAGGCTGCAAGAAGCTCCCGCAGGAAGGCGATTACCAGGCTGACCAGTACATCATCCTGCACAACAACGACTACCAGGTGCAGTATCTTGACGGCATCTGCTTCGGAACCCTGTCCCCATACAACTCGACAGGAGCCAACCCATGGATCTCGGAAGACGGACTTCTGCCGGAATTCATCCCGCTGATCCAGGCCGTATGGCAGTTCCCTGGCGACGGAGATGACTTCCCACTCCAGCCGGGAGAAGATGCTGTGGTATGTCTGCGTGGAGCAATAGACCACGCCGCCCAGTACCCTCTGTCGGTCAATCTCAACAGGCCGGACTATTTCGTCTGCTACAATTCGACATACTTCGACAACACCAAATTCCACCCTGCACCGGGTAATATGATATCACAGGACAGATACCTTGACGTGGTCATCAAGACAGGAAAGGCGAATGCCTACACCATGTCACTGTCGTCACCTGCCGTTGTGATATTCCGCGCAGAAGGCATAACTATCCAGGAGTATGTTCTCATTCCTGAGAATATCACACCGGTTCCGGGCAACGCCGTAGACAATGTCGTGAAGGTGCCTTACGAGTGGGTGCTTGATGCCATGGAAGTATTCGACGGCACGTCAGCAAGCAACCAGAAGCGTCTGGCGGCCTCGGCTGATGCAGGTTATGTATCCCTTTCGGACACATTCCTCGGACATACCCTCATGAGGCGTGTGGACGAAGAGGCTACGGCTCAGGCGGGTTACGAGATACTGGCGGACACCAACAACTCGCTGAACGATTTTTATGAAACCGAAAAACAGTCACTGCATGAATAGGATTAGGCTCATATCAGTTCTGGGCCTGCTCCTGTGCGGCATGGCAGGGGTTTCAGCTCAGACTTATGATCAGATGTTGCGTCGCAACATCTGGAATACATCAAATAATGTCACCGGCATACGCCAGGACACTGTCTCGCGCTCATACGCCGAGCTTTCGGGAAGCTATGAGAGCGGCGGATTCAGGGACACATGGCAGGCGCCGCGCGGCTGGAGCGCAGGAGTTTCTACCGCCAGCATACAGCACCTGGAGAAGATGTCGCTGAAGGGATCGTTCGCGTTCACCCAGACCGAGGGCTACGGCATGTGCGGATCCATGTTCATCAAGCCGGGATACTACCCTGTGGACGTGCTGGAGTTCACTCCGGGCCGCAAGACATTGCAGACATACGCCTTTGACGGAGGCATATCATACGATGTTGCAGATGGTTGGCGCATAGGTGCGATGATGGATTTTGAATCTGCTAACATGGCCAAGAGGAAGGACCTGAGGCACTCAAACTGGAGGCTCGACATGAGTGTGTCGCCTGGCTTCATGTACCACAGAGGTGATTTCGCTATAGGAGCGAACTATATATTAAGGAAGACCAGCGAGAGCGTGGAGGCCGAGCAGGTCGGCATCGCCGAGTCGTCATACAACGCATTCCTTGACAAGGGTCTCATGTACGGAATCTATTCTATATGGACCGGCAGCGGGCTACATATTGAGGAGGACGGCGTAAAGGGATTCCCTGTAAAGGACCTCAGCCATGGTGCAGCGCTGCAGGCGCAGTACAAGGGTATGTTTGCCGAGGTGGAATATCTGCACACAAGCGGAACCATCGGTGAGAAGGAGTTCATCTGGTTCCTTTTCCCTGGCAATTCGGTAGATGTACGACTGGGATATAAGCACCAAGGCCATTACGCACGTCTTGACTTCGGATGGAATGCGGGCGCATTGGACGAGACCGTGCTGGAGAAGGTAACTGTCGGAGGAGTCACTACGGTCATCGGTCATGGACAGAACAGGATACAGACCCATAGCGGATGGTCGCTCAGGCCTGAATATGAATATGTATCGGAGAAGGTGGAGGTGCTGGCTTCGGCTCATGTGGATAACCACATGGAAACGGCATCTCAGATGTACCCGTACGTATCGGCACAGTCGCTGATGAAATATGGCGCAGATGTGCGCGTGAAGACATATATAGGTGCATTTGACCTTGCCGTGAAGGCTGGATATGCGGGCGGAAAAGTTTCCGAAGAGGATTGGATGACATCTGAGGATTCGGGAGTCCAGACATCGCCGTACAGACTTCAGGAGTGGTACGACAGACACATGGAATATGAGACAGCGGCACGCATGAGCCTCGGACTGTCTTTGAGATGGAACTTCTGGAAAGGTCTCTACGCCGAAGCCGAAGCAACATGGCTCCATGGCTTTGACCTTAAGTACATCTCCAGTCCGAACCGCTATAATGCAGGTATAGCCATCGGTATGACATTTTAAAGATTGCCACGTCGCTGACGCTCCTCGCTCATCGACGAAGTCGCTGAAGCGCATGCGAAAGAATGACGTGGTACTGAACATTTGATTAATGAGGAGGATACGTCATTGCGAGGAAGGACGAAGTCCTGACGTGGCAATCTGTATAATGAGAAACAAAACTAAAACATAAAATTATGAAACGTTACATCACATTCGTAATGGCAGCGCTTGCATTCGCGGCCTGCCAGCAGACCGTAGAGCCACAGATGGTTCCGGGAAAGATCCAAGTGGAACCTATAATCACAAAGGCTACTGAGGTCAACTTCGAGAACGGTGACCGCATCGGTCTGACCATAAAGGTCAATGGTGCGGCGGAGAACTATGCGTCAAACGAATGCATGACGTTTGCGTCGGATGTCTTCACAGGCGACCTTGAGTGGTATGCTGACATTTATACTCCAGCAGATTTCCATGCTTACTATCCATATAATGAGAACGGCGCGCCTGCATCCTACTTCCAGCATGAGGACCAGTCGGAGGGCATCGCAGCAGCTGACTTCATGATGGCGGCAAAGAAGGGTGTACTCCCTTCACAGAATGCTGTCGCAATGGTCTTCAAGCACATCATGACCAAGCTTGTGATCAACATCAACAATCAGTCTGGTGCTGATGTGGCTAAGGTCGAGGTGCTCAGCGGCACCCTTGGAGTTGATCTGGATTATGAGAACATGGCTTTGCTCCCATGCTCGGGTGCTCTTCCTGCCGTATGTCCTCAGACAACAGCATACGAGGCGGTTTCCGGCAAGACATGGCAGATGATCATGATTCCTCAGACAGCTCCGCTTGAGCTTATCGTAACTCTTTCCAACCGCACAGAGATCCGTCAGACACTCGTGAACACGACATACAAGTCAGGCGCTCAGTACACAATCAACGCCCGCATCCTGCCGGACAACATGATCGTGAGCGCATCAGGTGAGATCGAGAACTGGACAGATGGCGGAGAGGTTGGTTTTGAAGGTGGATCTACTTCGGAGGACCTTCCTGTAGAGTTTACAGAGCATGAGGGCTACTTCGTTTATGACGGAGTAGAGTACAAGACAGTCACCCTCGCTGACGGCAACACATGGATGGCCGAGAACCTCCGCTTCATCCCTCGCGGAAAGACCGTTTCAAGCGACCCTGCAGAGGATGCAGGCATCTGGTATCCTGCTTCAAATGCAGAAAAGGTGGCAGATCCTGCACTTGCAGAGACTCTCGGACTTCTCTATGATGCAGCTACAGCATTCGGCGTAGAGGCTGTGACAATAGAGAATGCTGCCACATTCGAAGGAACTCAGGGTATCTGCCCTACAGGCTGGCACATCCCTACCGTTGCTGAGATGACAGGTCTCGTAGGTCACTGTTCTAACTCAGCTTTGGTAAATCCTGACGGCGCGTATTATGATGCAGGTATCAAGGGTGCGAGCCTTGCAGCGCTTGCTGAGGCCGGATGGAACTGGCAGTTCGCAAGCATGAGGAACAAGGCGAACACAGCCGGAACAGGAAGCTACACCGTTACAAACTTCAATGGCGTGTACGGCATCATGTCTTATCTGATCGGTTCATCAATGTACCAGACCCAGACAAACACAGACGGCAGCCTGAAGAACGTTCAGTACTACTACTTTATGCCTACTTACAATGCATCTAACGAGAAGGTGACCGTAGCATACGGTAACTTCCTTGCTGGCGCATCACTTCGTTGTGTAAAGAATAAATAATCATATTTATGGCAAAGAAATCTACAATCATCACAAACTGGCCCAAGTACCTCCTCCAGTGGGGAGTGCTTGTGGCTCTGATTGTCTTCATCACCGGCCTCATCCCTTCGGAGGTGGCCGTTGACCCTGAGGCATACTGCCCTATGGGCGGCCTTCAGGCACTTGCCACATATCTGGCAAACAACAGCCTTCCGTGCAGCATGTCATCGCTTCAGGTGATGATGGGTATAGCACTGGTTGCGGCTGTGGTGCTTTTCAGCAAGCTGTTCTGCGCATTCATCTGCCCGCTGGGCACAGTGCAGGACCTCATCAGCAAGGCACGTAATGCAATGCACATCAAGTCGCTCAAGATCCGTAACGGTTCCGTAGCTGACAAGGTGCTCCGCATCGTGAAGTACGCACTGCTGTTCTGGATATTCTATTCTACCGTGAATGCCAGCGAGCTTTTCTGCAAGAATCTCGATCCTTACTATGCGATCGCTACTGGTTTCAAGGGCGAGATCACCCTCTGGATGTCTATCGTTTCGATCTGCATCGTGGTGCTCGGCAGCTTCCTCGTGGACATGTTCTGGTGCCGCTACCTCTGCCCGCTCGGAGCGATTTCGAACACGCTCAAGTTCTGGCTGTGGATCGGCGTGCTCTTCGGAGTATACTACCTTGCTGACGTGCTTGGAGCGGACATTCCTTGGGCTGTGCTTCTCGGAGCGTTCTGCCTCGTGGGATATCTACTCGAGATCTTCCATGCGAAGCCTAAGCTTCAGGTTCTGAAGGTGCAGAAGAACATGGCGGCATGTAACAACTGCGGCCTCTGCATGAAGAAGTGTCCATACCATATCGACATCAAGTCATGCCAGGGTACTGTTGATTCTGTAGACTGTACTCTCTGCGGCGAGTGCGTGGCTTCATGCAACACAGGCGCGCTTCAGGTAGGCGTTACAGCGAAGGCCAAGAGTAAATTATGGAATATCCTCCCCGCTGTCCTTACCGTAGTCCTCATTGCCTTCGGCATGTGGGCCGGCGGCAAGTTCGAGCTTCCTACCATCGACATGAAGTGGGGCATGGAGGTCATGGGACCTGACAGCACCATGGTGAAGGTGGTGGACATGGATGAGCTTGAGACAGTGACCATCGAGGGACTCCGTTCGGTAAAGTGCTACGGAAGCTCTATGGCGTTCAAGGCAAAGCTCCAGAAGATCCAGGGTGTATATGGTGTCAAGGTATTTGTGAAGAGACACGCTGCCGAGGTGCTTTACAATCCGGCACAGACCAACCCTGACAAGATCCAGGAGGCGATTTTCGTTCCTTCGAAGTTCAGGATCATGACTCCGGACCCAGCCGAGAGCGACTCTCTCAAAGTGGTGGTGATCCGCACCGAGGGCATGTATGACAAGATGGACATCAACTATCTTGGAATGCAGCTCAGACTTACAGGCAAGAAGCTTTACGGCATCGAGACCGAGTTCGCCTGCCCTCTTATCGTCCGCGTCTACATGGATCCGTCCGAGGAACTTGACGAGGACTGGTTCGAGGAGATTGTGGAGAAGAAGGAGCTTGTGATGCCTGTTCATGGCGGCGGCGAGAAGATCATCGAGGTGGATTATAAGTTCGTGGAGCTGGAGGACGGCGTTTCTTACATCAGCACAGAGGAGTTCATCAGGAAGATGTTCAATCCGTTCCGCGTGCAGTGGAAGAGCCGCATTGCGGCTGCTGAGGGCAAGCAGCAGTATGTATATGAGATCGTGGACAAGAACTACGAGAAGCCTATCATCCTGCGCAACATGCCGTTCCTGAGCAACCATCTTTCAACTCATGAGGGTGTGATCGGTGTGTATCTGGACCTCAACAAGGACCTTCAGCCTGCAATCCAGATCAGATATGCGGAGCCTATGACTCCTGAGAAGCTTTGGGAGCTCATGACCATGGAGACATGGACAATCACCTACAAGGCTGACGACGTGCGTCAGGAGCCTGCCAAGCTCAGCTTCAAGGCTCAGGGCAGTGTTTATGAATTTACTGAATAGTTAATATAAGACAGTACACACGTCATTGCGAGGAGCGCAAGCGACGTGGCAATCTTTAAAATTAATGACAATAGCAAACAAACTGATAATGACCGCTATGGCTGCTGTGATGGGCAGCTATAGCGCTATGGCGGACGAGGGAATGTGGATGATCCATGCCATCGATGCCGCTTTGGAAAAGAAGATGCAGGAACGCGGACTGGAACTTTCTGCAGGCGAGATCTATAACGCCGACGTTCCGGGCGCAGGCATTGCGGACGCTGTCGTTTCCATGGAGTTCGGATGTACCGGAAGCATCATCTCCGATCAGGGTCTCCTGATCACCAACCACCACTGTGCATACAGCGATATCCACGGCCTCAGCACCCCTGAGCACAATTACCTTGAGGAGGGTTTCTGGGCCTTCCGTGCAGACGAGGAGGTCAACATCAAGGACAAGAGTATATATTTCCTCAAGAGGGTTCTGGACGTTACTGACGAGGTGGAAGAACTCAAGAAGGATCTTGCCGCTCGCGGCATTCCTGCCGGACTTCGCAAGCTTAGCCACATGATGGAGACCAAGTACAAGACCGAGACCGGACTTGACGCATGGCTTTCATCGATGTGGAACGGCTCGAAGTACTACCTTGCACTGTACGAGGTATACCGCGACGTACGCCTTGTGGCTGCCCCTCCTGTGTCTTCCGCTGCCTTCGGCGGCGACATCGACAACTGGGAGTGGCCGCAGCACAAATGCGACTTCGCCATGTACCGTGTCTATACTGCTCCGGACGGCTCTCCTGCCGCATATTCACCTGAAAATGTTCCTTTGAAGCCTCTGCGCAAGCTGGAGATTTCCCTTGACGGATACCAGGCCGGTGACTATACCATGATCATAGGATATCCGGGCAGGACAAACAGATACAGTTCTTCTTATGAGGTTGATTTCACAGAGTCCCTCAAGCACCCTATCAGCAACCGCATCCGCGGCGAGCAGATGGCTATCATCAAGGCTTGGATGGACAAGGATCCTGATGTGCGCCTCAAGTATTCGGACTATTTCTTCAGCCTCAGCAATGTGCAGGAGCTGTACAGCGGCGAGGTTGACTGCTGCGAAAGGTTTGATGTGGTGGGAAAGAAGAAGGCCATAGAGGCTGAACTCCAGGAGTGGATCATGGCTTCGCCTGAGCGCGTGGAGCGCTGGGGTAACCTTCTGAAGAACCTTGAGGAGACCTATGCAGCCGTATATGAACCTGAAAGGAACGCGGTATATTATCGCGAGACCCTCATCAGAGGCACCAGACTGGGACTTATCATGAGACGTGCCCACAACGCGCGCAACCCTCATGGAGCAGGTACCAGGATGGAAAGAGAGTACGCGGAGATGGATATGCGCGTGGAGCGTGAGCTTATGATCTATGCCCTTAAGGAATACATCGGTAATATCGACCCTCAGTATTTCACACAGTGGCAGAAGGACCTCATAGCAGAGTATTCTGACGCTGAGGGCCGCTGCAATACGGAGGCGCTGGCTGCATATCTCTGGGACAGCAGTGTGTTCACTTCCGAGGAGGGAATCGCAAGGCTGATGGCCCGCGAGGTTCCGCATGAGGAGATTGTGAATGACCCTCTCTGCCGATTCACGATGGAAGTGAAGATCACTGCGTTCAACGACGCCAAGACAGTTGCGGAGAACGGCATGAGCCTGCTTGACCTTGATGCTGAGTTTACTCGTGCACTCTATCAGATGCGCCTTGACAAGGGTATCGTACAGTATCCGGATGCAAACTCTACCATGAGGATCACATACGGAGCAGTCGGCGGCATCGAGCCTCGCGACGGCATCATCTGCGACTGGAAGACAACTCCGACGGGAATCCTTGAGAAGTTCAACCCTGCCGATTACGACTTCTATCTCAACGACAGACAGTATCTGCTGTATAGTGCAGGACAGTGGGGCAAGTGGGGATTCGGACCTGATGGCTCCCAGATGTATGTGGACTTCCTGACAGATAATGACATTACGGGAGGAAACTCCGGCAGCCCTGTCCTCAACTCGAAGGGCCAGCTGATCGGCCTCGCCTTCGACGGCAACAAGGAATCGCTCTCAAGCGACGTATGGTGCCAGGACGGCTACAACAAGTGCGTCTGCGTCGATATCCGCTTCATCCTCTGGACCCTCGACCGCTACGCCGGCATGGACCGCATCATCGCCGAGCTGGGACTATAACCCGTAGATTTAACGGCACTTCGCTTTCCAATTAAGTAATTATCAAACACTTACAATTAAGACTGCCGTCAACCACCCTTTTAAAGGAGGGGTTGACGGCAGTCTTAATTTGTAATCTACTGATTAACAGCTCTTTGCGTTTTACCTGTGCCATTAACATACATCAATCATTCAAGACGACCAGTTCGACTGAGCAGCCCCAGAATGGGGATGGGGTGCATGGCTCGGGAGTGCCGTCCTTTCGGATGAGATGGACAGTTTTCACTGTGACGGTCAGACCGCCTTCCTGGAGCAGCTGAAGGGTGATCCTCTCTGCCTTGGTTCCGATCTTATCGGGATCGAAGGTCACTGATGCCGATGTACCGGAGAATTTGCCGTATTGGTACTTGTCTTCACCATCACCGTAGATCTTTACATGTAGCTGATCTGCCGGGATGGAGCGGTCAAGCTCGAAGGTGATGCCTTTGTATTCATCAAGGCTTACTGAAGAAGGGGTCAGGTTCAATTCGGACCATAGATCATTGAAGGTCACCTTGTAATCCAGGTCATAGTTATCCAGGACCGGTATCACTGGAGTGAATCCGTCGCCATGATATCCCTTGACGATGGCTTCCGTCAGTTCCGGAGCACTGAAGCATGGGATGGACCTGTACATGCCGTCCGAGATGTTCATCCAATGGAAGGTGCCGATGCCGCGCCTCTTGCATTCGGCTACGAACCAGCGGGCATAATAACAGTAGTTCTCAAGAGTCGGGTTCTCGCTGAATGTGCCCCATTCGCCTATGATGACCGGGCCTCCGAGCGGCACCAGATAGGTCTCAAGATCGTCAAGCATCTTGCCGACTTCCCTTTCCATTGCCGGAAGATCGTCTATCGTAGGGTATGAATGCACCTGGAAGATGATATGATCCTTGACCTTGTCTGAAGGCATCTTCATGTTCTTCAGAGGATCAAGCAGATGGGGATTCCAATCCCCGGCTCCGTTGCATGCGCCGTATGTATTCACCACGAGGTTTCTTACTGAATTATTGCCTCCCGTTGCCCTTACCACATCCACAAAACTCTGCGCATAGTCATTAATCGCCTTATATGCACCTGCCGCCACTTCAGCATCATAACCTAATGACATGGACGCATAGCACCATGAACGGCCATCATCAAGCATCTCGTTATATGACTCGAAAAGCAGCCTCTGGTCATAATCCCTGAACCTTTCGGCAATCTGTTTCCATAGGCCATCATACCTTGCCTTGGCGCGCTCATAACCCTCCGGCGAAGCCACCAGCCAAGCCAGTTCCTCGTCTGCGCCAGTATCATGGTGGACATTGATGATGCAATACAGACCCGCATCCAGAACATAGTCCACGACCTCATTTACACGGTTCATCCACTCGTCATAGACCTTGCCAGACGCATCCATATGGACACCCCACGACACCGGCACGCGGATGGCACCGAAACCGGCATCACGCATCATGGTCATGAGCTCGGGACGGGTCACCGCCTGACCCCACCCGGTCTCCCACTTCTTCCAGTCCCTTCCGTCCGTGTCGCCGGCCCAGAGAGACTCCAGCGTGTTTCCGAGGTTCCAGCCCACGCCCATGTTGGCAATGGCCTCATACGATGTCTCAAAGACAGGAACGGGCTTGGGTTCCGGCTTCGGCTCCGGCTCTACGGGAGCAGGCTTCGGAGCGCATGACATAATTCCGAAAAGTAACAATATTACTGCTAGGCAATTTCTCATATTACGCAAAAGATTCAGATATAAAATAAGGTTAACGGCACCTTGTTTTACAATAATCTGATTTTCAAATACTTACAATTAAGACTGCCGTCAACCCTTCCTTTAAAAGAGTAGCTGACGGCAGCACTTTTTATAACATGCTGGCTAACAATGATTTAGCATACATGTATGCAGTTAACCTAATCATTATCCTAATGTCACGGTTACGACATGTCTGCCCGGAGTGTGCGGAACGACATTTCCTTCAACCGGCTGGCCGTCCAGGAGCATTTCGCGGATGCCCTTGCAGACACCGTCCGGATTCTTTATCGTGATCTCGTACTCGGATCCACGGAAACGGCGGGTAACGGTGTACTCCTTCCACTCAGAACATATACATGGATCTATCTGGAGACCATTGTATGCCGGCTTGATGCCGAGGATGTACTGGGTGATCGCATACCAGTTCCATGCTGCCGTACCTGTGAGCCAGCTGTTCTTAGCCTCACCCGGCTTTGCGGCGTCCTTTCCGGCGATCATCTGTGAGTAAACATAAGGCTCTACCTTATGCAAAGCGCTGTTAGCCTCGGTATATGAAGGGCAGATCTTGCGGTAGTAGTCCCATGCATAGTCTCCGCGTCCGAGGACAGTCTCGCCGATGATGACCCAAGGGTTGTTGTGGCAGAAGATGCCTGCATTCTCCTTGTAGCCTGCCGGGTATGATGAGATCTCACCGTATTCGACGAAGTATCTTGTAAAGGCAGGATTGTTCAGCACGATGCCGTGCTCGCAGTCCAGGCGCTCCTTGACAGAGTCGAGAGCCTTCTGCACCATGCCTTCCTCCAGACCGATTCCGGCCATCGTGCACCATCCCTGTGACTCGATGAAAATTTGTCCCTCCTCGTTCTCGTGCGAGCCGATCTTGCGGCCGAAGTAGTCGTATGCACGGAGGTACCACTCGCCGTCCCAGCCATGCTTCTTGACAGCCTCGACCATGTCGTCGACGAGCTTCGAAGCCCTTGCCGCCTCCTCTGCGAGACCTACCTGCTGGCAGAGCTCCACATAGTCACGTCCGCAGACCACGAACAGTCCGGCAATCATAAGTGACTCAGCCTTGGAACCTTCCGTCTTGTTCTCGGTAGTCTGGAATGACTCGTTAGGATCCCATGAGAAGCAGTTCAGGTTGAGACAGTCGTTCCAGTCAGCGCGGCCGATCAGAGGCAGCATGTGAGGTCCAAGGTTGTCCACCACATGGTTGAATGAAACCCTGAGATGCTCCATCAGAGACACCTCTGAGCCCGGTTCGTTATCGTATGGTACAGGTTCAGCGAGAATACTGAAGTCACCTGTTTCCTTAATATACGCAACAGTTCCGAAGATCAGCCACATCGGGTCGTCGTTGAATCCGCCTCCGATGTCGTTGTTTCCGCGCTTGGTCAGCGGCTGGTACTGGTGGTAGCAGCCTCCGTCAGGGAACTGCGTAGAAGCGATGTCGATGATGCGTTCGCGTGCGCGCTCTGGAATCTGATGCACGAAGCCCACGAGGTCCTGGTTGGAGTCACGGAATCCCATGCCTCGGCCGATTCCGCTCTCGAAGAACGACGCCGAGCGTGACATGTTGAACGTTACCATGCACTGATACTGGTTCCAGATGTTGACCATCCTGTCGAGCTTCTCCTCCGGACTCTTTACCGAATAGACGCTCAGAAGTGCATCCCAATATATCTTCAGCTCTGCAAAAGCAGCGTCTACTTTCTCTGTAGTGTCGAATGCTGCAATGAGTTCCTGCGCCTTTGCCTTGTTGATCACCGGTGAGCTTCCGCTGTGCAGCAGGCCCGGCACGTCAAACACCAGCTTGCCCTCAGCGTCAAGCACGAACTTATCCTCCTGCTCATTCTCAACATAGCCAAGTAGGAATACATAGTCCTTGCTCTCGCCCGGCTGCAGCTCGACCTCTATATAATGCGAAGCTATAGGGCTCCAGCCATGTGCGATACTGCCTGTCGACACACCTGCCATGACATTCTGAGGATCGCGGAACTCGTTATACAGACCGATGAAAGTCTCTCTGTCCGTGTCGAAACCATCCACCGGAGCATTAACGCTGTAGAATGCATAATGGTTGCGGCGCTCCTTGTATTCGGTCTTATGATATATCACAGAGCCGTCTACCTCAACCTCTCCGGTCGAGAAATTACGCTGGAAGTTCTCCATATCGGTAGCGGCATTCCACAGGCACCACTCCGCGAATGAATACAGCTTGATCTTCTTCGGAGCGTCGCCGGTATTGGTAAGGGTAACCTTCTGCACCTCCGCCCATGTATGCAGCGGCACGAAGAAGAGCACGCTCGCCTGGATGCCGTCCTTTGCACCTGTGATGCGGGTATAGCTCATGCCATGACGGCACTCATAGAAATCCAGTGGAGTCTTGCATGGCTTCCAGCCCGGCGACCACACCGTGCCGCCGTCATTGATATAGAAATACCTTCCGCCATTGTCCATCGGCACACCGTTATAGCGGTAGCGGGTGATTCTGCGGAACTTAGCGTCCTTGTAGAACGAGTATCCGCCGGCGGTGTTCGAAATCAGCGAGAAGAAATCCTCATTTCCAAGATAGTTGATCCATGGCCACGGAGTCCGTGGGTCCGTGATGACATATTCACGGAGAGCATCATCAAAATATCCGAATGTCTTTTTCATATTGCTGGTGGCAGTTAAATCATTACAACTCAATTATTTCCTCAATGCGCGCTTGGCTGCGAGCTCAGCCTGCACTCCCTCCATCTTCTGCTTTGTGAGAGGGTAGAACCATACGACCACAATGGCAAGGGCTGCGACGAGGGCAGGGATCCAGCTCATCAGGACGCGGAGGCCGAGGATTGCGGTCTCGGTCTGTACCACGCCGGCTGTTGTGTCATAGCCGAAAGCGGCAAGGAGCCACATCACGGCTGCACCACCGACTGCGCCACCGAACTTCTGGGCCATAGAGGCAGAAGAGAAGATGAGACCGGTAGAAGCTGTACCGTCCTTGAGCTCAGAATAGTCAGCAGCGTCTGCGTACATGCTCCAGACCAGAGGAGAGATCACTCCCGTGAATGTAGAGATGATTATCTGGAAGGCGAACATCGCAAAGTAGCCGCCCGCTGTTGCAGGAAGGAAGAAGAATGCGATGCTAAGACCGATGAGGGCTGCCATCGAGATGATGTATGTAGACTTCTTGCCAAGATGCTTGGACATAGGAACCGCTAGCACTACGCCGACCATGTTAGCTATTTCTCCCACTGAGAGGAAGATGCCGGCAGATACAAGGAATGCCCACTGCGGAGCCATATCGACTGTCTTGAGGATATAGTCAGAGAAGAAGTATGCGGTAGTCGTACCACGCACGGTATTGAAGAGGTTTGAGGCCAGAGCGGCACCGATGAGCAGCCACCAAGGCTTGTTCCTGAGCAGGAGCTTGAGGTCCTGGCCCACAGACACTGTAGACTCGCTCTTCACATGCTCCTTAGTCATCAGGAAGCAGAGAATGAAGAGCAGACAGCAGAACGCTGCGATGATCATCATAGTCTTGCTCCATGCTGCCGGATTGGTAGAGATTGCCGCAAGACCGCTGGCGCCCTCAGTAACGACACGGGCCTTGTCGAACATGTTACAGAGAGGCTCCCATGCAAACAGGGCTATGAAGCTACCTCCGTATGCGAAGAACATTCTGTATGACGAAAGCACTGACTTCTCATCCGAATCCGCCGTCATCGTATTCAACATCGCTCCGTATGGCACATTGATGCCTGTATATACAGTCATCATGAGGATATATGTTACATAAGCCCACAATGTCTTGCCGTTCTCAGGAGTGGTGAACAGGAGGACACCACAAATGGCGAACGGAAGGGCGAAGAACAGCAGGTACGGGCGGTATTTGCCCCAGCGGGTCTTCGTGCGGTCCGCGATTATGCCCATCATCGGGTCAGAAACCGCATCCCAGATGCGTGTAACGAGCATGAGGACGCCGGCATCGGCGAGACTCAGGCCGAATACATTGGAGTAGAAGAACGGAAGGAAGTACGAGAAGAGCTTCCAGAACATCGACGAGGACATGTCGCCGAAGCCGTAACCTATTTTTTCTTTCAGTGTCATAAATTATGTAACAGCTATCGTGTTAGTATTCAAGTGTTTAACGAAATGTCCTGCATGGCGCGGTAGGCAGGACACTAGCCTAAGTTTCTGTCTATCAGTCGGTTGAGGCGTTTCACGGTTTCGCCAGTGGTGAAGGCGTCTGGCTCGGTGTGGAGGCAATAGTCAACGAGGCGGTCGACGGTAGAGGTCGCAACGTGCATGCGTGTGTCGCTTGAAGCATAGTAGATGAATACCTTGCCGTCTTCATCGGCGATCCAGCCGTTTGTAAAGAGCACGTTCATCACGTCACCTATGTACTCGCCACCTTCCGGAGCCATGAAGAATCCGGCCGGCTCTGCTATCACCTCAGTAGGGTCTTCCAGTGAAGTCATGTACATATAGAGCACATAGCGCAGTCCGGAAGCACATCCGCGCACGCCATGCGCCAGGTGCAGCCAGCCCTGAGGGGTCTTGATAGGATGCGGACCCTCGCCGTTCTTGGATTCCTTTATAGTGTGGTAGTGGCGATGGTTGATTATCTTCTCATCTGTAATCACGACCTTCTCCATGCTGTCCACAAGCGCCCAGCCAATGCCACCGCCGTTGCCGGCATCGATGAATCCGTCCTGCGGACGTGTGTAGAGGGCATATTTACCGTCCACGAACTCAGGATGCAGGACGACGTTGCGCTGCTGCGAGGACGACTCCATGTCAGGAAGACGCTCCCAGTTCACCAGGTCTTTGGTGCGGGCAACTCCCGCCGCAGCAACAGCTGACGAAAGATCGCCCGGCGCTGCCGAAGGATCTTTGCGCTCCACACAGAAGATTCCGTAGATCCAGCCATCCTCATGGGCGGTCAGACGCATGTCATATACATTTGTGGCAGGCTCACCGTATTCCGGCATCGTGATAGGCCTG
This sequence comes from Bacteroidales bacterium, assembly GCA_017631875.1. The sequence continues at coordinate 46,532 of JAGBSL010000020.1, read as the reverse complement.
TCCCAGAAACGGAAGTTGTCTATACCGTTCGGACTCTCCGCTACAGCGAAGAATGATTTGCGGTCAGCGCCTTCTACGCGCACCACAAGGACATATTTCCCGTTCCACTTGATGGCGCCAGAATTGAATGCCGCATGGATACCGAAGCGCTCCATAAGATATGGATTGGTCTCCTTATTGAGATCGTAACGCCAGAAAAGAGGTGCATGCTCCGCTGTCAGCACGGGACGCAAATATCGTTCATATACACCGTTGCCTTCTATAGGTGCGTTCTTAGCGGTAATGAGGGCTTCATGGTTTGCCTCCAGCCACTCAAGTCTCTCCTCGAATGTCATAAAATTTGGTTTTGGTTATAGTAACACAATCTGCTCTAAGGCAGCGAAGGTCTTGAAGTCTTCCACAGAATCATGCTCAGGGTGCGGACCATAGAAATGGTGCTGCATATCAGGCTCGCAGGCATTTCTCCATACGAGTACGTACGATACCGGATAATCCTTGATGGCCGGATAAAGCACATGGGTCCACCATGTAGGGTCCTTTACACCCTCATAGCCGGTCTCTGTGACAGCCATGAGCTTGCCATGCTCATCAGCAAATGCCTTGGTTATGTCAAGGGCATTCTTCATGCTTGCCCTGTATCTGTCAAGGTCAGGATTGCAATAGCAGTCAAAACCGACCATGTCGACAATCTCGTCACCAGGATACCTCTCGCCATAATCCTCAACAGTCCTGATCTCTCCAGCTCCCGGAGAATATGACCACACAAGGTTGTCAAGGCCACGCTCGTTCACCATATAGTCGTAGGTCATCTGCCAGAGTGCCTTGTACTGCTCTGTGGTGCAGAGCTTCTGGCCCCACCAGAACCAGCTTCCTGTGTGCTCGTGCCAAGGTCTGAAGATGACAGGGATGAGTTCGCCATCTGCCGTCTTGATCGAACCGAGGAAATCTGCAGCCTTCGAGAGCCATGTCATGAAATACTCATGCTTTTCTCCGCCTGGGAGTATAGAAGCCACGACCTGATCTGAAGACACATCCCATGAGTCACCTCCGGTAAGAGGATTGCGCGGATGCCATGAGAACGTTGTGATGCCGCCACGCTCGTGATGAGCGACAGCAGAGGCGCGCATGTGATCGAACGGATTCCTGTCCAGATTTGCAGGCCAGCCCATCTCTATGCCGCCAAGGTCCATTCCATAGACTGCAGGATACTGGCCGCAGCTTGCGTATGTATCAGAGAGAGTGTATTCTGTCGCATCTGGAGCAAGTCTCCATGAATGACCGTACATGTAGTCATCCTGATGGCCGAACATGATCTTGCCATCATTTATCTGTGTTTCCAGACGATCAAGGAGGGCGCCGGCAGGAGTCTTTGGCCCTGCGCATGAGACCATTGCCAGAAATGCAGCAATTATGGTGATAGGTTTCAGTGTCATGCTAGAACTTTGGCGCTAAATTATAGACTTCTTCAAGAGTGCGGGAGTCATTATACGAATCGATGATCGACTCCATAGCCTTTTGTGCCTCAGGTGAGCAATATGCGCCTGAACTGTGATCAAAGAAAGCATGCTTCTCATTGCCGGCTCCTTTGGCTCCGTTATCCCAAACGATGCAAGGAACGCCATACATCCTCGCAAGCTTTGCATAGTACCTGAAATAATACTGCTGGAATGCCTGCTCGCGTGCAGTGGCGCGGTTGACGCAACCATACTCACCCATGTAGACAGGGATGCCCTTTGCTATGAAGTTGGTGTTGAGCTTCTTGAACACCTTCTCAAGCTCAGCCTCATTGTCACCGGCTACCTTCTTTGAAGGGTCAGCTGTATGGCCCCACTCAGACTTGGTCGCAGGAAGAGTATAATCGTATGGATCATAGCAATGCACTGCCATCATCAGGCGGTCCTGCGCAGAATCCTTAGGGAAGACAAATGTCTCGATTGCGATATCTACATTTGTGCAGTATGCCGGAATACCGAGGATACGGTTGGCGTTTTCGCCTCCGACAGCACGGACAGCATCCACAAATGCCTGATTCCACTCATTGAAGCACTGGTACTGCTTGCCTCCGTCGTTCCTGTTCTCTCCCCATCCCCATTTGCCGTCATGGATTTCATTGAACGACTCGAAAATGAGGTATTCGCCTTCATTCCTGAACTTCTCGGCAATCTGTCCCCACATGGCGCTGATCTGCTCGAGGATCTGCTGCTGTTTCGCAGGATCCTTCGCCGCATTCTTGATGTCAAGCCACCATGCGCTGTCAGCTCCATCGTGATGCATATTGATAATCACATACAGACCGGCATTCTTTGCATATCCGACAACTTCCGCCACCCTGTCAAGCCAAGCATCCTCGATCTTATATTCAGGAGCAGCGCCGATGTGTCCCATCCAGGTCACAGGGATACGCACGGTCTTGAATCCGGCAGCCTTAACCTTCTCAAAGACAAACTTGGTAGCCTTAGGGTTGCCCCACACTGTCTCTCCGGATACACCATTGCTGTAAGCATCGAAATGGTTTCCGAGGTTCCATCCCATACCCAGCATGCCAGGAAGCATCTGGGCCAGAGGTCCGTCAGTTATGCCTTCGTCCACAGCCGCCTGCACGACATCAACAGAAGCCTTATTCTTTCCGTCTGAAATATTGATCTTGATCTGACGCCTCATAGGGAGAGTATTCTCTGCCGCAGTAACTGTCACGACAGTCTTGTTGTCAGCATCCTTGCCGCCTTTCTCGACTGTAAGCCAGTCTGACTCCAATGAAGGGAAATAGAATCCGCCTGCGGAAGTGACGGTAAATGTCTGCGTGCCCCCTGCAGCCGTGAATTCAATCTGAGTCTTATCCACAGACAAGGCCGTAGCCTCATCCTGCGGAGCATCCGGGCCGCATCCGGCTGCCATGAACAGCGCGGACAGTATCAGTAATAGTGTCTTCATATAATCTATGTGGTTATTTATTGGAAGAGAGGCTGGCCGCCAAGCCAGCCTCCCTTGATATTAAAGTGCCTGTAGGATTACAGGATTGTCACCTTTGTGATCTTGAGGTTATCACCGTTTGCGATGAATGTACCACCCCAACCCTGCGGTGCTGCGCATACTGTATCAAGCATTTCCTGAGTGATTTCGAGAGCAGCTCTTCCACCGTTAGCCTCGAGGTCATACTCAATGAACTTGCCCTGAGTGTCTGCACCTACTGCACATACTACAAGATATGTAGTACCACTCCAGTGGCCTTCAACGAGTTCAAGATACCAGTGCAGTGCAGGATCAATCGGCTCCATATAGAGGTAGATTGTCTGTCCTGGCTGAGCTCCTACTTCCTGAAGCTCGATTCCACCATCTGTAAGGATGTTAGGCTGGTTTGCCCAACCGGTAGCGATAGCCTCGCCTTCCCAGAGGACAACCTCAGTCGGAGCACCACCGCCACCTGGCACGAGTACCTCTTCCTCCCAGTACATCTCGAGGATTGTGAAGCCGTCACCTGCGAAGAGGAGATGCTGGTCGTCGAGAACAGGGATAAGGTCTGGCTTAGATGGAAGATCCACAACGAATGTGAATGTACCGTCGCCATTGTCTACGATACCCTCGTAGTTAGGAGTGATGTCGTTAGTGTCAACATTTCCTACTGACCACCATCCGTCAAGGATACGAACCTGGAACCAGTCAGCTGCAGGCTGGATGTCAACCTTGAATGGAGTAGTCTTCATCTTCTCCCAAGTATCTGCAGGAATCTCAGCAACGCACTCGCCAAGACCGTCCTTGCCTTCCATAGCGAAGCGGTAAGGGCTGCCTGACCAAGCTGCCGCACCTACTGAACCGTCGTTCTTCCAGATAGAAGTTCTGACGATCTCTACTGCGCCACCTGGTACCCAAACTTCCTCAGTGTAGTAAAGCTTGAGAGGAGTATAGCCGTTACCTGTGAAGAGGAGATGCTGCTCGTCGATAAGACCAAGGATACCGCTTGCGAGAGGCTCCTCTGACAATGTGTAAGCGAGAGAGAATGTTCCGTCGCCATTGTCGATGATGCGCTCGTCGCCAACATGGATATCGTGAACACCGTCACCGTCGAATGACCACCAACCAGTATTTGCACGGATCTGATATGCATCAGCTGCAGGAGCAAACTTGAGGTAGAATGTGCCGGTCTTGATGATATTCCAGTGATCAGCTGCGATCATTGCGATACACTCATTGTTTGTATCAGCATTGCCCTCACCGTAGAATCTGTACTGACCGCTCCAGCTTACAGCACCGTTTCCTTCTGGATCAGGGTTCTCCCAGATTACGTGCTCGACAGTCTCGAAATATCCGCCGTCAGAAGCTGGCTTGTAAGTAAGCTCAGGCATTTCGAATGTCTTGCCGTCTACAGTATAGACCTTACCTGCAAATGTACCTTCATAGACCTTCTTAGGAACAGTGAAGATGATTGAGGCAGTTGCCTTCTTGTTGAAGAGTTTATCTGTGATAAGTGCAGGGTTTCCGTCTGCGTCAAGCAGCTCGACTCCTGTGATGAACTCAAGGTCAGTACCGAAAATTGTGATCTGGCTTCCGCCATCTACCTGATCACCCTCGTTTGCAGAATAACCTGAAATCTTTGTTTCACCAAGAGTGAGAGGAAGAGGTGACTCAACCTGCTCTTCTGCTGTACGTACGATGATCTTTCCACCCTCGGCAGCGATGCCCTTAGGTGCATTGACCCTGATCATGTCATTGCTGACAACCTGGAAATCTGTAACAACGACTTCACCTGGGAAAACGATCTCTGTAGCCTCAGCGAAGCCACTACCGTTGATGGTCATTGGCTGTCCTGCAACCACCTTGGTAGGGAAGAACACCTTGACATGCAGACCAAGATCGGCAGTTCCCAAGTCCTCCTCTGCTATACAGCCTGTCAATGAGAAGGCAGCGAGGACAACTGTCAGAATTGTTCCGAAAAATTTAAATATATTCTTCATAATCGAACTCCTTATAAATTACTACCAACCTGGATTCTGTCCAAGGGCAGGGTTCTTCTTAATTTCAGTCTGAGGGATTGGGTACAGGTAATATTTATCATCCCACTGACGTGTAACTGTAGATCTTGTGAGCTGCTTGTTATCGCTGATGTTTGCAACAACTACATTCTTGAAGTACTGCTCACCCTTCTTCCAGCGGCGTACATCCCAGAAACGATGGTTCTCGAATGCAAGCTCTACGAGACGCTCGCGCTCATAACGCTCTACCCAAGCTGCGCCATCCTCAGTGAACTCAGGCATAGCGATGTCAGCACGGTTGCGGAGTACGTTGATAGCCTCGTTTGCTGAAAGACCGTAAGTCTTGTCGTTTGCGCTGCCGGTAGCATTGTAAACAGCCTCAGCATAGTCAAGGTAGAACTCACCGAGACGGAATACAATCCAAGTGTGACGTGCTGTCACCTGATTGTCAGCAGTTGTAACGCATGAACCGTCAACATACTTCTTCAGATAATATCCTGTAGGTGTCGCACCGTACTTAGGAGCAGCATTGAAGCCACCCATGAAAGTCTCGATCACCTTCTTCTGAGCACCGTTTGATGGCCACTCGTCACCATTCTTCACAACTGTAAGAGCAAAGCGTGGGTCAAGTCCCTCATATGGATTACCTGCATTGAGGTCGATGCTGCCAGGATTCTTCTCTCCGAAAGTCTTGCCGTCAGCCTGATACTCATACTGGTCAACAAGGCTCTGGGTAGGACAGTTTCCTGAAGAACCATTCTCGACTCCGACAGGATAGTGAGCCATCTCGAATGCATTGCTTGCGCCGCGTCCGATACCCCAGATAAGCTCCTGGTTGAAGAATGAATCATTTCCCCAAAGCTTGCCATAAGAGCTGAGTTTCAGACCCCATGCATCAGCATTGTCGATGATGAAACCACAAGCCTTAGCAGCCTCATCCCACTTTGCCTTATCATTTGTAGGGTTATGGAGAGGGGAAGCAGCATAAAGAAGAGTACGTGCTTTCAGCGCATAAGCTGCGATTCGGTTTGCACGACCGAACTCAGCACCTACTTCTGTCGCATAAGAAAGAGGAAGATGCGGAGCGATCTCGTCAAGCTCGTCAACGATGAACTGTACAACCTCAGCTGCAGGAGTACGTGTCACGTTGTTTGCCTGAGCGTTTGTAAGGGTTGTTGTCACGAGCGGAACATCACCATAAGTCTTGAACAGCTCGAAATAGAAGTAAGCCCTGAGGAAACGAAGCTCATAAGGGAAGAGCTCCATCTGCTGGATCCATGTGTCATAATTTGCATTATGCTCCCACTCCGAGATGTCAGCCTTATCGATCTTCTCAAGGTACATGTGGATCTCAGAGATTGCTGTGTAAGCCTTATCCCAAGTCAAAGGGATAGGATTTGCAACACTCCATCCACCGTTTGTGTAGCTGTTTACCGCACCTGTCTCCAACGCATACATAGCCTCGTCGGTGGCACCGGCAAGGAATGATGTGCTGTTGGTCTCAAACTCCTGATTATACACCTGTGCGTATACATCGAAGACCATATTCTTGATACCCTCTCCGAAGTATTCGTAAGTCCACTCCTCGTCACGTGTGTTTTCCTCTGTATAGTTGAGGTCCGCACACGCAGCCGTCATGGTACAGGCGAGAATAAATAAACAAATTTTATCTAGTTTCATAAGTCAATCCTTTATTAGAATACTACAGAAAGTCCGAATGTAACCGCCTTCATCACAGGATAGCCTGTGTTGAGGTTCTCGGCATCCATTGCTGAGATATTGTCGAATGACAGAAGGTTCTGTCCCTTGACGAATACCTTGGCGTCTGTCATCTTGGCATGCTGGACGAGCTTAGCAGGGAACCTGTAGTAAAGCTCGCAGTCGCGCATCTTGAACCAAGATACATTGCGGTACCAGAGTGTCGACTCCTGAGCGTTGTTGGCAACGTTCTCAGTAGAAAGACGTGGATAAAGTGCATTTGCGCCAGCTACGTCGTAGCAGTTGTCATAGTACTCCTGTGACATGTTTCTGTTGTCTGAGAGAGCTCCCCAGACGCCGTCTACATAGCGGAGATTCTTGATCTGGTTGCCTGCACCCTGGAATGTAGCGTTGATTCCGATACCCTTCCACTCAAGGCCGAGGCTGAATGAGTAGTTGAGGCTTGGGAACGCTGTTCCGAAGTCAAGAGCAACCTGGTCGTTCTGGTTGATCACACCGTCTTCATTGACATCCTGATACTTGATGTCACCGACTTTCACCTGACCGAACTGCTGGAGAGGACTGTTGTCGATGTCCTCCTGGCTCTCGAAGAAACCGAGGGCTACGAGTCCGCGTGCAGCGTCAGCTGGAGTTCCGATAACAGAGAGGTTAGGATATGCAGGGTTCTCGATCCACTCGATGATCTCGTTTCTTGCGTATGTCGCCATTCCGGCAGCATTGATGTTAAGACCATTGTCGAATGTCTTGGCGAAACGAAGTCCGAGTTCAGCACCATAGCTCTGAACAGCACCCTTGTCGTCATAAGCTGACTGAAGACCTACAACAGATGAATTCAATGAGCTTGCGCTCACGAGAATGTTACGTCTCTGCTGATAGAATACGTCTGCAACGATATCGAGGCAGCCTGCAACTCTGATGTCAGTACCGATGTTTGCCTTATACGCAGCCTCCTGACGGAAGTTTGTTGTAGGGAACTGAGTAAGGAAGGCACCCCATGACAGAGCATAGTTGTTTCCATAGATGAACTCACCATGACCGCCAGCCCAGTTCTCAAGCCACAGACCTGCTGCAGGAACATAGTCAGTGTGCTGGATACCAGCTGAAGCGCGGAGCTTACCGTAAAGGCCCTTGTCCGGATTGTTAGCATAGATCCAACCGAGTGCCAAAGTAGGAGAGAACGCCCACTTTGCAGGGTATGAACGGTTCGAACCGTTTCCTGCAAGCACAACGTCAGCCATAAACTTGTCAGCGTGGTCGTAGTGAGCCGCAAGAGCTACATTCTGGCGATACCATGTGTTGCTTCTGCCGTCGCGGATCTCGCTCTTTGTATTGTAATTAAGGTTAGCAGCGAAATGGTCACCGTTCTTGAACTGGGTGTTATACTTGAAACCAGCCTTAACTGTTCCGACACGCCACTGCGAGTCAACCCAATGATTGAATGTGAGCTTATCCTCAACGGTTCCCATGACTGTCTGCATCATTTCGCCAGTTACAGGATCATAATAGTTCCATCCGTACTGATAACCCTTTGTGCGGTTTTCGATTGTATTTGAAGAGTTGTCATAAGATCCACCTGCGTAGAACTGAAGGCCCTTCAGAAGCATATCGAGGTCCTGCTCGAGAGTGATGTCAGCCCAGATCTGACGCTGGTGAGTCTTAGAGAAGCCTGCACCCTGGCTCTTTGCAAGGAGGTTGAAGTCGCCATAAGTCTGGCTACCACCCCATGTACCCTGCTGAGTCATGATTGGGAACGCAAGTGCAGGAACCTTATAAAGGTGCCACCATGCATCGCTTGAGTTGATGTTAGGAACACCGTTGGTCTCCATGAAGAGAGCAAGGATGTTTGTCTTTACTCGTGTAGACTCAGTCACCTGGAAGTCAACGTTTGTGCGGATATTTGCCTTAGAATACTTAAGCTGTGAGTTCCAGTCTCCCTGGTTAGGGTTAGCGTAAAGACCGCGAGCATCAGTATAATCGATCAGAGAGTAGTACTGAACCTTGTCTGTACCGCCGAACATCGAGATGTAAGCGTTTGTCTCGTTTGCAGTGTTCTTGAATACCTCATCCTTCCAGTTTACGTTAGGATAAACGTAAGGGTCGCTTCCATCAAGGAACTTCTGGAGTTCTGCCTCCGAATATGCAGCTGCAAGACCGTCGTTAGCTCTTGCGATGTTAAGCGCATTCGCATAGTCGTATGCACTTACCATGTCTGCAAAGTAAGGGTCGAACTGGAGCTTATGTGAAGCACCTACCTTGATGTGGTTACCGCTGCCAGCGACACCACGTTTTGTCTTCACGAGGAGGACACCGTTTACAGCCTCATGGCCATAAAGTGCAACTGCGGCAGCATCCTTGAGAACTGTTACGCTCTCCACCTCTTCCACTGTAAGTCTGTCGATAGGACGCTCGAGTCCGTCGACGAGGATAAGGATATCCTGCTCACCGGTAGTCTGGATTCCGCGGATGTTGAAAGAAGCACCTCTGCCCTCTTCACCCTTGAAACCAGTATTCTGGACTGCAGTGAGACCAAGAAGTTTACCGTAAAGAGCATCAGCAAGACTGATGGCAGAAGTACGGCTAAGCTCTTCAGCGGTGATGGTATAAGTCGCCGCTGTAGTCAGGAATTCCGAGCTCTCGACACCGTAGCCCAGATCGACAGTCTGCGCCTGCTTGTCGGCGAGCTGTGATTGAGCATTAGCTGTCATGGAAGCCGCACAGAATCCTAACAGGCTAAATATAAGTATATTACGTAGTTTCATAATGATAAGTTCTAAATGTTACCAACCAGGATTCTGAGTAAGACCATATCCCTTCTGGATCTCGATACGGGAAACTGGGTCAAGATACCACTTGTTTGTCCAGTATCCCTCATCCCACCAACGGCGTGCACCTACAGAGATGCGTACCTTTTCATATTCGAACTTTGGCCAAGGAGTCGAAGGATCCCAACGGCAGTCAGCACCTGTCATACGCTGGCCATTTGCATCAAGACGATATACATTGATTCCGTGAAGAGGTCTTGTGAAGAGGTCCTGACGCTTGCGGCGGATCATGTCATAAAGACGGTCTGCACACTCAGCACCGATCTCGCAGTTACGCTCGCGGAGAATCTCATTGATGAGAGCGTCCTTGTCTGAAGTAAGGTTGAGCTCAGGGTTCATATCCTCAAGACGACCCAGACCTACACGGCTACGTACTACGTGGATCTGATCGAGAGCACCCTTAAGGTCACCTGTCTCAGCAAGAGCCTCAGCATAGATGAGGTACATCTCAGCAAGACGGATGTAAGAAACACCGATCATCTTGTCGTCCATCTTACCGCCTGAGTAGTCAAGCATCCACTTGAACTTTCTATAACGTGTTGCAGCATCATCTGCAAGGTTACCGAAGTTACCTGAATCATAGTCCATAGCACCGTCTACCCATGTATCGATGTATGTCTTACCATTATAGTCACCTACTACGCCTGATGGGAACGACTCTCTTGGAACGAGAACTGTCTCATAAAGACGAGGGTCACGGTTTGCAAACATGTCGATACCATCAGGATTGTTTCCAGCACCATAGATATCTTCGTATGGGAAGTTCTTGCCATCTGCCATACCGAAGCACTCCATGAGCTCGTTGGTAGGAACGGCGCCACCCTGACGATAGCCGTCAAGAGCGAAACCTGCCCAACCCCAGCCCCAGCCGTTGTTGTCGATCACACCGTCAACTCCTGAACTTGACATCCACTGTGTTGGATGAGCGTCAAAGAGCTTCTCACGGATTGTTCCGTCGTTACGATATCTGTAGGCGTTACGGAATGCCATACGGTAACCGCCCTCATCCTGTGATGCAGGCTGAACAAGCTGATAGTAGTTGCCATTAGCCTCATTCTCTCTGAAGAATGCCTGACAAGCCTCAAGGCAACGGTTCCAGAGCTGAGGATCATACTTACCGAACCATACGTGCTCGATGTTTGTAAACTCGGTAACCTTAAGAGGGTCGTACTCCATGTAAGGCTGATCACTGTTGAAGAGCGGAGATGCTGCATGCATCCACAGCTTTGCGCGAAGAGCCATAGCGGAAGCCTTTGTCAGACGACCTGACCACTGAGCGATGTCTGCATCAGGAATGTTCCATATGAAACCAGGCTCGTCGATAGCCTTCTGAATGAGCTCGTCGATGAACTCCACTGTCTCCATAGCTGTAGCACGGCCACCCTCGAAGTTCTCACCTACTGCATAAGCCTTCTTTGCAAGGCAGAGACCACCGAAGTTGCGGAATGCGTCAAAATAACGGCTGGCCATGATAGTGTAGGCCTCACCCTTAAGACGGCTCTTCTCCATCTCATCCATGTCAGGGACCCTGTCGATGTTCTCGATGATCTGCCAGCACTTGCGGACTGTCTCATAGATAGAGACGCGGCCATCAGCTGAAGACGAAGGGTTCTTTGTCGAATAAGAGAATTTACCCTGGAAGTTAGAGTCTGCTGTATCCTGCGCATCCTCTGTAAGTCCACCTGGATAGTAGCTCTGGATAGGGCCACCCCATGAACAGAAGCAGTGATATGAGTCCGAAAGCGCATCGATCGGAGCTCCGTTGATCATGTTTCCGGAAGTATAGGTGCAGTAGATCTGACCGTAAGCACTCCAAAGGAAGTTACGGGTATATTCTGCGCTGGTGAATACAGTATCAATATTGACATCGACACCCGGAGCCTTCTCAAGGAAGTTATCTCCTACAGCGATCTTGTCAACACATGAAGTACTGAAGAACACCGAAACGATTCCCAGAATCAATATGTTATTCAATATCTTTTTCATCTCATAAAGTATTAGAAGTTAACCTGTACACCGATGTTGAAAAGACGTGTCATCGGATAACGTACTCCATAGTCAAGTCCTGATCCAGGTGCTTCAGGGTCATTACCCTTGAAGTCTGCGAAAGTGAGAAGGTTGTTACCTGAAGCGTACACTCTTATATAATTAAAGAATGCATCCTTCTGCTTAGGAACAAATGCGTATCCGACCTCGACGTTCTTCAGACGTACATATCTTGAGTTGATCACCCAAGCCTGTGAGTCACGGTTGTTGTGAACGCGGTTTGTGAACGAAATACGAGGAAGGAGAGCATCTGTGTTATCTTCTGTCCATGAGTTGTCTGCCACATACTGAGTGAGGGCTGATGTGTTTGTAGAACCGAACTGGTCACGGAAGTATCCGTTGAGCGAGCGGCTCACATGGTCAGCACCGATCCACAGCATTGTGAAGTCGAGACCCTTCCACTGGAAGTTGAAGTTGACAGAGTAAGTGATTTCAGGGTTATCAGTGTAACCGAGAGGCTTCTGGTCATTTGCATCGATGACTTTGTCACCGTTCAAGTCCACATAGACGCAGTCTCCTGGCTTGATAGGGTTTACCTGATCTGGCATTTCAACGCCATACTTTGCGAAGTAGCGCTCCTCAGTTGCGCCTGGCTCATAGAACTCGAAGAGGTCATAACCGAAACGCTGTCCTACAGGGAGACCTGTACGGCTGAGGTACTCATACATAGGCGGAACCTCAAGCATCTCGATGATCTGGTTTCTTGCAAACGCAAAGTTTGGAGAGATAGAGTAACGGAAGTCACCGATCTTCTGCTCCCAGTTCAATGTAACCTCGAAACCGTGGTTCTTCACGCGGCCTTCGTTCACGTAGTTTGCAGGGAGCGAAGTAACTGCAGGAAGTGTAGATTCGTTAGACACGAGGATGTCCTTACGGTCCTCCCAGAAGAAGTCGACATAAGCATGGAGCTTATCCTGGAAGAATCCTGCATCCATACCGATATTGATCTTTGTAGCCTTCTCCCATGTAACGTTAGGGTTACCTGCGGTAAGCTCCTTGACTGCTGGAAGCCAGTTACCGTTCACACCGAAGTTTGCACCGCGCTCCTGAGGGTTCCAAGTCATAGAACCGTTATAGAACTGCCATGTACCAGGGAGATAGAGGAAACGTGCACCGTTTGTGTTGTCGTTACCTACGAGACCGTAAGATCCGCGGAACTTCAAGTAGCTGATCACGTTCTTGACAGGTGCCCACCACTCTTCCTGTGAAGGGATCCAACCAACTGATACTGAAGGGAATGTACCGTAGCGCTTACCAGGTGCAAAGTTCTCAGATCCGTTGTAACCGATGTTAAGGTCAAGGAGATACTTGGTGTCATAGTCATAAGTGATACGGCCCACGAGACCTACATAACCCTTAGGGATAGACTGGTAGATGCTGCCGTCTGAATCCCATGGATAATAAGTCTTGCTCTGGTTGTAGAGGAGGAGGGCGCCCACATTATGCTTGCCGAAGCGGCGTGCATAGTTGAAGCTTGCCTCAGCATACCAGTTACGGCTTCCCCACTTGCCTTCGCTGTAAGGGATAGGCCATGTAACGTTTTCCTTACGGAGAACTTCCTGACCGTCTACGATGGTTGCAACATAGTGTACACCTGTACCATAACCGTTCTGACGATACTTCTGAGCTGTATACTCTGAGTTATAAGAAGCCTTTACCTTGAAATCCAAGCCCTTTGTAAGGAAGCCCATATCGAGCTTGTACTGGATATCGAAGTTGAGGGCGTTAGTGCTCTGGTTCTCGTAACCGAGATTATAGTAGTTAGAAAGGGCGTCACGGTCGAAAGGACCTACGATGTTTGAATCCGAAATGATATGACGTCCTGAGGCATCGATTCCGATACCTGCGTATGGAGTAGCTCCCTGGAGATAGCGGAAGAGGAATCCTTCACCACCACCCATTGTGTTGCGGTCCTGCATACGTCCGCCGAGGGTGAGGGAGAGAGTACTGCGCTTTGTGATGTCGATATCGAGGTTTGCACGGTAGTTCAGACGCTGGAAATCGAATGTCTCGTTCTTGTTCTCAGAGAAAGTCTTGAGGAGCGAGTTCTGGTTGAGGAAACCGGCAGAAACGAAGTAGCGCACCTTGTCAGTACCGCCTGATACGTTTACGTTTGCCTGCTCCTGCAGAGCCACATCGTTCATGATGTAGTCGATCCAGTCAGTGTTAGGGAATGTTGTAGGCATGTCTCCTGTGCGGAAATGCTCCATAACCTCCTGATTGAAACGGATACCGTTATTAGCGTAAGGTGTATAGTCTGCAATATTCACAGAACCTGGCCACTCTGCCGGATCAAGGGCATCAGTGATCGCTGTATAGTTCCACATCTGGCCGTAAGTGTACGAGTCTGCGAAGTCGATGAACTGCGAGATTGTCTGCGCCGCTGTGCTGAAAGATGCAGAAACTGAAGCCTTTCCAACCTCACCACGCTTTGTTGTAACGAGGATTACACCGTTTGCACCGCGCACACCGAATACAGCTGTTGCAGATGCGTCCTTGAGGACAGAGATACTCTCGATTTCGTTAGGGTCGAGCTGAGAGAACGGACGCTCCACACCGTCGACCAGAACGAGAGGCTCGGCACTGTTGAGGGAGCCGACTCCACGGATTCTGATGACAGGCTCGTCAGCACCTGGCATACCTGATGGCTGGACTGCTGTCACACCCGGGAGATTTCCCTGGAGAGCATTTGCCACGTTAGGCACTGGCGACTTCATGAGTGCGTCACCGCCAACTGCAGTCACAGCACCTGTGATGGTAACCTTGTTCTGCGAACCATAAGCGACTACCACTGACTCATCGATAAGCTTCGAGTCTGGAGCCAAAGTCACAGTAAGGTTTGGTCCAGTCACCTGAACCAGCTGCGCCTTGTAGCCTACGCAAGAAAATTCGAGCGTAGCACCCTGGGGAACAGAAAGCTGATAGCTTCCGTCGATGTCTGTAATCGTACCCTGTGTAGTTCCTTGGATCACCACACCGGCTCCGATCAAGCCTTCCCCATTTTCATCCAGTACCTTACCATGTACGTTAAGGTTCTGGGCGAAGATTTGTCCGGAGATCAGAAGCAGTACCGCTACCAATCCGAACACTTGAGTTAGCCTTTTCCTTTCCATAGTGAATAGGGTTAGTTAATTAGTTTGGTTATTAATAAAAATACATGTTTATGTAATTTTTCTATCTCTGCAAAGCCTTTTCAACGGCTTCGGTTGCTGTCTTTATCACCTTGATTGTCGACGCGTCGCATGCATATACGGAATTGAGTCCCTGCTGCTCCTGGGCCGGATCCCCGCAATAGTCGTCACCTCGGTGCCAGTAAAGGTTTGTCTCCGACTGGCCGGCCAGGCCTCCCCATCCCCAGAAGTTCAGTCCTGCAAACAAGCCTCCTTCCTGCGCCGACTCCGCTATGCGCGCAAACACATGTCTGTAGTATGTGTCACGGGATGTCGTCGGAGTACCTTGAGCGAACTGGAAGTCATCGCGAGGGAAGCCGAACTCCTCAAGCACCACAGGCTTTCCGTATTTCGCCGCCAAGGCAAGGTGCTCGTCGATATATCTGTCTGTGTTTTCGATTGCTGTCGGGAGATTTGTCTGGAGGGTGTTCTCGCGTACCCAACTCCAGTTATACGGCCAGATGTGGATATTCATGTAGTCGATGTCCGGACATGAATGGATCCTTTCGTAAAGATCCATGTCATTCTCGCAGCCCCATGAACCCTCGCTTCCTGAAGAAACCATATGGTTAGGATCGAGCGACTTGATGAGGGCGGCAGAGGTCCACATGAAATCAACGAACGCCGCCTGGCCTTCAGGGTCATTCCTGAAGCAGCGAGGTTCGTTGCCTATCTGCCATGAGAAAATGGTCGGATCATCCTTGTAAGCCTTTCCAGTTACCGTATTCGTGCGGCTTACGACATGCTTTACATGGTTGTAATACAACTCCTTAGCCTTTTCGTTTGTCACAAATCGTGAAACGGACTCCATGAAAGGCACATAACCCGACTCCGCAGGAATCAGGGCCTTGCCGGCACCGGCCCACTCGAGATACATTCCGTATCCGCCGGACCACTCCCATGAGTTGTTGATGTAGAGGACGGCTTTCATGCCTCGCTCGGCCATTTCGGCGAGCAGATAGTCCAGGCCGCGGAAGATGGTGTCATTGTACACACCCGGCTCCTTTTGGAGCGTAGGGCTGACACGTGTAGGGATGCCGTCAGGACCGTCACCACCCACAAGGACACGCAGATTGGTCATTCCCAATGCTTTAAGCGTATCAAGCTCCGCCTCTAGACGCGCACGGTCGCCGCCTTCACCCTCGCTGCCGAGGATGGCGCCGTACCAGAAGTTAGTGCCGATAAAGTGGGAAGGATAGCCACCACAGACGAACATGCCGTCTTCCACATGAGCGAAAGACGGTCTTTGAACCTGACATGAGCCCAAAAGAAGAAGGGCGACTGCAGTCAGGGCCGTAATGACCTTGGTTAGTTTCATCAAAATTTTAGCGCTTCAATTATGATAACGCAAATTTAACGAAACCGCAAAAGTCAAACAAATACAATTTTATCCAATAATGATGAAATTTAAACAATAACCTTGTTTTTCTTGTACATTGACCTGAATTCTCTAGGCGTACAGTTCCTCCTGGCCTTGAAAATACGGTTAAAATTGGAAAGGTTATTGAATCCGCACTCGTAGCAGATTTCAGAGATGTTTTTAGGTGAGTCCACAAGCATCCTCGCAGCAAACCCAAGACGGATGTCCACTATATATTCGGACAGGGTTCGGCCTGTCCTCTGATGGAAGAAGCGGCTGAACGAGACCGGACTCATTCCCACCAGTTCCGCAAGATCAGAAAGCTTCAGCGGCTCAGAATAATGATCTACTACATATTGCTTAACCTTCTGTATTCTACCGCTTTCCGAAGGTTTTTCCGAATGAGAGAACGCACCGGAGGCAAGGACTCTTGCATCCTCTGCTACAGAGAGTTCATATAGAATATATAAGGTCTTCAGGAACTGCACGAAGCGCTCAGGCTCGCTGGCGATAGTGTCCAGAGTAGAATAAATCTTCATTATGGAGTTCAGCGAAAACGACAGGCCGTGTCCGGCACGCTCCAGCATGCGCTTGATAGACGCAAATTGATTCTTGGACAGAAGGCCATCCCCAAATATGTCCTCTGAAAACTGTATCGTGATTTCCCTGATGTCCTTCGACTTGCATCTGCCCTGCTCCCAGACATGCTCAAGTTCCTCACCACCAAGCAGTACCAGCTCATAATCCCCTATCTCCTCTACGCTATCACCCACGATTCTGCGCACACCTTTGCCATGCTCTATGAAGTTAAGCTCAAACTCGGCATGCTGATGCAGCGGATATGTGAATTCCGTCTTGTGACGCTCCACAATATAGAAGCAATCCTTGTCAGAAAGCCTCGTTATTTCCGTAAAAACCTTTGCCATATCGCAAATATACGAAATTTTGAAAATTATGATATTATTTTAACATACAAACTAATATATTACTCCAATATACATGATTTTACCCTTTTCTATCTATATTTGCGCAAAACACCTCACCTATGGCCCATAAAGAGAAAACACCCGCCGAGCTGTTTGCCGCAAGAGCTCTCGCCGCGCAGATGAAGAAGGAACTGACCGAGAACATACTTCCTTATTGGATGGAAAACATGTGCAATCCAGACGGAGGATTCCACGGATGCATGGACGGCACGGAAAACCTTGACCCGACAGCACCCGTGGGCAACATCATGGCTGCACGTATATTATGGACATTCGCGTCAGCATGCAGGATTCTAGGCAATAAGGAGTACCTGGAAATGGCCCTGAAGGCAAGAGACCTGCTTATCGGCAAATTCTACGATGCAGAATTCGGAGGCACCTACTGGTCATTGAACCCTGACGGAACACCGCTGGATACAAAAAAGCAGATATACGCCATAGCCTTCACCATTTATGGACTTGCGGAGCTCAACCGTGCCACCGGCGACGCAAAGGCTCTGGAATACGCCATAAAGCTGTTCAACGCCATAGAATACCATAGCTATGACCCTGTTCGCGGAGGCTATTTCGAGGCATTCACACGCACATGGGCCCCTATCGAGGATATGAGGCTAAGCGACAAGGATGCAAATGAAAGCAAGACAATGAACACCCATCTGCATGTGCTTGAGGCATATACCTGTCTTTACAGAGTCTGGGGAAGTTCTCTTTTGAAAGAACGTCTGAAGGATTTGATTGAGGTTTTCCTTAAGCATATAACAGGAAGTGACGGACACCTTAGGCTGTTCTTTAACGACGAATGGGAATGCAGGTCAGAGACGATTTCCTACGGCCACGACATCGAGGCCTCATGGCTTCTGCACGAAGCTGCGCTGGTGCTGGGAGACACAGATGTTTTGGAACGTGTAGAGAAACTGGTTCCTCAGATAGCCTCTGCAGCTGGCGAAGGATTCACGCCGGAAGGAGGAATGATATACGAAAGAGAAGGTCATGACGGGCATGCGGACGGTGACCGCCACTGGTGGGTGCAGGCAGAAAGCGTCGTAGGCCATTTCAATCTATGGGACCATTTCGGATCATCTGCTGGCATGAAAAACGCCTTGACGAACTGGGAATTCATCAAGGCGCATATCATTGACCATGAAAATGGCGAATGGTTCTGGAGTGTGCGTGCAGACGGCTCCATCAACCGCGAGGACGATAAGGCCGGCTTCTGGAAATGTCCTTACCACAACGGCCGAATGTGTATGGAAATAATAGAAAGGGTTGCAAGATAACTTGCAACCCTTTAGTTTATCAGTTCACTCTTTTTACCCGGAACTGGGTGAGATCGTAAGGCTCAGCCTTGAAGTACTCTTTTGTCTCCTTGTCATAGAATACGTATGACAGAGACTTGAAATCTACCCACTCGCCGGCGTACTGGAAGAACTCAGAGTTGAAGTGCAGATACGGATCGTTCATGGTAACCTTATATGCAAGTCCCTCATAATCATAGAGAACCATGAAGTTATCAGGGTCATATTTGTTTCTTGCCTTACCGACGAAACGGACCTCATAGATCTTGCCCTCGATCTCGACCTCACCAAGAGTCTGAGGTGTAGAGATCGTCATCTTGCCGCTTGCCTCGTCGAAGCCAGCCTCGAACGGGAACTGGTCACCGAGCGTGCCTGTAGACCATCCGTAGATCTTATAGCTTCTGTTGCTTGTAAGACGGTCGATTGTAAGGTGGAATGTCTTCTCGTTCTTATTATCCCAGTTTTGCGTATCCATTCCTGTAACATCCCAGTTGCCGAGGAATGCCTTATAAGCCTCTGACTCGGTAACGTCAACCGGAGCCGGATCTGTCTTGGCAGTTGCCAGACGGCACATCATCTTGCCGTCATAGTGGGCCATCACCATATATACATACTCTGTATCAGGGTTCAGGCCTGTGTAGATCTTGTTGAAGAAGCCTCTGTCGTTAAGGGCTGCGAGAACTTCCTCGTCTACTGATACCGGATTGAGACCGAAGTTGGCCTGTCCAAGCGCATAAAGCATCTCACCCTGAGCTTCGAGCTCCTCGAGAGTTCCGCTGAGACCCACAGCCTCAACCATTGCATCAAAGGCAGCCTTCTCTATCGGACCTCCTGCGAGATAGAATGCGCTGCTCGCATAGTCAAGGTCTACGAAATCCGCGTACTCCGCATATACTTTGAAAGTATTATATGTGTTGTATCCCTCAAGCTCACGCTCATATGGTTCCATGCTGAGGTGGATCTTAGCATCCGGCATAGGCACGTCCACTTCAAGTTCTGTATAGAACTCGTCACCATTGTGATCAACGCCGTATACGCAAAGCATGTACGAAGTACCCGGGTCTACAGACCATGTGTCGGTATAGGTATTCACCTTTGCCTGACCCTTGCCGAGAGCATACTCGGATACATAAGCCATTATTCCTTCTATTCCGTTTTCAGCGACATACGACTTGTACTGGCTCTTCTCGAAGAAATCCCACATGTAGAAGCTTACCTGGTCAGAATCCATCTCCATACGGATGGAAACAGAATATGGGGAAAGGCCGTCGATAGAACAGTCGACCGTACTGCTTGAAGTACCTGGCTCCTCAAGATCGAAACCGATCACCTCTGGCTTCTCGATCCAGCCTCCCATATCCTCGTTCCAGAGGGCTGTGAGCACATAATATCTTGTTCCCGGCACGATGAAGGCAACGTCGCCACGCATAGGGTTCTCCTTTCCGGTGTACCATTCGAACTCCTTCGCCGACTCGTCGAAGATTCCATGGTCAGCAAGAAGGTTCCAGATGAACACCTTCTCGTCGAACTCTGCGCCATCCTCGTACTTTGCCGACTCGAGCATGTACTCGAAATACCATCCCTCAAGATATGTGTGGAAGTACTGCTGACCTTCCTCTGCGTTGACCTTGTATGAGAATCCAGTCTTTGACTTCGAGATGAACTGCAGAAGCTTTGGTTTTTCTGCTGTATTGATGGTGAGTTCCTTTATCTCGCTGAAATACTTACCTTCCTTGGAAGCGGCAGCATATACGGTATATTCTGTCTCAGGCTTAAGGTTTTCCATCACGAATGACACAGGCTCTGCGCTCGCTGTGAACACATTTTCACCCTTGAAAAGGCCCTCAACGGTGAGAAGAGGAACCTCGTCGGTTGTCTCCATGAAATGATAAGCAACCTCGTCTGCTTCTGTTGCACTGAGGAAGAATTCGATTGAATTTTCAGTCACCAGACCTTCTTCAATGTTTATCTGCGGTTTAGGATCCTCAACCTGAGGCTCCGGCTCCTTACATGATACCATGCTGAGCATGAGGATGCTCAGCAGGCCGTATAAAAATTTCTTCATATCTGTTCTGTTAGTTATTTCTTTCTGCTTTTGACTCAAGGAAAAGCTCGTCCATCTGCTCCTGGTCGATATATGATGGAGAGTCAATCATCACGTCGCGGCCCTGGTTGTTCTTAGGGAATGCAATGTAGTCGCGGATTGTCTCCTGTCCGCCGAAGAGCGAGCATACGCGGTCGAAGCCGAATGCGAGACCTCCATGAGGCGGAGCACCGAACTTGAAGGCATTGATGATGAAGCCGAACTTGTAGTCAGCATCCTCCTTAGAGATACCGAGAACCTCGAACATACGCTCCTGCATTGCAGCCTCGTGGATACGGATAGATCCACCGCCGAGCTCTGTTCCGTTGAGAACGAAGTCGTATGCGTTCGCACATACTCTCTCGAGGTCTTCCTTCTTGTCGCTGTAGAAGAGCTCGAGGTGCTCAGGCTTAGGCGCTGTGAACGGATGGTGCATAGCGTAGAAGCGCTGAGTCTCGTCGTCCCACTCCACGAGAGGGAAGTCAACTACCCAAAGCGGTGCGAAGTTGAACGGATCGCGGAGACCGAGTCTGTTACCCATCTCGATACGGAGTACTCCGAGCATGTTCTGGGTCTTTCTCTTGGCACCGCACATCACGAGGAGCATGTCGCCCTTCTTTGCGCCGAGGCGGTCTGCAACTGCCTGGAGCTGCTCAGGAGTATAGAACTTGTCGATTGAAGACTTGATGCTGCCGTCCTCGTTGATCTTGATGTAAACGAGTCCCTTTGCACCTACCTGAGGTCTCTTCACCCACTCTGTGAGCTCATCGATCTGCTTTCTTGTATAGTTTGCAGTGCCCTCTACGTTGATTGCACCGATGTAGTCAACGCCATCGAATACTGAGAAGCCGTAACCCTTGACGAGGTCTGTGATCTCGTGGATCTTCATGTCGAAGCGGATATCCGGCTTATCTGAACCGTACTGATCCATTGCGTCATACCAGCTCATGCGTGGGATGCGCTCTGCGATCTCTACATTGAGAACGTTCTTGAAGAGGGTTCTCATCATGCCCTCGAATGTGTTGAGCACGTCCTCCTGCTCCACGAATGACATCTCACAGTCGATCTGGGTGAACTCAGGCTGACGGTCAGCACGGAGGTCCTCGTCACGGAAGCAGCGTACGATCTGGAAGTAACGGTCGTAACCGGCAACCATGAGGAGCTGCTTGAATGTCTGAGGAGACTGTGGGAGAGCGTAGAACTGACCCGGGTTCATACGTGACGGAACCACGAAGTCACGTGCTCCCTCCGGAGTAGACTTGATAAGGTATGGAGTCTCGATCTCAAGGAAGTTCTGAGCATCGAGGTAGTTGCGTACTTCATGAGCGATCTGGTGACGGATCTTTAGTGCTCTCTGGAGAGGTCCTCTACGGAGGTCGAGGTAACGGTACTTAGCCCTGAGCTCCTCACCACCGTCGCTCTCCTCCTCGATTGTGAACGGAGGTGTGTTTGCCTTGTTGAGCACCTTGATCTCGCTGAGGCTGATCTCGATGTCGCCGGTAGGCATCTTGGCGTTCTTGCTCTGACGCTCTATTACCTGACCTGTAACCTGGATGACCCACTCACGACCGAGGCTTGAAGCTACCTCGTTCAGCTCCTCTGCAGCATGTGCGTCAACAACGAGCTGAGTGATGCCGTAACGGTCTCTGAGGTCAACGAATGTCATACCGCCAAGCTTTCTTGACTTCTGCACCCATCCTGCCAGCGTAACTGTCTGGCCTACATTTTCAATGCGGAGTTCTCCGCAGGTGTGTGTTCTGTACATATATGTGTTGTTTTATATTTCTATGTCATCTCGACCAAGCGAAGCGCGTGGAGAGATCTAAAATCTGACAAAAATACTAAATAAAAAAGAATTGTAATACATTTGCACCCTCAAATTGACTTTTGCCTATGTGGTTAGTACTCGCATTCGTATCCGCGACCTTTCTCGGATTCTATGATACATCAAAAAAAGCGTCCCTGAAGGGCAACGCCGTCCTTCCCGTATTGTTTTTGAACACGGTATTCTCGACGTTGATATTCTCCCCCTTCCTCCTGGACTACATCGGCGGTTTCGGCTGGTTCTCCGGCACCCTCCTCGACACCGCTCCGTTTACCAGCGAGCAAGCGATTTCATCGCAGATGGTGCGGGCGCATCTGCTGGTGGTGCTGAAGGCGTTCATCGTGCTGTCGTCGTGGATCTGCGGCTATTTCGGGCTGAAGCACCTGCCGCTGAGCATCGTCGGGCCGATCAACGCGACCAGGCCGGTGCTGGTGCTGGTGGGAGCGACGCTGATCTTCGGCGAAAGGTTGAATCCATATCAATGGGCCGGCGTCCTGGTGACCATCCTCTCCGTCTTCCTGATGAGCCGCACCGGAAAGAAGGAAAACATCGACTTCAAGAGCAACAAGTGGATATGGTGTCTGGCCGGGGCTGTGCTTATGGGAGCTGTGAGCGGACTTTATGATAAGTTCATAATGAAGCAGTTAAGCCCTATGTTCGTGCAGAGCTGGTTCAATTTCTACCAGATGGTCATCATGGCGGCGATCTGCGGACTCCTGTGGTATCCGCGACGCAAGGAAAGCACCCCGTTCACATGGAGATGGAGCATACCGCTGATATCCCTTTTCATATGCATCGCCGATTTCGCCTACTTCACGTCGCTGAATGACCCGGAATCCATGATTTCTGTGGTTTCATTGGTGCGCCGCAGTTCGGTCATCGTATCATTCGCATGCGCTGCCCTCATCTTCAAGGAAAGGAACCTGCGGGCCAAGGCCGTGGATCTGGCGCTCATCCTTATCGGTATGGCGCTCATCTGGATCGGCACCCGCTAACATTGTCATGTCGAGCACAGTCGAGACATCTTTAAAATAAAATATTACTATATTTGTATGTTTTGCAATAAAAAACACACAAAATCAAAACCTATGGAAGTTAGAGCAAAGAAGGCCCTTGGCCAGCACTTTTTGACAGACCTGTCTATCGCACAGAGGATTGCGGAGGCGCTTATCGTGCCATGTCCCGGTCTGGAGACCGTACATGACGCATCGAACCCTATGCCGGCTCTTGAGGTAGGTCCGGGCATGGGAGTGCTGACCCAATATGTGCTCCAGAGACCGGAGGTGGACCTTCGCATGGTAGAGATTGACACTGAATCAGTTGACTACCTCCTCGTACACTTCCCTCAGGTGAACGGCAAGCTGATCGAAGCCGACTTCCTGAAGCTCAAGCTCGAGACATTCTTCCCAGGCCAGTTCTGTGTCATAGGAAACTTCCCATACAACATCTCCTCACAGATTTTCTTCAAGGTGCTTGACTACAAGGAGCAGGTGCCGCAGGTGGTGTGCATGATCCAGAAGGAAGTGGCAGAGCGCATCGCTGAGAAACCGGGCACAAAGACATACGGAATCCTTTCGGTACTCCTCCAGGCATGGTATGACATCGAATACCTGTTCACCGTAGGCGAAGGCGCATTCAACCCGCCGCCAAAGGTGAAGTCAGCTGTAATCAGACTCGTGCGCAACCAGCGTACTGAGCTCGGCTGTGATGAGGCACTCTTCAAGACTGTCGTGAAGACCGGCTTCAACCAGCGCCGCAAGACCCTTAGAAATTCATTGAAGCCGCTCATCCGTGCAAAGGCAGACCGCCTCGGATGGTCAGAGGAGCAGCTGGCGGAGTTCGTTGCAGACCCTGTATTCGAACTGCGTCCGGAGCGCCTCAGCGTGGAGGACTTCATCTCACTGACACTTAAACTGGCATAATAAATGCTCCTCTGGCTCTCGCTATGAAACGTTTATTATCCATATTTACAGTTCTGATGTGCCTTGCATTTTCCGCAAGAGCAGACGAACCAGCTAAAAGCCCGGCCGTAAGGTTCCTTGAAGCCAATGACGGAGTCAAGGGAGCAAAATGCATGAAGATCGACGGTCTGATGCTCAAGATGGCAAGACCGACCCTCAAGAAGACACCTGTTGCCGCGATTATAGATGACCTGGAAAGCCTCTACATGTTCTCGTTCAAGGATGACAGAGAAAGAGAAGAGAGGGCGTTCCAATCTGAGGCCATGAAACTATTAAGCAAGTACATAAAGGCCGGTGAAATCAATGACGACATCTCTCGCATGTACATATTCCTCAACGAGCAAGATGGCGACGTATTTCATGAGATGGTACTCCTCAATATCTGGCCTACCACAAGCATGATGGTCTTCCATGGAGATTTCACGGAAGAGTCACTGCGACGCATGGATGAAATCTCCAAGAAGCAGAGAGCAGAAGGCACTGGCATCCTATCAGGAATGTACCGTAACGGAGAACTCCCTGAGTAACAGCCACTTACTTCAGTATCCTACCTTCCCTGCCATGCAGGACAAACCAACAACTAACTCTCTATCAACAACTTACATGAAACGGTAACGTGGACATATTTTCATATTTCTCCACCACCCTATCAATAAAACACAAGAGACACATACATAGAATTAACATACTAACTTAAGAAAATATGAAAGTACTATTGGTAAACGGCAGCCCTCACAAGGAAGGATGCACATACACAGCCCTCAAGGAGGTAGAGAAGGAGCTCATCGCTGAAGGAATCGAAACCGAAATCATCTGGCTCGGCGTGAAGCCTATCTCAGGATGTCTGGGATGCGCCCAGTGCATCAAGAGAGGCCCGAACGGGGAGAAACCGTCTCTCAGATGCTTCATGAACGACTGCGTGAACGAATTCCTCGACAAGGCCGAGCAGGCAGACGGATTCATCTTCGGAAGCCCTGTGCACTATGCCGCACTCTCTGGCGCACTCACCTCATTCATGGACCGTGCATTCTACGGCAAGGGCAAGGTGTTCCGCTACAAGCCGGCAGCTGGTATCGTAAGCGCACGCCGCGGAGGTACTACTGCAGCATTCGACCAGGTAAACAAGTACTTCACAATCTCGTCAATGCCGGTAGTGTCATCAAAGTACTGGAACATGGTACACGGCAACACCCCTGAACAGGTCCTCCAGGACGAGGAAGGCATGCAGGTTATGCGTGAGCTCGGCCGCAATATGGCATGGCTCCTCAAGTGTATCGAAGCGGGCCGCGCAGCTGGTATCCCTGATCCTGTAAAGGAGAAGCCTGTAATGACTAACTTTATCAGATAACAAAGAGCCTAATATATTGTATATCAGCATATTACTAAAACAAGGGTCGGAAAATTTTCCGACCCTTGTTCATATAAGACTTTATAAATCAATGTCTTATGCTAAATTTCCGCACGAAAACAGATGAGGTGGCTGGCAAGCGCCTCGGAAGATGGAGTTCTGGTCTGAAGCTCTCCGGAAGCGATGGAGATAATTAAACATTTGCAAAATCCAGTGCCGTTAACCCATGCTTTAAAGGAGGGATTAACAGCACTGGTATTTTATAAACCATTAATTTATACCAAGTTACAAATCATGGTGTCGTTAACAATAATCTCCATTGACTAAACAAAGCAGGGCGACCCTCTCCGGATCGCCCCACCTAGCGTTTAACCATATCGGTTTATTGTGTTTTGTATGGAGGTGACATCGCACCCCCGCGTAGGGGGTGGGTCAGCACCGCAGGTGCGGGCCGGGGGTCACCGGAATACAAAATACAATAAATATTAGTCTTCCTTCTCCTCTTCAAGGTAAGCCTTCAACAGCTTCTCCTGAACATCACCAGGTACCGGCTGGTAGTCAGCGAAGTCCATAGTAAATGTTGCGCTACCTGACGAGAGTGAGCTGAGGGTTGTCGAGTAACGGTAAAGCTCTGCGAGTGGAACGCGTGCCTTTATGATCTCGAATCCCTTCTCAGAACCCATTCCCTCGATGAGGGCACGGCGGTTCTGGAGGTCAGACATACATGCACCCATGTACTCAGACGGAGTCATGACCTCTACATTGTAGATAGGCTCCATGATCTTAGGACCTGCGATGCGGAATGCCTCCTTGAATGCGTTACGAGCTGCGAGAACGAATGAGATTTCGTTTGAATCTACCGGATGCATCTTACCGTCGTAAACGTAAACGCGGATGTCGCGTGCAAGCGAACCAGTAAGAGGACCTTCGCTCATCTTCTCGTTGATACCCTTGAGGATAGCTGGCATGAAGCGAGCATCGATAGCACCACCGACTACGCAATTGTAGTACTCGAGCTTACCGCCCCATGGAAGATCGAACTCTTCCTTACCCTTGATGTTGAGGACAACCTCTTTTCCGTCAACCTTGAAGCGGTTACCTGGATCTACACCCTCCTGGTAAGGAGCGATGAGGAGGTGTACCTCACCGAACTGACCTGCTCCACCTGACTGCTTCTTGTGACGATAGTCAGCGGTAGCGACCTTAGTGATGGTCTCACGGTAAGAGATCTTAGGAGCCGAGAACTCGATCTCAAGCTTGTTCTCGTTCTGGAGTCTCCACTTGAGAGTGTTCACATGCTGCTCACCCATACCCTTGAGGATAGTCTGCTTCTGCTCCTTGTGGTACTCGATGATGTATGTAGGATCCTCGGCAGCGATCTTAGCCATAGCCTCGCTTACCTTCTCCTCGTCCTTAGCATCCTTTGCCTTTACAGCGCAGCGATACTTGTAGTGAGGGAACTCGATTGCCTTGTATGCGATATCAGCACCTGGAGCGCAGAGTGTTACGTTTGTCTTAGCGGCGCGGAGCTTCACTGTACATCCGATATCACCTGCCTTGAGGTCAGTCACCTTCTCCTTCTTCTTACCAGCCACTGCATAGATAGCTGTGATTCTTTCCTTGTCACCTGTCTCAGGATTCTCGAGGTCAACGCCCTCTGTGAGCTCTCCTGTCATCACCTTGAAGTAAGCAACCTCACCAAGGTGCTGCTCGACAGCTGTCTTATATATGAAGAGTGATACAGGAGCATCCTGCTTGCACTCGTATGTCTTTCCATCCTTAGTCACGCATGGACGCTCTGCCGGAGAAGCCGCTGTGCGGATTGTGAACTCCATCAGACGCTTCACGCCGATGTCCTTCTTTGCAGAGAGACAGAAGATAGGCATCACAGCACCCTCGCGGATACCGATACCAAGACCCTTTCTGATCTCATCCTCTGAGAGGACGCCCTGCTCGAAGAATGTCTCCATGAGAGTATCGTCATACTCGGCAGCGCGCTCGATGAGCTGGTTTCTGAGCTCCTCAGCCTCCTCGAGGAGGTTTGCAGGGATCTCGAGATCCTGGCGCTTGCCTGTATCGCCTTCGAAACGATAATATTTCATCTTGAGGACATCGATGAAGCCGTCGAACTCCGGACCAACTGTCACAGGATACTGAACGACTACCGGCTTGCCGCCGAATGCCTCCTTCATAGACTCGAGAGTAGTCTCCCACGATGCCTTCTCACCGTCAAGCTGGTTAACAGCCACGATAAGAGGAATATGATAATTCTTTGCATAGCGTGCGTAGATCTGTGTACCTACCTCAACGCCCTGCTGCGCGTTCACTACGAGTACTCCAAGGTCGCAAACCTTGAATGCAGAAACTGCTCCACCTACGAAGTCATCTGCACCCGGAGTGTCGATGATATTGAACTTAGTATCCATGAACTCAGCATAGAGCGGAGTTGCATAGACCGATCTCTGGTTGATCTGCTCGATTTCAGCATTGTCAGAAACAGTGTTCTTTCCTTCCACTGTACCTCTTCTGTCGATTACTTTTCCTTCGAAAAGCATCGCTTCAGACAATGTGGTCTTACCTGACTTGGTGCTACCAAGCAGAACCACATTACGGATGTTTTGAGTTGAATACGCTTTCATCAGTTCTGTTGTGTTATTGTGTTTGTTTTTATGTGTCAGTCTGTGTCTGGGAAGACACATCCTCGCAAATCTAATAAAATTAAGTCACAATATCAATAGAACAGACATAGTTTTTTATGTCTGTTCTATTGATATAATGCAGAACAGCCCCTCATCGCCGTAAAACTGCATTTGCGACATCGTCGCATGACATGCCGAATCTCTCGTAGAACATATTATCCAATACCGGCGGAATATCTGCCGGGGAATACCTGCCCTCATATATCATGATGCAGATCATGTCGAATTCCACGTTTTTCATAACCTGTTTTGTTTCCGGCAAAGCTTGCACTTTCCGCAAGCAAAAACAAACCTTTCAAGCAGAAATCACCGGCAAACCTGTCATATTTTTCTTTTTTTTAAAATTTTTTCTCTTTTTTTAACAAGTTTTACTTGTTTTTCGTCGGCTTTTCTTGTTTACACAGCATCTTGAATTGGGATAATTTTGTCCAAGGTATAATAAAGAAGATAAAATGGACAACGCCTCAATCAAGGAAAACATCAGAAGATTCCGAAAGGAACGCAAGATGACCCAGGAAGAGATGGCCGACATGCTCGGCATCTCGACTACTGCATATAGAGACCTTGAGAGGGGAAGCACATCCATCGTGAACGGACATGTGCTGCGTATAGCGGAAATCATGAACACTTCTACAGAGGAAATCGTTCTGGGATACCGCCCAATCCAGATGCCAGGAAAGAAACTGGAGGAGATGCAGGCTGAGTATGCCGAGAGGATAGATGCACTCGAAAAGGAGGTGGAATACCTCCACAAACTTGTAAAAAGCCTGGAAGAAACCATCGCAGCCAAGACCCAGATCATAGAAATGCTCCAGAAATCTAAATAAATTGTGTATTTTTGCATTATGCAGAATGCAAAAACACGCAATCAGAAAGAAATCCCCCATCTGCTGAGCTTCCTGCAGGAAGGACGCATAGAGGCAGGCTGTGACGAAGCAGGTCGCGGCCCGCTTGCGGGTCCCGTATTCGCCGCGGCCGTAATCCTGCCGCCGGACTTCCACCACCCGCTCCTTAACGACTCCAAGAAGATGACCGAAAAGGCCAGGGAGGAGCTTCGCCCTATCATCGAGCGCGAGGCTATCGCATGGGCTGTGGAGGAAGTGAGCGCAGAAGAAATCGACACCATAAATATATTAAATGCGTCCATCACCGGAATGCAGAGGGCGGTGCGCCGACTGAGTGTAAAACCGGAATTCCTGCTCATCGATGGCAACAAGTTCAAGCCTTTCGACGGGTATGAATACCAGTGCGTGGTAAAGGGAGACGGTAAATTCGCGTCCATAGCCGCAGCCTCGGTACTTGCAAAGACATACAGGGACGAATACATGAGGAAGCTCGCCCAGGAATACCCTCAGTACGGATGGGAAAGGAACATGGGATATCCGACAAAGGAGCATGTGGAAGCAATCATAGCCCACGGATACACCCCGCACCACCGCAAAAGCTTCCACCTCAAGCAACTTGAACCAGTATTATTTTAATTATATGAAAAAGATAATAACCATCATCACCGCGCTGACTCTGTTCGCAGGAAGCGCATTCGCGGACGAAGGAATGTGGCTGCTGCCTCTCATCCAGAAGATGAACGGAAAGGCCATGAAGGAGCTCGGCTGCGAGCTTACTCCTAAGGAAATCTACGACATCAACCACACATCGCTCAAGGACGCAATCGTGCAGTTCGGAGGCGGATGTACAGGAGAGATCATCTCCAGCGAAGGTCTCCTTGTGACAAACCACCACTGCGGCTACGGCAACATCCAGAAGCTCAGCAGCGTCGAGCACGACTACCTCAAGGACGGATACTGGGCCATGAACCGCAGCGAGGAGCTTCCTTGCGAGGGACTGACCGTGACTTTCCTCCAGTACATGCAGGATGTCACTCCGATAATCAAGAAGGCGGAGAAGAAGGCTGCCAAGGCCGGCGTAGAGGCTTACGAGGTCATTGAGGCCGCCATTGACGATATCGTCGCTGAAGCTAAAAAGGACCACCCTTACTGCAATGTAGAGGTAGAGTCATTCTACAATGAGAACGTATATTATCTCATAGTATATAAGGTATATAAGGACGTGCGTTTCGTAGGAGCACCGCCTTCATCGATCGGAAAGTTCGGTGCCGATACCGACAACTGGATGTGGCCTCGCCACACAGGCGACTTCTCAATGTTCCGAGTTTATTCCGACAAGGACGGAAATCCTGCCGAGTATTCTCCTGAGAACGTGCCGCTCAAGGCTAAGAACCACCTGAAGATCTCCCTTGCGGGCGTACAGGAGGGCGACTATACCATGATCATGGGATACCCAGGACGCACCACACGTTTCCAGACTTCCCCTGAACTTAAGCACCAGATCGAGCAGAACGACATCCGTATCGCAGCACGTACGATCCGTCAGGATGTGCTTCTCGAGGACATGCTCGCTGACCCTAAGGTGAAGATCCAGTATGCAAGCAAGTACTCAAGCTCGTCTAACGGCTGGAAGAAGTGGCAGGGAATGAAGTTGGCCTTCGAGAAGCTGGACATCGTCGGCCGCGCGGAGCAGGAGGAGGCGGACTTCCAGGCATGGGTGGACGCCAACGGCAAGCGTAAGGCTAAATACGGCACCGTCGTGGCAGACCTTGCAGCTGCCGTAGAAGCAGGAAGAGAGGCTAACAATGCATTCACAAAGGCATTCGAGACAATCCACAAGGTCGAGCTGACTGATTTCGGATTCCAGATGGTACTGCAGGTCGGAAATGCCATCCAGAGGGGAACAGACACTCTCGCTGCGCTTGAGCAGGCGTATGAGAGACTTGCTCCGAAGTATGCAGACTATTCTGTATCTACCGACAGGAAGGTGGCAAA
This sequence comes from Bacteroidales bacterium, assembly GCA_017631875.1. Next base: position 15,411 of record JAGBSL010000020.1, on the reverse strand, counting down.
GGCTATGTTCAAGCACTATTGCGACATTGCCGAGACAGAATTCACCAAGGCTCTTTCGGCGTACGACATCGACTGGTATGTAGACCAGATTTTCGATAACAGTTCGTTTGTTTCGGCTGAAACTCTCAAGAAAGCTATCCAGGCGAAGGGCATAAAGGCTATCGCAGAGGATCCTGCCGCAATGCTTGGCCTTGGAATCTATGCAGAGTGCGTAGGACTTCAGGAGCTCGCTGGACAGAACGCACAGGCTCTTGCCGATGCGCGCAAACTCTACACAGAGGGTCTGCTCGAGTGGAAGAAGGGAGAGCCTTCATACCCTGACGCAAACTTCACAATGCGACTTACATACGGTACCGTAGGCGGATATTCTCCTAAGGATGCCGTTGAATACAGATATTACACTACTCTTGATGGAGTGATGGAGAAGGAAGATCCGGACAACTGGGAGTTCGTGGTTCCTGAGAAGCTGAAGGAGCTTTGGAAGAACCAGGATTTCGGTCAGTACGCTATGGCTGACGGCAAGATGCCGGTGGCATTCCTCAGCAACAATGACATCACTGGAGGTAACTCAGGTAGCCCTATCATGAACAGCCGTGGAGAGCTTATCGGTCTTGCATTCGACGGAAACTGGGAGTCGATGAGCAGCGACGTGATGTTCGAGCCTGATCTTCAGAGATGTATCAACGTGGATATCCGTTATGTCCTCTTCATCGTTGACAAGTTCGGTGGTGCCGGCTGGCTCATCGAAGAGATGGATATTGTAAAATAAAACATTTTATAATGATTAAAGCAAACGAAGTAAATAAGTGGCTGATGGAGGTTGAGCACCCTGCGAAGGGTGACAAGAACCTCGTCGAGCTGGGAATGGTGGAGAATGTAGAGATCGAGGAGGGTAAGGTTACTGTGACCCTCGGATTTGCCAAGCACCGCGATCCTCTTGCAGAATACCTGATCGGCAGCGCAAAGGCATCGATCATCAGAAATGCCCCTGCAGGCACCCAGGTTGAGATCAAGACGATCATCAAGAATGAAGGAGCGCCAAAGAAGAAGCCGGGTCTGGACCTCGGTTTTGAAGAGCTTGCTAACGTAAAGCACATTATAGGAATTGCTTCAGGTAAGGGCGGCGTAGGCAAATCTACAGTATCCGTAAACCTTGCAGTGGCCCTTGCACGTCTCGGATATAAGGTCGGACTTGCTGATGCGGACGTATATGGCCCGTCAGTTCCGAAGATGACTGCGACTGAAGGCCTCATGCCCGACGCATTCCAGGAAGGAGAAAAGGAGATCATCATGCCGCTCGAGAAATACGGCGTGAAATGGATGTCCATCGGATACTTCGCACGCCCTGAGCAGGCACTCATCTGGCGTGGTCCTATGGCCTGCAACGCCCTCAAGCAGATGATCCTGCAGGTTCGTTGGGGCGAGCTCGACTTCCTGCTCATCGACATGCCTCCGGGAACAGGCGACATCCATATCAGCCTCGTGCACGACATTCCTCTTGAGGGAGCGGTCATCGTCAGCACACCGCAGGACGTGGCCCTTGCAGACGTCGAGAAGGGAGTCAACATGTTCCGTAACGAGAGCGTGAACAAGCCTATCTTCGGACTCGTGGAGAACATGGCATGGTTCACTCCTGAGGAACACCCTGATGAGAAATACTACATCTTCGGCCGCGACGGAGGCCTCCGAATGGCAGAGAAGTACAACATCCCTCTGCTGGGCCAGATTCCGATCGTGCAGAGCATCCGCGAATGCGGCGACGCCGGCGAGCCCGCTGCGCTCAGCTCGCGCCCGGACGGCCTCGCCTTCCTCGCCCTCGCCGAAAAGGTCGCAGCTAACCTGATGTAAGCTGGAAGCAACTAGGAAAACTTCGTGATATAAAATGAGAATAGGCAATCTGGACCGTCAGCTTGCGTCCCTCGCAGGTCCGATATTCATCGAGACCCTGCTGGTGATGATGCTCGGCGGAGTCGATACTTTCATGCTCAGCCGCTACTCTGACAACAGTGTGGCGGCTGTCGGCGTGGTTAACCAGATAATGAACCTGGTGTTCCTTCTTTTCGAGGTCATATCCCTCGGAACATCCATCCTGTGCTCGCAGTACATCGGTGCCGGAAGAAGGGACAAGGTCGTGCAGGTGGTCGGCATTTCACTGCTTTTCAATCTCATTTCAGGAGTACTCATCAGCCTGGCCCTCACTCACTTTGCAGGCGACATCCTCATGCTCATGGGCCTCAGGCCTGACCTTATGGCCGAAGGACTCCCTTACATGAAGATCGTAGGAGGATTCGCATTCCTGCAGGCGATATCACTGTCACTCTCTGCATCACTACGAAGCGCAGACAAGGCAAAATACCCTATGTACGTAGCCATAGTGGTCAATATCCTGAACATCATCGGTAACTACACCCTTATCTTCGGTAAGTTCGGAATGCCTGCCCTCGGTGTCGAAGGAGCGGCTATTTCCACATCAGTATGCCGATTCGTTTCAGTGGTGATTCTCCTGGCAGTGCTCTTCAAGAAGCACATCCCGTCATTCCCTAAGGAACTCTTCACCCCATTCCCATGGATCGAGCTGAAGAACCTCCTGAAGATCGGAATTCCTTCTGCCGGAGAGCATTTTTCATATTCCCTCTCTCAGGTTGTGATCTCGTACTTCATCAACATGATCAGCAACCAGGCCCTGGCAGTCAGAAGCTACGTGGTCAACATCGTGATGTTCACCTACATCTTCGCGCTGGCGATAGCCCAGGGAGGAGCCATCCTCATCGGCCATCTGGTGGGAAAGAACAAGATCCACGGAGCATACGCTATCGGCAAGAGGATAGCCAGACTTGGAACGACGGCATCCGTCTCATTGGCCCTCATCACAGCGATTTTCGGAAAACAGCTCCTCGGACTGCTGACCTCTGATCCTTGGATCATATCCACCGGAGCTGCAATCCTGTGGATAGAGGTAATCCTTGAAAACGGAAGAGCCCTGAACTTCTTCGGAGTCAATGCTCTCAGAAGCTCAGGGGACATCTACTTCCCGGTTCTCGTGGGAATCGTGGTCATGTGGGGTGTCCAGGTGGTCGGAAGCTACATCCTCGGCATCTCCCTCGGATGGGGCATCATCGCCATGTGGGCAGTCTTCGCCCTTGACGAAAACATCCGCGGCTTCATCTTCCTGCGCCGCTGGAACACCTTCAAATGGGTCGGTAAAAGCTTTACAAACAGCTAAACTTATAGATGCAGCGGTGGGTGTAGGTCTCGCCTGGGCGAAGGGTCGCTGACGGCCACTGCGGCATGTTAGGTGAGTTTGGATAAAGCTGTGTCTCGATGCAGACAGAGGCTCTCTTCGGATACTTCACGCCGTGCTTTCCTGCCACCATACCGGTGAGGAAGTTTCCTGAATACACCTGTACTCCTGGCTGGTCTGTGTACTCCTCGAGAAGGATTCCTGTAGCTGGAGAATAGACGCTGACCGCAAGCTTTGTCACATCACCAGCTGTATTCAGCACCCAGTTGTGATCATATCCGTTTCCAAGGAGAAGCTGCTCATCATCCTGATTTATATCCTGTCCGATCGCCTTAGGGGTGCGGAAATCAAACGGAGTTCCCTCAACAGGACGCATCTCTCCGGTAGGGATGAGCTTTGCATCAGCAGGAGTGAATGTGTCGGCATTCACATAAAGCACCATGTCTGTGCCCTCGACGCCATGATTGCCCGAAAGGTTGAAGTAAGCATGGTTTGTCATGCTGAGCACTGTCGGCTTGTCGGCAGTTCCGCTGTATGTGATGTCGATAGCATTGTCGTCTGTGAGCTTATATGTCACGACCGCAGTCACGTTGCCTGGGAATCCCATGTGGCCGTCAGGGTCATTGATTGTAAGCTGGAGAGTCTGAGGATCGAGCAGTTCGGCATCATATACCTGATACTGCCAGCCCTCAGCACCGCCGTGGAGGCAGTTCGGACCGTCATTCTGGTTCAGTACCACGGTCTGGCCGTCAAGTTCGAATGTTCCTCCCGCAATACGGTTTGCATAGCGTCCGATAGAAGCACCGAAGTCGCTCGGAAGCGTCATATAATCCTGGATATTGTCGAATCCGAGGATCACATCAGTCATCTTTCCGTCCCTGTCAGGCACCATGACGGACACAAGGCGTCCGCCGAAATTGGTGATGCACACCTCCATTCCATTTGCATTGGTCAATGTGTAAAGCGCAGTGGCCTTTCCCCCCTTCTCGCCGACGAAATCCTGAGGGTCAAGACCCGAAAGAGTGAGGGCAGGCTCGCTCGAGCATGCCGAAAGGCCCAAGGCGGCTACCGCCACAGAGGCCATGATCTTAGTTATTCTGTTCATATGATTCTATAAATTCTCCGAATGAAATATAATCCTTGTAAAGTTCCTCATATACCTTCACGTTTTCAGGTATAGGCTGATATTCGAAAGCGAATCCCGAGTTCATGGCATCGCGTGCAGCCTCTACGTTTGGATACGCTCCCGCTGCTGTAGCAGCGCACATCGCAGCTCCGAGAGCACATGCCTGGTCTGTATTGCAGACCTTGATAGGCATGTTGAGGACATCACTGAGGGTCTGCATCACGAATGGAGACTTAAGAGCGATGCCTCCGATGCCGATGATGCTGTCGATCCTTACTCCCTCGCGACGGAACCTCTCAACGATAGCCTTCGATCCGTATGCGGTCGCCTCAACGAGCGCACGGAAGATCATAGGGGCCGATGTTCCAAGCGAGATGCCCGCTATAGCTCCCTTAAGAAGCTGATTTGCATCAGGGGTGCGTCGACCGTTCATCCAGTCAAGCGCAAGGACCGCGCTCTCACCTGGTTTCAAAGCCTCTGCCTCCTTTGTAATTTTAGGAATTATGCTGTCGCATGCTTTCTCAAGCGCCTCTCCCTCCAGACCGGAAAGATTCTTCAGAGGCCACTCGAGAACACGGCGGAACCATGCGTACACATCACCGAATGCTGACTGCCCAGCCTCAAGGCCGATCATGCCCGGTATAACGGAACCGTCCACCTGGCCGCATATACCCTTGATAAGCTTGTCTCCGATTTCCTCTTTAGAGGCAACCATGATGTCGCAAGTCGAAGTACCGATGATACGCACGAATGTATGCTCGCTGATGTTCGCTCCGATGGCTCCCATGTGGCAGTCAAACTCGCTGACTCCGACAACGACATCAGTTGTCAGGCCAAGCTTGTCAGCCCACTCCTGTGTAAGATGTCCTACAGCCTTGTCAGCTGTCTCCGTTTCAGTGAAAAGTCTTTCGCGGTAGCCGTCGAGAAGAGGGTCCAGGCCCGAAAGGAACTCCTGCGGAGGAAGGCCGCCCCATTTCTCATGCCACATCATCTTATGGCCGGCAGAGCACCTTGCACGCACGATGTCCTTTGAAGACTTCACGCCTGTTATCAGGGCAGGCATCCAGTCGCAGTGCTCCACTACCGAGTAAGCGGCATTGCGCACCGCCTCGTCCTCTCTGAGCACATGAAGGATCTTTGCCCACCACCATTCTGATGAGTAGATTCCGCCTTCGTATGCGGTATAATCCACCGCTCCTTCCTTATGGCAGGCCTCGTTGATCTCAGCCGCTTCCTTAACAGCAGTGTGGTCCTTCCAGAGGACGAACATCGCGTTAGGATTCTCAGCAAATTCGGGCTTCATGGCCAGAGGAGTACCTGTCTCGTCAACGAATGCCGGAGTGGATCCAGTCGTGTCGAATGACATTCCGATGACATTCTCAGCCGTACCTTCCGGACAGAGGGAAAGCGCTTCCTTTACGCTGGCCTCAAGCACCTCTATGTAGTCCAGAGGGTGCTGACGCCATCTGTTTTCCATAGGAGCGCAATACATTCCCTTCTTCCAGCGAGGGTAGTACTTTACCGATGACGCCACCTGTCTTCCGGTCGCAACCTCAACGACAAGAGCACGGGCCGAATCTGTACCGTAGTCCAGACCGATAACATATTTTGTCTGTGACATGGCTATTTGAGGGCTTTATTCAACATGTAATATATCTCATTGATCCTGAGATCTCTCTTGAAGTTCTGGATAGTTGTCTCATCGTTGATCAGGAGCATCTCGATATCAGCGATCTCTGCATAATCCTCCCAGTATTCAGGGGTAAGGTCATATGAGAAGCATGAGTGGTGGGTACCTCCAGCCATGATCCAAGCGCCTGCACCGACCTCGAAGTTAGGCTTAGGAATCCAGAGGGCAGATGCCACCGGAAGCTTAGGAAGAGGCTTAGACTCAATGCACCTGACCTCATTTACGATAAGGCGGAAACGGCCTCCCATGTCCACTACTGTAGCGGTCACGCCGTCGCCTGTCTTGCTTGTGAACACCAGACGCGCTGTCTGCTCCTTACGCACGCCAATTCCAAGGTGATGCACCTCAAGCTTAGGCTTTGCGTCTGCAATAAGAGGGCAGATCTCAAGCATGTGCGCCTGGAGGATCGCCGACTGCTCACCGTCGAAATGGAGGGTGTAATCCTCGAGGAATGAACATCCCTTAGGGAGTCCCTGGCTCATGAACCACACTGTACGGCAGAGCGCAGCCGACTTCCAGTCGCCTTCAGCTCCGAATCCGTAACCCTCGACCATCAGTCTCTGCGAAGCCAGACCAGGAATCTGGTCAAAACCTCTGCCTGTCTCATTTACATTGACATCACCGAGGTCATCGAAATTTGTAGTGAAGGCCTTTGCTCCCTTATCTGTAAGGACTGCGCGGAGAGTAAGCTCAGCCTTTGCCGAATTCCATACCTTCCTATATGCCTCTGTAGACTTGTCCTCAAGCTCTGGAGCGTGTGTGTACTCCTCGAAATAAACCTTCACGAGCTCGTCTACGTCCTTATCCTCAACCTTGTCGAAATAAGTCATGACCTCGCTGAAAGGCATATAGTCCACATGGTAGCCGAACCTCATCTCGGCCTCGACCTTGTCGCCGTCGGTAACTGCCACATTGTTCATCTGGTCGCCGAAACGCAGGATCCTCATGTCCTGGGAATCAGCCCATGCAGCTGCTACCCTCTGCCATACCGCGATATGCTCCAGAGTCTTCGGATCCTTCCAGTAGCCTACTACTGTCTTGTGGTTCTTGCGCATGCGGGCAAGGATGTGTCCGAACTCGCGGTCGCCATGGGCGCTCTGATTAAGGTTCATGAAGTCCATGTCCATGGTGTCCCAAGGAATCTCCTCGTTGTACTGGGTGTGGAGATGGAGAAGAGGCTTGCGGAGCTTCTGCATTCCATGAATCCACATCTTTGCAGGAGAGAAGGTATGCATCCATGTGATCACACCGATACACTTCTTGTCCGCCTCGGCAGCGCTCATTACGTCAGCAACTTCCTGAGAAGAGTTTGCTGTGCCTTTATACACGAGCTTTACAGGAAGAATGCCTGAAGCGTTCATTCCATCCACCATAGCTGACGAATGTCCGTCGACAGCGACTACCGCATCACCTCCATAAAGAAGCTGAGCACCTGTGACAAACCATACTTCGAAATTTTCAAATGCCTTGATCATGATTATTAAGTTTAAGCGTTATTATTTCTTCTTCTGTCCGTAATATGCACCCGGACCGTGCTTGCGGTTGAAATGCTTCTCTATGAGATGCGCATTCATGGAAAGGTTCGGATTTACTCCGAAGGCAATGTAGGCCATCTTCGCAACCTGCTCCATCACTACGGCATTATGGACGGCGTCGAAAGCATCCTTACCCCATGAGAACGGGCCATGGTTCTTGACCAGAACGCCGGGAGTATGGACCGGATTCATGCCCTCGAAACGTCTCACGATGACATTTCCCGTCTCAAGTTCGTATGCGCCCTTGATCTCGTCCTCGGTCATGCTGTCCGTACATGGAATCGCCTGGTGGAAATAATCCGCATGCGTCGTTCCTATGTTCGGGATATCCATTCCTGCCTGTGCCCATGCAGTCGCATAGGTAGAGTGGGTATGAACCACGCCACCTATCTCGGGCCATGCCCTGTAGAGGGCAAGGTGGGTCGGAGTGTCGGATGAAGGGTTGAGTTCACCCTCGACGATATTACCTTCAAGGTCAACGACCACCATGTCTTCCGGCTTCATGTCATCATAGGACACGCCGCTGGGCTTTATCACCACCAGCCCGCTTTCGCGGTCTATAGCCGATACATTGCCCCATGTGAATATGACAAGTCCGTGGCCGACCAGCTCGAGGTTGGCCTTGCAGACCTTCGCTTTGAGTTCCTCTAACATTTTACCAGAGTGTTATATAAAGAACGAGTGTTATGATTCCTATCGCGAGGGCTCCCCATGCGTACTCCTTGCTTGTGTGGAAAAGCTTGAGGTCCACAGGAAGCGCCTTAACGTCCATCTTCTTGTCATTGGCGTCAGACCAGAGCCATACCGCGTTGCAGCCGACGAGGACTCCGAAGAAGAAGAACGCCTGGAATCCTATGTCGTTGAGGTATGCTATCGCATTGTTCTCTGGTGTTGCTGTCTCAGGAAGAAGCGCTCCCCAGATTACCACAACCGCTGCCGCGAGGATGAAGAAAGCACCTGTTCCTCCTATGATCTTTGCCCACTTCATCATTGTGGCCCTGTCCTTCTGCTCAGGAAGTTCGCACGAAACGAATTTCTTGTCTATCAGCGAGATGAGGACAAACATGGTCACGAGTATCATGAAGATGTAGCCAGCTCTGAGCTGGAAGGCGACATCGCCCAGACAGAGTTTGAAGAGCACTCCCAGAGGAATTGTTGCGATGGCTGTCCAGATCGCAGCCTTGTTGGAAGCACGCTTCCACAGAAGGCCGAGGCCGAACACCACGATGATTCCCGGATAGATGAATCCTGAATACTCCTGTATATATTGGAACGCCTGGTCAAGACCTCCGAGCAGAGGCTTCACGGCTACCGCCGCGATGATGAGGGCCACGAGGGACGTAAGACGACCTACGTTGACCAGCTTCCTGTCCGGAGCCTGAGGATTTACATATTTCTTATAGATATCCATGGTGAACAGGGTCGATGTAGAGTTCAGCATGGATGCCAGTGACGAGATGATCGCCGCAGCCAGGGCAGCGAATGAGAGACCCTTGACCACAGGTGGAGCGAAGTTGCGGATCAGCCATGGATAGGCATCATCTGCCACCTTGATGGATCCCTGAAGCATAGAGAACTGCTCGGCGTTCTGGGTCATGTAATATGCGCATACGCCAGGAAGCACCACGATGAACGGAATCAGAAGCTTGAGGAAACCGGCGAAGACGAGACCCTTCTGCGCCTCGTTCACGCTCTTTGCCGCAAGACCCTTCTGGATGATGTACTGGTTGAATCCCCAGTAACCGAGGTTGGTGAGCCATACGGCACCTACTACCGCAACTATACCCGGCACATTGGCGAATGCGCTCGGATTATGAGACTCCTGGATGACCAGATGGAAATGGGTATCCCGGACATAATCTCCCGTCGTAAGGGTTGTATATACGTTTCTCAATCCTTCCATAGCAGCACCGTCACCTGCAGCCTTGAGGGCAAACCACGCCGTGATGAGTCCGCCTCCCACAAGGAATACAACCTGCATAACGTCTGTCCATGCAACGGATGCAAGACCGCCATAGATGGAATATACGCCTGCTACAATGAACAGGAAGACGATTATAACCATCCTCATGGAGATCATCGTCTCGCCCATGGCAATGTACACATCCTGCAGTCCGAGGATCTGCTCGATGGCAAGAGCACCAAGCCATGCTACCGAAGTAAGGTTCACGAATATGTAAAGGAACAGCCAGAGGACCGAGAATGCCAGTCCGACTCCATCGCTGTATCTCTCACGCAGGAACTGAGGGATTGTGAATATCTTCTGCTTGAGCATGACCGGCAGGAGGAACTTTCCTATGACGATCAGAGTGACGGCCGCCATGATCTCGTATGCCGCTGTCGCGATTCCGTCACGGAAACCCGTGCCCGACATTCCGATGAACTGCTCTGCCGAGATGTTGGCGGCAATCAGAGAAGCTCCTACTGCCCACCATGTAAGTGTATTGCCGGCAAGGAAGTAATCGTTTGCACTCTTTTCCTCACCCTTTTTAGTGCGTCCGAGGAAGAGTCCCAAGGCGACAAGGACAACGAGGTAGATCACCAGGATGATAAGATCCACCGTCCTGAAGCCGGATGCACCAATGGCCTGACCCAGGTCTATGGAACTCAAGGTCTCGCCGATCTGCTGTACGAAATTCATAATTATGGTAGTTTAGTGTATTACTCTGCGGTTTTTGCCAAAGTCTCACAAATATAATAAATTTGCATGTCATCAAAAATATAGAGTATGAAAAGAATAGCACGCCTCCTCATGTGTTTGGCCGTATTGGCCGGCTGCGACGGATTTATCACTCCTGACATGATCATCATGCCTGACAACAAGGACGAGGGCACCGAAAAACCGGAGCCGAAACCGGAACCGGAGCCTGAGCCGGAACCCGAACCAGAGCCTGTTCCTGAGGGCATTGTGCCGTTCACTCCCGCAAGCGTCAACGATCCCGGCGTCGCATACGTATGGGACGAGAATGTCATCCCTGAAATCACCGTCCACATCACTAAGGATGAATGGAACAAACTGCTGAAGAGATTTGACGAGTTCAACAACAATGTGGACTACTTCCATGCGGACTTCACATACAAGAAAGGCAGCGAGACCATATTCATCGAAGACGGAGGCCTGCGCCTTAGAGGAAACACCTCACGCCGCAGACCTGAAGGATATACGGGACAGAACCACAATTCCAACAATCCCGACTGGCATCACTGCCACTTCGGCATCAATTTCAGAAAGTACCATAAGGACTCCGACCACACGATCCATGGCATCAGAAAGGTCAACCTGAAATGGTTCAAGGACGACCCTTGCTATGTGCGCGAGCTTTATTGCTATGACCTGTTCCGCCGCTACGGCATCTGGACAAGCGCATTCTCTACCTACTGCAGGCTCTGGCTTCAGGTCGGAGATGAAAAGCCTGCATATTTCGGCGTCTATAACATGATCGAGCCTATCGATGAAGAGTTCGTGGAGCGACGCGAAGAAGGCATGTTCGAGAATGTCAAAGGCAATCTGTGGAAGTGCGTCTATGGAGCCGGAGGCATGGCTGACCTCAAACATATCGACCCGAATAACCCCAACCAGGTCAACTGGGACCAGGACAACGGCGTAAACTACACTTATGAATTCAAGGGTGACGAGGAAGACTTTGCTGCTGCAAGGGCACAGCTGGTGGATTTCATAAAGAACCTCAACAACAAGCACAGCATACACTTCGAGAAATGGGCAAAGGAGGTGTTTGACGTTGAGTTCCTGCTGAAGACATACGCAGTAAACGTGGCTGTAGGTATGTGGGACGACCACTGGGGCAACGGAAACAACTTCTACCTCTACTTCAGCGGCACCGGACTGGACGACTACAAGGTTTATTTCCTTCCATACGACTATGACAACTCACTCGGAACAAGTCTGATCGTGAATGACGCAGGACGCCAGGATCCGTACGACTGGGGAAATGCCGGCATCCTCATGGAAAAGATGATGATATTCGATGAATTCAGACAGATCTACAAAGAGGCCCTGCAGGAACTCGTAGACCCGGCAAACGCACTGTTCCACATGGACGCCAGCGTTCCGAGAATCAAGGCATGGCAGGACAAGATCAGTCCATACGTATCAAACGACACAGGAGAAGACATGAGCATCAAGGACCAGCCAGCCTCATGGAGCAATCACACCGAGTACCGCCTCGTGGACACCGGCTCCAACAACTGGTTCCGCGTCAAGACCGAGGTCATCAACAGTATGGAGTAGGTATCACCTAACTAATTGTCACACAGATAAATTAATAATTAAGGGTCGGAAAATATTCCGACCCTTAATTATATAAAATGCTGATTATCAGCTATATGAGTTATCCTTATTTAGAGTCTCTCGAGCTTCACAGTGAAGTGACGCATGAGCTCAGTCTCCCAAGTGATCTTCACACCGCGAGTGATCTCGTGACGACGATCGTAAACGTTCTTGAGGGCTGCTGCGATCACGTCCATGTGGTTGTTAGTGTACACACGGCGAGCGATGCAGAGACGCAGAAGGTCGAGACCACCGAAACGGTTCTCACGAGTTACAGGATCGCGGTCAGCGAGGATGTAACCGATCTCACAACCACGTACACCAGCCTCGATGTAGAGCTCGATGGCGAGTGTCTGAGCTGGGAACTCCTCCTTAGGGATCTGGTCGAGAACGCGGTCAGCGTCTACGAAGATAGCGTGACCACCTACTGGACGCTGGTAAGGGATTCCGTACTCGTCGAGCTTAGCTGCGAGGTACTGAACCTGCTTGATACGAGTCTCGATTGTAGGGAGCTCAGTGTTCTCGTCAAGACCTACTGCGAGAGCAGCCATGTCACGGCCGTTCATACCACCGTATGTGAGGAAGCCCTCGAATGGGATACAGAATCTCTTTGCACCCTCATACCAGTCCTCGTGGCGTGTTGCGATGAAACCACCCATGTTGACCAGACCGTCCTTCTTTGATGACATTGTCATACCGTCAGCGTATGAGAACATCTCCTTGCAGATCTCCTTGATAGTCTTGTCGCCGTATCCTTCCTCACGAGTGCGGATGAAGTATGCGTTCTCAACGAAACGAGCAGAGTCGAAGATCACGCGCTTGCCGTACTTGTCAGCAACTGCGCGAACCTCGCGGAGGTTCTGCATTGATACAGGCTGTCCTCCGGCTGTGTTGTTTGTTACAGTCACGATGATGAATGGAACGAGGTCAGCGTTCTCTGCGAGAACCTTCTCGAGCTTCTTAGGGTCAACGTTACCCTTGAAAGGAACCTCGAGCTGAGTGTTCTTTGCCTCGTCTACTGTGCAGTCAACTGCGAATGCCTTGCGGCTCTCGATGTGACCCTTTGTTGTATCGAAGTGTGAGTTACCTGGAACGATAGCGCCTGCCTTCACGAGGTGGCTGAAGAGCACGTTCTCAGCAGCACGACCCTGGTGAGTAGGGATTACGTACTCGAAACCTGTGATCTTTGCGATAGTGTCCTTGAGCATGAAGAAAGATGATGAACCTGCGTAGCTCTCGTCACCCATCATCATTGCAGCCCACTGGCGGTCGCTCATAGCGCCTGTACCTGAGTCAGTAAGACAGTCAATGTAAACCTGGTCTGACTTAAGCTGGAAGAGGTTGTAGTCTGCTTCCTTGATCCACTGCTCACGCTCCTCGCGAGTACTCATGCGAAGAGGCTCGACCATTTTGATCTTGTACGATTCTGCAAAAGGTAATTCCATGATTATTAGTATTTTAAGAGTTAATTATTATAATTTTCGTGTTTACAGCCGATAAAGGTAATGATTTTTAGCGGATTAACGGATTTTCGTTTTACTTTTTTACAATCTTTGCAGCAAATCCGCCACCTGGTGCCATATTGACTGTAAGTCGGCGGTCAGATGGGAGTTCCACGACCTCCTTCTTGTAATCCCTTGCGACGCGGTAGGCATTGGCTCCGTCACGATAGATCTCAACCTCGTATGAACCCTCAGGGAGGAATGTCAGGTCAAGCACCAGCTCACGTGAAGACCAGTCTGTCATAGCACCCACGTACCAGTCGTTTCCATTACGGCGTGCGATCGCTATGTACTTTCCGACCTCGCCGCACAGACCGCGGGTCTCATCCCATACGGTCGGGATCGCCGCGATGAACTCCAGGCATTCCTGCTCCCTCATATAGTTCGAAGGAGAGTCGCAGAGCATGTTCAGAGGAGAATTGAAGATTACGTACTGAGCGAGCTGGCGACAGCGTGTACCCTGGCTCATAGGCTCGTTATAGACAGGATGATAATTGGACTTAGTAGCATTCCTCATGGCACCCTGGGTGTAATCTATCTGACCGGCCATCATGCGGATGAACGGGAAGGTAACGTCATAGGTCACCTGATCCACGGATGCGTCGCTCCATTTCATTGTCTCAAGACCATGGACACCCTCATAGTTGACTACATTCGGATATGTCCTGTGGAGGCCTGTAGGCTTGTATGAACCGTGGAAATCCGCCATCATATGATACTTGGCAGTAGTCTCGGATGCACGACGATGGAAGTCCACCATGTACTGGTCATCGCGGTCCATGAAGTCGATCTTGAAGCCCTTGATGCCCATCTTCGAATAATGCTCGCAGACCTTTTCCATATCACGGTCGAACGCCCAATATCCGGCCCATAGAATCAGGCCTACATTGCGCTCCGAAGCATATTCTACCAGCATCTCAAGGTCTATTTCAGGCACCACCTGGAAGAGGTCCGCAGCTCCTTTTACCGACCATCCCTCATCGAGGATGACATACTCGATGTCGTTCTTGGATGCGAAGTCAATGTAATGCTTATATGTATCATTATTGATTCCGGACACGAAGTCTACACCGTCGATGTTCCAGTCGTTCCACCAGTCCCATGCTACCTTGCCTGGCTTCACCCAGCTCCAGTCCTTGGTCGCGTCAGCAGGAGTAGCAAGACAGTAGACCATATCATTGTCTGCCATCTGGATGTCTTCCGTAGAAACCGAGATGACTCTCCAAGGGAAGGCCTGTTCGCCACTGCATTTAGCAATGTAAGGATGTCTGCTCTGAACCTCCATCTGAAGGTCACTGTGACCTCCCTGCCTTACCTCATCAGGATAGCCCGGGAATCTTGCCTCGAGAGCGGAATCCTTCTCGCCGTCAAGATTGTCATTATACAGATACATGCCCGGATAGTTCAGAAGGTCTGCCTCTGTGATCGCGATCTTCTTTCCGTTCGGGCCGTCGACCAGCAGCGGAAGGAATGCCATGAGGGTTTTATCCCACTCCGAAAGCGGAGTGTATGAATATCTATTCTCGAACGAGTTATAGAACTGACTTTCAAGCGTTTCTGTGTGCTGTGCGACATATGCTGCCCACATGTTCCAGTCCTGGGCGAAGTTGAATTCCGCCATCTCATACTCTACGTGATAGTCTCCCTTGAGATGCGAGATGAAACGGTATGCCATTCCTTCGTCGTAAGCACGGAAAACCACTGAGAACTGCTTGAACTTCAATGTCAGCTCATTGAATTCATCCTTGACCACATCCTTCGTATAGATTACCGGAGTGATGGTTTCCGATACGCTCCTGCGGGTCACTTTCTTCACTGGCTGAACGCCACCGAAAACATTTCCTTCAACAGTAATCATTGAAATGTCCGTCTTGTCAAGAAGAAGATCCTGACCGTGGGTCAGGCTGTAGCTGATTCCTTCTCCCGCTTCGATCGAAACCACAATGTTTCCGTCCGGAGACTTCAGCTCATAGTGTTTTGGCGCAGCCGTTGCGCTCATTGTCATGAGCACTGCTGCAAGAATGGTAAT
>JAGBSL010000019.1 GCA_017631875.1 Bacteroidales bacterium | reverse complement strand
GGTACCAGTCTGTCAGGACAGTCTGTAAGCGACTCGGTGCTGCTGGTGGCTGGCAAGAACTGGGAGGGGATGCATACGCCGGACGAAGGCTTGACCGTCGTCCTGCAGCCGGGTGTCGTGGGTTCGAAGGTCAATGACTTCCTGAAGCCGTACGGCAGGAAATTCGGTCCGGACCCGGCGTCCATAAAAAGCTGCATGGTGGGTGGCATTGTGATGAACAACGCTTCAGGAATGAGCTGCGGAACCTGGGCCAACAGCGACAGGATGCTTCTTTCCGGAAGGATCATCTTCGCTGACGGAACTCTGCTTGATACGGCTGATCCCCGAAGCAGGGAGGCTTTCATGGATTCGCATCCCGAAATGATATTGGCAATAAAGGCCCTCAGGGACGATGTCATGGCTGACGAGGAGCTGGTTGAGCGCATCAGACATAAATACTCCATAAAGAATGTCACTGGCCTGAACCTGCTTCCTCTTGTTACATATACCGATCCTTTCGACATCATCCTCCATCTTATGGTGGGTTCGGAAGGCACGCTTGCATTCATGAGCGAGGTGACCATGAAGACCCTTGAGTCGGCCCCTCTTCAGGCCGATGCGATGGTGTACTTCAATGATATGGCAGAGGCGGCAAGGGCGGTCATAGCCATGCGTCCTCTCAAGGTGTCTGCCGCCGAGATGCTGGACAAGCGTTCGCTTGCATCGGTAAATGCGGGAGATAAGGAAGGACTCACGGCGGTGCTTGTCCGCACAGAGGCTCAGTCCCAGCATGAACTGGCGGAGAATGTAAGTGAGATAACGCAGATTCTGAAGAAATTCGACACATACGGCTCCGTATCATTCACGACCGATCCTGATGAGTCGGCCCGCTTCTGGGCCATCCGTTCGGGCATATTCCCGACAGTCGGGGGCATGAGACGCCCAGGAACGACATGCCTTATAGAGGATGTGGCCTTCCATGTGGAGGACCTTGCAGAAGCCGTAACCGACTTGTCGGATCTGCTTGAAAGACATGGGTACGACGACTCATGCATATACGGACATGCATTGGAAGGAAATTTTCATTTCATCATCAACCAGTCCTTCGACTCGGATCATGAGGTCCAGAGGTACAAGGACATGATCAATGAGGTGGGGGATCTGGTGGTCAGGAAATATGACGGTTCCCTCAAGGCCGAGCATGGAACCGGACGCAACATGGCACCTTACGTGGAATATGAGTGGGGAACGAAGGCCTTCGAGGTTATGAAGCGGATAAAGGACATATTCGATCCGTCAGGCATCTTGAATCCAGGAGTCATATTCAATGATGATCCGGATTGCTGTTTCAAAAATTTCAAGGACCTGCCTCTCCTTGCACCGCGCAAAGATGCTCCTGAGCATGCGAGGAAGGCATACGATAAGCTGAACAAGTGCATCGAATGCGGATTCTGCGAGGTAAACTGCGTTTCGTGCGGATTCACGCTATCGTCCCGCACGCGCATCGCTCTGCAGAGACATATGGAGGCGCTGGAAAGGTCGGGTTCTGACGAGAAGCTGCTTAAGGAGTTGCGCAGGCAGTACTCATATTATGGTGAACAGACATGTGCCGGAGACGGCCTGTGTTCGATGTCCTGCCCTATGGGAATCAATGTGGCGGACCTTACCCATGAGATCCGAAGGGTGAATATGGGTCGGATGGGACAAGGTGTCGGAAGATTTGCCGCGGACAATTTCCACGCTGTGAAGACAGGCCTGAGGGGAGTCCTGCATATGGCGGATTTCGGACATGCGGTCCTTGGAAGCAAGACCATGGGAGCTGTCGGCAAGGGACTTCATGCCGTGGGGCTTCCTCTGTGGACACCTGCTTTTCCTAAGGCTTACAATGCAGCCGACTTGTCAAGGAACGCTCCTGCCGAAGAAGATAAGACTCTGAAGGTGGTTTATTTCCCGAGCTGTCTGAACCAGACCATGGGAACGGACAATGCGTCTAAAGGAATGCGTCCTTTGGCGGAGGAGATGAAAGAGCTGCTTGGCAAGGCTGGCTATGAGGTAATATTCCCAAAGAGGATGGACCATCTGTGCTGCGGTACGATATGGGAGAGCAAGGGACTTCCTGATATTGCGGATAAGAAGGTGCGGGAGCTGGAGGATGCCCTCTGGGAGGCCTCGGAGCATGGAAAGTATCCGGTCGTGTGTGACCAGAGTCCATGTCTGCACAGGATGAAGCAGAAGATGACCCGGGTCGACCTTTATGAGTCAGCTGAGTTTGTGTGGAAATTCCTGAAGGACAGACTCGTATTCGATAGGACCGATACACCTGTAGCGCTGCATCTGACCTGCTCTACCAGGATCATGAAGATCGACAGGATCGTTTACGATCTGGCATGCCTATGTTCCTCACGGGTGCTTGTTCCCGAGGGAGTAGGGTGCTGCGGCTTCGCCGGTGACAAGGGCATGACCCATCCGGAACTCAACGCTTATGCGCTCCGCAAGTTACGCTCCCAGATAGAGGCTGCAGGCATAGAGGTAGGTTACTCCAACAGCCGCACCTGCGAGATAGGTCTTCAGACAAACTCCGGCATTCCTTACCGCTCGATAATTTATTTGGTCAACAGCTGTACGAAATAGTGTAAAAACTTTATGGTTTTCAAATATTTTGCATATCTTTGCACCACACTACACCACACATAATCAAAACCACTATGAAAGGTACTCATAAGCACTATAAATGGGAAGTCCTTGCCCTCCTCTGGATGGCATACCTGCTCAATCAGGCGGACCGTCAGGTGTTCAATACGGTTCTTCCTGCAATCCGTGATACGCTCAACCTTACGGACACGTCTGTGGGTCTGATTGCGACCATCTTCAATCTTTGCTATGCGTTCATGGTGCCTCTCGGAGGTCTCGCAGGAGACCGTCTCAGCCGCAAGTGGGTAGTGACTATCGCCATCCTCTTCTGGAGTGTGGCAACAATGTTTACAGGACTCGCGACCGGAGTGCTGATGCTCATCCTCATGCGAAGCGTTGCCACAGGCGGCGGTGAGGCTTTCTTCGGACCAGCTAACTATTCGCTTCTGGGACAGTATCACACCGATACAAGAGCTCGCGCGATGTCTATACATCAGACTTCATATTATGTGGGAGTGATCCTCGCCGGATGGCTTGCCGGATACATCGCTGACAAGCTGGGCTGGCAGTATTCGTTCATCATCTTCGGTGCGGCCGGCATTGTCTGGGGCATCGTGATGGCTATTCGCCTTAAGGACAAGAAGGAAACAGATTGCCACGTCGCTGACGCTCCTCGCAATGATGTAGAGAAGCCTGGAATCTTCGACGGCTTCAAGACAGTGTTCACAACTCCGACAGCTCTTGCGCTTACAATCGGATTCAGCGGATTCATCTTCGTCATCACAGGATACATGACATGGGTTCCTGCATTCCTTCAGGAGGAGTTTGGTCAGACCCAGGCCGCTGCAGGCTTCAACTCCATGTTCTGGACATATCTGGCTGCATTCGCCGGTGTTCTTCTGGCTGGAACGCTTTCGGACAAGATTGCAATTCGCGACCGCAAGGTGCGTATGGTGATCCAGGGAATCGGTCTGATTCTCGGTGCCGCATTCCTCTTCTTCGTAGGAGCGGACATGGCCCTTTGGGGTATCTACCTCTGCTTTGCCGGATGGGGATTCTTCAGGGCATTCTTCGATGCAAACATCTACACAGTATTATATGATGTGACACCTTCAAGACTCCATGCCTCATGCTCGAGCGCATTGATCACTACAGGTTTTGCAGTGGGAGCCCTCGCGCCGGTGATTCTGGGAGCCATGAAGGACAGCATGGGTAGCCTTTCGGCGACATTCCCTGTCCTTGGAGCGGTGTGGATCGTCTGTGGAGTCCTCATGCTCATCATCAGCAGGACCCACTACCAGAAGGATTACGATAAAATTAATAAAACACTATAATGAAAGCTGAATTGAAAGCAAGGAAGCCTAAGGCAGGTATATTGCTGATAGCTTCACCAAGATTCAAGAATCTTTCCGGTCCTCAGAGAGGCACTTACGGAGAGAGAAAGGAAAAGGCAGTCAAGGAAATCCTCGCAACGATGGACTTCCTTGACGTTGTGTATCCGGGAATCACCTATGAAAGGGAAGATGCGCAGAAGGCTATGGACCTTTTCTATGCCGAGAAGGTCGACTTCATCTACGCTGAATTCCTTTCATGGAGCGAGGATTTCGCATGGATCCGTTTCCTTCGCGACTGTCCTGAGATTCCGATCATCTTCTGTAATGTTGCAAAGCCGAAGATGACCTTCGAGACCACTCTTGACGAGGATGATTTCGTCGACTACCTCTGCGCAGGAACCCTCGTCGGTTCGCTTGAGGCATCAGGTAGCGTGAAGAGAGTCCCTCGCAAGAATGTCAAGACCATTATGGGCACACGCGAGCAGGTTACAGAGCAGCTCAAGGTCTATGCAAATGCCGCAAGGACCCGCGCTATCCTCCGTCACTCGAATGTAGGTCTGATGGCCAACATGAACGAGGCCATGTGGAGCACATACATCGACAACTATGATCTCTTTACCAAGATCGGTCCGGAGATCCACTATCTTCCGTACAGTGACTACGGTACGGAGATCGACAACCTTACCGAGGAGGAGGTTAAGGAGTATGCTGACGAGCTTACAGGCAGGTACAGGATGATGGATGATGTCGAGTATGACAAGTTCATCGGCTGCGTGAAGGCTACCCTCGGTATCAAGAAGCTCGCTCAGAAGAACGACATCGACTGTTATGTTTATAACGATATCGATCAGGCTACATTCCGCACAGCCGGTTGCCGTGCAGGTTTCTATCCTCAGTGGTTCAACGAGAACGTGAGCGTGCTCGTGCCAGAGGCTGACATCGGAGCTGGTATCATCACATACGTCCTCAAGCTCATGACAGGAAGGAACGTGAACTTCGTGGAGCCTTTCCATATCGAGGATGAGTTCGGAACATTTGCCGGCGGTCACGCAGGTCCGAACGACCATAACGATCCTCAGTGGCAGGAGAACGTGATCATCTCACGTGACGTGCGCTTCGCAAAGACCCACTGGAAATATGCAGGAGCACCGTTCGCATGGTACCGCTTCAGTCCCGGAATGAAGACCGTTGCCGGTCTTTATGAGGAGGATGGCAAATATAAGCTGATCACCTTCCTTGCAGAGAGCCTTTCTGAGAAGGACACTCCGCAGAGTGACAAGAAGCATCTTCTTGCAACATACAGCCACACCATCTTCAAGCCTGTAGTGCCTGTGAAGGAACTTTGGGAGCAGGTTCTGCGCATCGGAGCGACACAGCACTATGCGATCGTAGACGGTGACTGGCGCAAGGAGCTCGAGGACTTTGCCGAAATCATGGGATTCGAGTTCTATAATATAAAGTAGTAGTGTAATATATATAAAGGAATAAGACAATGAGTTTTATGTACAACCCGTTTCCGTTTGATGATCCGAAGCCGATCAACAGACCGAAACTTTCAGAAAAGACAATCGATTCGATCGTGACAGGAGGAACTCCTAATGTCGCAAAGAAATTTGTTGCAAACCTCGCAGATAGAATCAAGGCAGAGGGTGTGATCGTCGGAATCGACGGATACACAACCGCAAATTGGAATCTCTTCCTTAACCTCCTTGCACGCGAGTGCGTCATCAACGGTTTCGAGTTCGAGGCAGTGGATTCAGTAAAGGCGGTCCTCAAGCCTGGCAAGGAGATCGATGACATGATCGATCCGCTCCTTATCTGGGACACCAAGATCGACCCGACACTCCTCTTCGGTAAGCTTTATCATGGTGGTTACATCGGTCTCTTTGACGATGCTAAGGTAGCTGACTTCAAGGCTGCGGTGCCTGCGATGAAGGCTCCGGGCAAACTTACAGTCGTGGCAGGTTACGGCTGTATGATTCCTGAGTTCCGCGACATGTATGACGTGAAGTGCTGGTTCGATATCACTCCGATGAAGACCATGCTCCGTATCAGAGGTGGCGAGTACGCAAACCTCGGCAAGGAGCGCCCAGGTATCATCAACCGCATCATCCGCCGTTGCTACTACTGCGACTTCGAGTGCGCGGTACAGCTCAGAAAGGACCTCTGGAAGAACAATGTCCTGGACTTCTATTTCCTTGACAATGATCCTAAGAAGCTCCAGATGATGCCTTTCGAGTCATTCGCTGACATCTGCTCGGAGCTCGTGAAGTATCCGTTCCGTGCAAAGCCTTGCTACCTTGAGGGAGTATGGGGCGGTTCATATATGAAGAAATACCGCAATCTCCCTGAGGAGATGAAGAATGCCGCTTGGGTGTTCGACTTCATCCCTATGGAGGTCAGCGTCCTTGTCGAGGCAGGAAAGGAGATGCTCGACATCAACTACTGCTCATTCGTACACAAGGAGGGAGTGAACCTCATGGGTGAGAAGGCAGTTGCCAAATACCAGGGATATTTCCCTATCCGTTTCAACTGGGATGACTCTTACCACTCTACCGGTAACATGTCCATCCAGTGCCACTCAGGCGGAAAGTACAATGTAGAGAACTACAACGAGTTCGGTCGTCAGGACGAGAGCTACTATGTGGTCGTGACAGGTCAGGATGCGAAGACATACATCGGATTCCGCGATGACGCTGACATCCCTCAGTTCTTCAAGGAGATCGAGGATGCCGACACAAAGAAAATCCCTTGCGACTATGAGAAGTACGTAAGCTACGAGCCGTCTGTTCCTGGTCTTCAGGTCATGCTTCCTGCCGGAACGATCCACTCGAGCGGTAGAAACCAGGTGATCCTCGAGATCGGTTCGCTCACTATCGGTTCATATACATATAAGATGTATGACTACCTTCGTCTGGACTTCGACGGCAAGCAGCGTCCTATCCACACCAAGCTTGGCGAGGAGGTTGTGAATCAGGAGAGAAGATATTCAGCTATCCACGACCCTGAAAACAAGGACTACATCGTGCAGAAGCCTCGTCTCGATGCAGAGGGAGAGGGTTGGAAGGAGTATATCCTCGGTGAGAACCCACAGATGTACATCTCGCTTCGCCGCCTCGAGTTCGAGAAGATGTGCGAGCAGGATACAAGGAACGAGAAGTTCCACGTCCTCACTCTTGTTGACGGTGACAGGGCTCGCGTACGCAGCGTAGAGCACCCTGAACGCTATTACGATATGGACTTCATGGACATCGTGTGCGTTCCTGCAGATATGGGCAAGTATGTTGTCGAGAACCTCGGCAAGGAGCCTATCAGCATCCACAAGACAACTCTCCGCGAAGGATTCGAGAATGACGAAAAATAGTCGCATAATTCTTCTTGATGTTGGAGGAACGTTCGTCAAGTCATCCCTTGGCATTGCCTCTCAGGGCGCTGTCGAGGGGACTTTCGACAGCACGCCCATTTCATCTGAAGGCACGGCAGAGCAGATTGAGAATTCTTTCCGCGAGGCTGTATCCGGTCAGATGATGAGGGCTGCACAGGCAGGCTTTGATATTGAAGCAGTGTGTGTCGTCATGCCGGGACCTTTCAACTACAAAGAGGGTATCTTCCTGATGAAGCATAAATTTGCTTCTGTATATGGACGTTCTTTCCGCGACATCTTGGGTGATGTCATAGGCGCTGGCATACGTCTGGCGTTTGCCCACGATGTAAATGGTGCATTGACTGGAGCCTTGACTCTCCGTCCGGAGCTGAGGAAAGGAGTGACAGCGATGTCTACGCTAGGAACCGGACTGGGCTTTTCATATGCCGTGGACGGCATTGTAATGCAGTCAGAGGCCGGTTCTCCAGCAAGGAACCTCTGGAACAAGCCTTATGGGACAGGAATACTGGAGGACTATGTGTCCAGACGTGCAATCCTGCGTTTCTATAAGGAACTTGGAGGAATCCTTTCTGAGAGAGAGGATGTCAAGGAAATGGCAGACAAGGCGCGTCAGGGAGATGAGAAGGCGCTTGAGGCATTCCGCCGCGCAGGCAGACATTATGTTGCCGGAGCGAAGGACCTGATCGATGAACTCGGTGTCAACAACCTTCTTTTCGCAGGTCAGATCGCAAGATCCTTCGACTTGATGGAAGATGAGGTAAGGCAGGGGCTGGGAGAAGATGTCCATGTGTCGGTAGTGGATGATATTCAGGGCACAGTGCTCGTAGGAATTGCTTCACTGTAGAAAATTCAAGTAAAAAATATAAACAAACTAACCTTATTATGATGCTAACAGAACGTATGAACGGACTCAGAAGGGTGCTTGCACTCTGCCTGGTGTCCGCTTGCGCGGTGGTTTCGGCCTTTGCGCAGGACAGAAACGTATCCGGTGTCATCCTGGACGAGACTGATTCGGGAATCGCCGGTGCTTACGTTGTAGTAAAGGGAGAGACAAGAGGTGCCATGACCGATGATCAGGGCCGCTTCAACATCAGCGTTTCTCCTTCAGATGTGCTCGTCGCATCCTTCCTCGGATATCTGGATGAGGAGGTGAAGGTCGGCGACCAGACAAAGATCACAATCAAGCTTGTACCGGCTGAGAACGAACTCGAAGGAGTCGTGAAGGTGGCATACGGTACACAGAGAAAGGCATCCGTAATCGGATCCATCAGTACCGTTGACATGGGAGTGCTCGCACAGTCGCAGGGTAACCTCTCTACCAGCCTTGCAGGTAAGCTTGCCGGTGTGGTAGCTATCCAGAAGACCGGTGAGCCTGGTGCTTCCGCTGATTTCTGGATCCGTGGTGTGAGTACCTTCGGTGCCAACTCGACTCCTCTCATCCTCGTGGACGGCGTGGAGCGTAGCATGGATATGGTGGACACAGAGGATATCGCTTCGCTCTCAATCCTCAAGGATGCGTCAGCTACAGCGCTTTACGGTGTGCGTGGTGCGAACGGTATCGTGCTCATCACGACCCGTCGCGGTGCCGAGTCCAAGCCACAGCTGAGCGTGAAGGTGGAGACCGGTCTCACTTCTCCTGTAAGACTCCCGGAGATGGCGGGCACAGGCGAGTTCATCGACTTCCTCAACAACATGTACATCAACAGCGGCCAGGATGCAATCTTCAATGATTTCGCAAAGGAGCAGTATCTTGCTACGGCAATGGGACTTCCAGGTGCTGATCCTGACCTCTATCCTTCGGTAGACTGGGTGAATGAGACATTCAAGAACCAGGCTATGACCACCAAGGCAAACATCGGTGTGTCAGGAGGTACAAAGAACGTACGCTATTATGTCGGCGGTTCATACTATCTTGAGGACGGTATCCTCAACACAGCGGCAAACGACCGTTATGACGCGCAGATGAGCTACCAGAGGTTCAACTTCCGTACAAACGTGGACATCAACCTCACCAAGTCTACAGTGCTCGGTATGAACGTGTCTACCCAGTTCACAGTGAAGAACTCTCCGGCTGCAGGTCTTGACGCCCTTCTTACCCAGACAATGACTATGACCCCTACGGCGATTCCGCTCAAGTACTCTGACGGAACCCTCGCTTCGATCAAGGGAACCCCTAACCCATATAACCTCCTCAACGAGCAGGGTTATTCGAATGCGAGCAGCAACGTGGCGCAGTCTACAGTGTCCCTCACCCAGGACTTCTCTGAATTCGTGACTGAAGGTCTTACTGCACGTGTTGCATTCTCTTTCGACGCAACCAACAGCAATACCCTTAACCGCAGCATCCTTCCTAAGACTTTCAGAGCGATCGGAAGAGATGATGTCGGCAATCTCCAGTATGAGGTTATCGATGACTATGCAGGTTACATCACTCTCGGAACATCACACAGCGGTACACGCTACATCAACTTCGAGGGTTCGGTAAACTATGAGCGTCAGTTCGCTTATGCACATCGCGTTAGCGCAATGGTCCTCTACAGCATGCGTTCTCTCTCTCACACACACCCAGGTTCGTACATCGCGGCTTTCCCTTATAAGTCGATGGGTGTAGCAGCACGTGCTACATACTCATATAAGGACCGCTACTTCTTCGAGTTCAACATGGGTTACAACGGATCGGAGAACTTCGCTCCAGGTCACCGCTTCGGTTTCTTCCCGGCTGTCGCTGTCGGTTACATGATCAGCAACGAGCCATGGTGGGAAGGCGTATCTGACGTGATCAACCTCCTCAAGATCAAGGCTTCTTATGGTTCTGTAGGTAACGACCAGATCGGTGGTAGCCGTCGTTTCGCATACAACACAACCATCAACACTTCTGCAACAGGTGCAGCTTGGGGTACAATTCCAAACTCATCTGCAACAGGTTACACTACAGTAGGTGGTATCACAACTGCTGAAATGGGTAACTCGGAGGTAGAGTGGGAGCAGGCTACAAAGAGCAACGTCGGTATCGAGCTCGGTCTCTTCAATGACCTCACCATCCAGGCTGACCTCTTCCGCGACTACCGTGACGGCATCTTCCTCATGCGTCAGTCGACTCCTTCGGCGATCGGTCTTCAGAAGGACCAGTACGTGAATATCGGAGAGATGCTCAACCGTGGTTTCGATATGTCGGTAGAATATGACCACACTTTTGCCAACGGATTCAACGTTTCAGCAAGAGGAAACTTTACATTCAACCGTAACCGCCTCATCTACGATGACCAGCCTACGCCTGTCGAGGAGTACCTCAGCAACGTAGGATTCGCCTACAACCAGAGAAAGGGTCTGATTTCATGCGGTCTCTTCGAGAGCCAGGAGGATATCGACAACTGGCCTACCCAGACATTCGGTGACGTTCAGCCGGGAGACATCAAGTATAAGGATATCAACGGTGACGGCCAGGTTGACCAGTATGATATGGTTGCTATCGGTTACACAGCTATCCCTGAGATCAACTACGGTTTTGGTGTAAGCCTCGGTTACAAGGGCGTCGATGTGTCGGTGTTCTTCAGCGGAGTCGGCAACGTGACCCGTCAGATCGGTGGTTCGAACCTCTACGGTGCTTCATCATCACCTCAGCTCACAGGACAGGTGTTCCAGGATGTGGCAAGAAACCACTGGACAGTAAGCAATCCTAATCCGAATGCTCCATATCCAAGACTTGGAACAACACGCTCCAACAACAACGTCCAGACTTCTGACTACTGGACACGTGACATGAGCTTCCTCCGTCTTAAGAATGCCGAGATCGGATATACATTCCCTAAGAAATGGACAAAGAAGGCAGGAATCCAGGCTCTCCGCCTCTATGTGGCAGGAACCAACCTCCTCACCTTCTCGGAGTTCAAGCTTTGGGATCCTGAGCTCGAGACAGCTACAGGTGCAAGATACCCTATCACACGTAACGTAAGTCTCGGATTGAACATCAACTTCTAACCAGCGAGAAAACTTAAGTTTTCGAAGCCGTCCCGGGTAGGGACGAAAATATATAAAAAGATGAAAAAATTAATATATACATTATCAACATTCGTTGTGCTTGCGCTCGGTGCCGTGTCTTGCGACTCCTACTTCGATGTGGAGCTCCAGGACCAGGCTACCATCGAGGAGATGTTCAGCAAGAGAGGAACAGCCCGTCAGCTTGCAGCACACATGTATGCCTACCTTCCTAAGGAGGAGAATCCTGTGGACGCTACCACTGAGGGAGGTTTCTCAGGCCGTACGGATGCACGTCAGGTAAATGCTTCGGCATATGCCAACAACGTGTTCGACCTCCGCGTAGGCGACTATAGCCCTGCGTCCATCACTGGTTACAACCTTTGGGAGAACTACTATAAGGCGATCGCACACTGTACTCTCGTGATCGACAACATCCACCTCAACAAGGAGGATAACGAGCAGGTGCGTGAATACATGAAGGCTGAGGCCCGCTTCATGCGTGCATTCTATTACTTCTGCCTCTTCCGTACATACGGACCTGTCATCGTATGGGGCGACAAGGCGGCACCTTCAGACGTGCTCGGTTCGGAGCTTGACAGAAACACTCTCGAGGAGAACATCACATTTATCGTTAACGAACTCGACAAGTGTATCGCAGTGCTTCCTATGAGCATCACTGAGGTGGGTCTTCAGGAAGGTTCCGACATGGGTCGTGCGACAAAGGGTGCTGCTATGGCACTTAAGTCACGCGTTCTTCTTTATGCGGCATCGCCTCTTTACAACGGCAATGAACTCTATGCCGGCATGACAAACTATTATGGCAATGAGATCTTCCCTCAGAACTATGACGCTCAGAAGTGGGAGGATGCCAAGGCTGCGGCCAAGGATCTGATTGACCTTAACTACTATAACCTCGTTCAGGCAGACAAGACCACAGGCGACAAGTTCGAGGACGGTGTCCGCGCATATCAGAACATATTCTTCAAGCAGTGGAATGAGGAGACTATCTGGGGATGGTGGATGAACTTCTACGATGACTGGCTCGGTCGCTCAGGCGGATTCGTCGGTGCTTGCGCTCCACGTAACATCACAGTCGAGGGATGGCAGTCACTCACTCCGTCGTTCAAGCTCGTTGACGCTTATGCGATGTATGAGACAGGACGTTATCCTGTTACCGGATATGACAGAACCACAGGCATGGATGACTACTCGAAGCCTATCATCGACGAGCAGTCAGGTTATGAGGCTGAGGGCTTCAGCATGACGACTCAGTTCGAGGCAGAGTGGGCAGGCGAGTTCGAGGCACATAACTCTACTCTGGGCCGTGAGCCACGCTACTATGCGTGTCTTGTTCCTAACGGATACTACTGGCCATGTGACCCGGCTCTCAAGACCATGACCAACCCTAAGAACTCATCTACAACATGGGTTGCAGAGGATATGAAGTGCGGTTTCTGGAGAGGTTCAGGCTCGCTTTGCCAGCGTTGGGACCAGACTTCGACAAACAACTACTTCGGCTATGCATGGCGTCGTCTCTACAAGGCGGACAACCCTCTTGACGTGGGAGCGGACTACCAGCAGATCAAGTATGTTTACCCTGCTTTCCGTCTTGCAGAGATCTACTTCAACTATGCTGAGTGCTGTATCGAGACAGGTGACTATGCAGAGGCTGTCAAGTATATCAACATGATCCGTAACCGTTCGGGTCTGAACAACCTCGAGGAGGCATATCCTGGTATCGCAACTGATCCTGAGCTCCTCAGATGGTGCTTCCGTCAGGAGAAGATGATCGAGTTCGCGATCGAGGGACCTATGCACTTCTATGACAGCTGCCGCTGGATGGTTGCAGAGCAGAACTTCCCAACACTCAACTGGACTCTCAATCTCAACGACGCGGTTGACTATCACGATTCATGGGTGCGCTCAAGCGAGGACTTCCCGCTTGCAAAGCATGCGAAGTTCACAAAGAGAGACTATCTCTTCCCATTTGACTCTGATCAGCTTGCCGAGATGACAAACATTACACAGAACTACGGATTCTAATCTGAATGAATATGAAGAAGATTTTCAAGAATATCTTGCTTTCTGCACTGATGATTACAGCCGTGGCTTCATGTGCAGATGACAGAAATAATTTTCTGCCAGACGACTCGTTCGGCTTCAACAACAAGGCCGGCGAGAACGTCCTGACCCTCCCTCTTTATGGCGGTTCTCATGAGATCGACATCATCAAGAGCGGAAAGGGACTCAACGAGGGTGTAGTGAACATCACCACATCCAACTTCGACCTTAACAACTTCAATAAGGCAAACGGAGTGGAATACATTCCGCTTCCTGCCGATATGGATCTCTATTCATTCAGCGAGCAGAGCATCGCTTTCGGCAAGGATGACGTAACCAAGCCGGTTACCGTATCATGGGATATCGCAAAGGTGGCTGCATTCATGGAGCAGGAGCCTGCAAACCAGTACTGCATCCCTGTAGCTCTTCGCTCTGAGGGTCTTGAGGTTAACGAAGGTAGAGAGGTGTTCATCCTCAACCTCGTGACTTCTACGGTGACTGCCGAGCAGACACTCCTCAGCCGCACATACGAGTGGGAGTCAGAGCCGATGGCTGAGACCATGGACATCACAGTACGTATCGACAAGGCCATTCCGGGCATCGACCTTACCATCGACTTCGAGGTAGACGAGGAGCTCGTGGCTGCATACAACCAGGCAAACGGAACAAACTATACTATTGCACCTGAGGGACTCGTATCATTCGGTGCAGATCCTGTAATCAAGGCAGGCGAGGGTTATGTGCTTTATCCTGTGACCATCAACACCGATGCTATCGCTGAGGAAATGGAGGTCGAGATCAAGGGTGAGACCGTGACAAAGAAGCTTGTCAAGAGAGATTGGGACGGTTATGTGGTTCCAGTGAAGATCTCAAGCATGTCGGTTGACGGCGTGAAGATCAACAACGGTCTTACATACATCGTCGTGAAGGGACTCGAGCCTATCCCGCCACAGCTCTTCACCCGCCAGTGGGGTATTTATGCAACTTCATCTACAAACCCATGGCAGGCAACATTCGGCATTTCTGATGCACGAAACATCACAATGGACGACCAGTATGTCTATGTGCCTCAGTCGGCCGGCGGAGACGCTGTCCTCAAGGCTGTAAGCATCCTGGATCCTGCTCAGGTGAAGGATGTGAACGTGAGCGGTATCGCTGGCGGTACTCATACTCTCTCATGCGTGAGAATGATCCCTAACACTGATCCTGCAGTCAACGGTGGCAAGGATATCCTTTCAGCCTGCTGTCTGTCAGTAGGTGACGGATCTCACCTCCACTTCTATGTATGGCTCAACGGCATCGACAACGCTCCTGTTCTCAGCATGGTCGAGGACTCTGGCCGTCGTCTCGGTGACAAGTACATCGTGCTTGGAAGCTGGAACAACGGTGAGATTTACCTCAAGGACTTCAACACCGGAAACATCGTGCGCTACGCTATGATAGACGGACGTATAGGTGAGTGGCCTGGCGCTGACGGACTTGCTTACGCTCGCGGACGTTTCGATTACAATGCATCAGTGCTTGACGCTGCAGGCTGCATCGGATCGGCTTATGTTTACCCTGGTACTCCTAAGGCAGGTTATGATATTCCAGCTGGATTCCTTGTGTCCTCAACTGCAAGCGCTCACTTCCTTGGTCAGGTAGAAGGAAACATATTCGCTTCGACAGCAGATCTTGGAATGCCGTTGACTCACGGTTACAACTTCTTCACTGACGCCAAGACAGGTCTCAAGTACATCGCTTATGTGGGTCTTGAGGCAAGCCAGGCTCAGGGTAGCGTCAAGGTCATCGCTGACCTTGCAGGTACTCCTGACGGATTCCTTAGTGCTCTCCAGAGCCACAAGGTAGTCTTCGAGGCCCCTGTTCAGGACGGTATGGACGCGACTGTAGTTTCTCCATGCCCTGCAACTCACTCTACAGGTGACTGCGTGGTACGTGAGGTGGACGGAACTACATATATGGCAGTAATGATCCAGAATGTTGGAATCTCTGTATTCAAGCTCAACGCTGGCTTCGTAGCAGAATAATTTGCCAGACTGGATATTCTAAAATAGACCACCGTGACATTATTTCCCCATATTTTGTCACGGTGGTTTTGAAAAATAGGCAATTCAGCCCTTTTTTGACACCATCGTTACAAATTTTCTGTTATTTTTGATACGATGGTATAAGTTAATGATTATGAAAAGAATATTGATCATATTTTCTGCCGTGCTGATGGTATGCGGATGCGGCGCTCAGAAGAATCTGTACAAATGGGAGAAGGATGAGGTGTGTCAGATAGCTGACGCAGCCATCTGCTATGGCGGCCATAGTGCCCGCAATCCATATCTGTGGACTCCGGAGCGTTTCGAGAAGACTCTCGCATATACGGACGAGAATGGTCAGGAACACTGGCTCTTTGACAATGTGATCGTGATGGAGCTTTGGGATGATGACTTCAAGGTTACGTATTCCATCGCCAATGACGGCCGCTATTCTTCCCGCAAGGAGCATTGGGAAAGGCAGCTCGACTATTGGTTCGATGCGGAGAACGGCTTTGCCGCTATGGATAAGTGCGTGGCCGATGTGGCTTCACGCATCGGAAAACCTTCGACCAAGCGCGGAATAATCTTCTCTCTTCCTGATCCTGTCTACTTCGAGCATTATACAAAGGCTATGAAGGGGGAGAACAGGAATACCGTGTATTGGGGCGAACTTGACGGAGTGACTCTTGATTTCGCCAAGCCTGAGGACCGCATCAAGGCCTATCTGTGGCTTGTGGATCAGGTGCGTGCAAGGTTCGCGGAGGCAAAATACGAGAATGTGGAACTGATAGGCTTCTATGTGCTTTCAGAGGAACTCTCCGTTCCGGGCAGCTTCCGCTACGAGTACAAGCAGCATGACATCACCATCAAGGCTGTTGCGGAATATTGCCATTCTCTTAACGAAGGCTTCTACTGGGTGCCGTATGCAATGGCTCCCGGCATCGAGAACAGCAAGGATTTCGGATTCGACCTTGTCGTAATGCAGCCGAACTACTATTGGACCGATGCAAAGTGGTCGTGGAACCAGATCGAGAAGAAGATCAGGGACTATGGACTCGGCATGGAACTTGAGTTTGAGGGAACCCACGGTGAACCTCTCACCTCTTCGATCCTTTCGAACCTGAAGAACGGTCAGCCGAATCCTTACGCCGCCCGCAACAAGGCACGTTTCCAGGAATACCTTGACAATGCCCGTTCCCGCGGTCTTTATGGCGAGATTCCTTTTGTGCTCTATGCCGGCACCAACGGTCTCTATGAACTCGCGGTGTCAGAAGACCCGCTTGACAAGGAAATGTATCATAAACTTTGTAAATTTGTCATCGATAACCCTTTGAAGTAAGGGGATTGCCACGTCGCTTCGCTCCTCGCAATGACGTGTGTAACCAGTCAAAAGTGTAACCTCAACACGTCATTGCGAGGCTTCGCAGAAGCCGTGGCAATCCGATAAATGAATATGAAACGATTAGCCATTCTATTGATCACCATGGTGACGGCCCTGTCGGCCGCCGCTCAGGACTACATCTTCAACCGTGCCCCTCTGGCTGCAACTGATTTTGCAGAACTGCCTATCGGCGCTATACGCCCTGAAGGCTGGCTGCATGACCAGCTCGTGCGTCAGGCGGAAGGTTTCACCGGGCACCTTGATGAGGTGTATCGTGAGGTAGTGGGTCCTGACAACGCATGGATCGGCGGAGAAGGCGATACGTGGGAGCGCGGACCGTACTGGCTGGATGGTCTTGTACCTCTGGCATACCTTCTTGGTGACGAGGAACTTATCGCCAAGTCAAAGGTATGGACAGAGTCCATGCTGACAATGGTATATGAGGACGGTTACTTCGGAAACAGGATATCCCGCAAATATATTGAAGGTTTCCAGAGAGGCAAGGCAGAGGACTGGTGGCCGAAGATGGTCGCTCTTAAGATCCTCAAGCAGTATTACATGGCGACAGGCGACCAGCGTGTCATTGACGTGCTTACAGGATACTTCAAATATCAGCTCGCGAACCTTCCCGAGAAACCGCTCGACCACTGGACTTTCTGGGGCGAGTGGAGGGGAGGTGACAATCTCGACATCGTCTATTGGCTGTACAATATCACGGGTGACGAGTTCCTCCTTGAACTCGGCGACCTTATCCACAGTCAGACAACCCCTTGGACTGCCATGTTCTGGGGCGAGACCAACGAGCTCCGCACGCAGAACTCTATGCATACCGTGAACCTTGCCCACGGCTTCAAGGAACCGATAATCTGGTGGCAGAGGTCACAGGATCCGAAGGATCTGAATGCGCCGGATAATGCCCTCAAGATCATGCGCCAGACCTTCGGACTTCCTACCGGACTTTGGGCAGGAGACGAGCAGGTTCATTTCGGTGACCCTACCCGCGGATCAGAGCTTTGCACCGCTGTGGAGATGATGTACTCTTTGGAAGAAATGCTTCAGGCGACCGGTAACCTTCAGTGGGCCGACCACCTTGAAAGGGTGGCATATAATGCGCTTCCTACCCAGTCTACTGATGCCTATGACGGACGCCAGTACTACCAGCAGACCAACCAGATCGCATGCTCGCGCGAGTGGAGAAACTTCGTGACTCAGCATGAGGATAACGATAACCTTTTCGGTGTCCTGAACGGCTACCCATGCTGCACTTGCAACATGCATCAGGGCTGGCCGAAGTTCGCCCAGAATCTCTGGTATGCCAGCGCGGACGGCGGTCTTGCGGCATTTGTATATGCGCCCTCGACTGTCACTGCTAAGGTTGCTGGCGGGGTTGAGGTGTCGCTTAAGCAGGAGACTTTCTATCCTTTCGATGAGACTGTTAAGGTGACTGTAGACTTTACTGCGCGCAAAGTAAAGAAGGCGGAATTCCCGCTTTATTTCCGTGTGCCGAAGTGGTGTCCGGAGGCTGAGGTGAAGGTGAACGGTGTCAATGTCAACTGTGTTTCGAAGGCAGGGGAGACTGTCCGCATTTCCCGTGAATGGAAAGATGGTGATATGGTAACGCTTACCTTCCCTATGGAAGTGCGCATCAGTCACTGGTATGACGGTGCGACTGTCGTAGAGCGTGGTCCGCTCGTATATGCCCTCAGGATGGAGGAGAAGTGGGAGAAGCATGAATTCGAGCCATCATACGAGGGCAAATATGGCCCATACTACTATACATGCGTGTCTGACACTCCTTGGAACTACGGATTCCGTCTCAAGGACATGACTCCGGAGCTTATGCTAGAGAACTTCAAGGTCGAGGTCCGCTCCGATGCAGGCCTGTATCCATGGAACCTTGAAAACGCTCCTGTGGTCATCAGGGCGAAGGCTGTGGTCATCAAGCCATGGAAGGAGTATAACGGCTCCACAGGTCCGATCGCATATTACCGCGAAGACGGCGACGACACAGGCGAGGAAGTATGGATAGAACTCATCCCATATGGCTGCACTACCCTCCGTATAGCGGAATTCCCAACTCGACTGTAAATGGGCGTGGCACGTAAGTCCCTTGCAGTTAATGAATTACATGATGGTTATCCTGTTAAAAATGAGGATAATCAATCGTTAAATTGTTGATAGTTAATCTATTATCTGCCACGACAATGTTTTCAATTTCTAACAATACACTAAAGATAACCCTTCATGAGCCCGATGGCGAGAAGGGTTATTATCGTGGTACCCGTTTTGACTGGGCCGGTGTGTTCGCGAGCATAGAATACAAAGGCTGCAACTATGCAGAGGAGTGGTTTGAAAACTACTCTCCCACCATGCATGATGCAGTCTGCGGTCCTGCTGAGGAGTTCAGTCCGATCGGCCTTTCGGATGTGGCTCCCGGAGGTGCCTTTCTGAAGATCGGAGTCGGAGTACTGGAGAAGATGGAGGGGGAGTATGACAGATTCAAGCTTCATGAGATTCTGGATCCGGGCCGCAGGACACTCTGCGTAACTGAAAACTCCGCCGTGTTCGGTCATTTCATTAGTCATGAGAGCGGGTATGCATACGAATACATCAAGGAAATCGTCATTACCGTAGAGAACACTTTCGTTATAAGACATAGTCTGAAGAATACAGGCAGGAAGCCTCTGGAAGGTAATGTGTATAATCATAATTTCTTCACTCTTGGCCTCCTGGAGATCGGATCGGACCGTCAGCTTGACTTTCCGTTCAAGCCTGAGGGCGATTGGCGTGCGGAGTATTCCGAAGTGGGATTTACAGAGTCAGGAATCCGTTTCACAAGAACTCTTCAGAAAGGGGAGTCAGTGTTTACAGGCAATCTGCACGCCGCCGGATGCGGTCTGACGGGCAGTCCAAATGCTTTTGATCTTCGTGATCTCTGCACCGGACGTGGCGTCCAAGCCCGTTGTGCGGTCCCGATGACAAAATCAGTGTTCTGGTCCAACCACCGCATCGCCTGCATAGAACCTTACATCGACTTCTGTCTCGCTATAGGTGAAATCTTTATCTTTGACATAGAATATAAATTAGATTAACTGCACCTTATTTTGTATTCTATTGATTACTAAATAGTTATAAATAGTAGTGCCGTTAACCCATGCTTTAAACTAGGGGTTAACGGCAGTCTGTTTTATAAGTACTTGATAGATAGTTGTTTACAAGCGGCCATGTCTTTAATGTACTATTAGGTAAAAGTGTAAATCTTTTTGACTATCTTTGCGAGACTGACCGAATAATCAATAACATCCGATATGAAAAGAACCATTATCCTTTCAGCAGCGGCGCTCATTCTGGCGGCATGCTGCTCACAGCCAAAGTTCGACGGCCCTACCTATCTGAATCCGAATGCTCCCGTTGAGGAGCGTGTCGAGGATGCGCTCTCACGCATGACCCTCGAGGAGAAGGTAGGCATGACCACAGCACAGTCAAAGTTCAGCTCACGCGGTGTTCCGCGCCTGGGTATTCCTGAGGTATGGCACACTGACGGCCCTCACGGTATCCGTCCTGAGGTACTTTGGGACGAGTGGGACCAGGCTGGCTGGACAAATGACTCATGTACAGCTTTCCCTGCCCTTATCAACCTTGCGGCGACATGGGACAAGGAGATGTCTCTCCTTTACGGACGCAGCATCGGTGAGGAGGCACGCTACCGCAAGAAGGATATCCTTCTCGGTCCCGGCATCAACATCTGCCGCACACCGCTCAACGGACGTAACTTCGAGTACATGGGTGAGGACCCTTATCTGGCAGGCCAGATGGTGGTTCCATACGTAAAGGGAGTGCAGGAAAACGGCGTTGCAGCCTGCGTGAAGCACTATGCTGTAAACAACCAGGAGTTCCAGCGCACGCAGTCGAACTCTGTGGTAGATGACAGAACCCTCTACGAAATCTATCTCCCTGCATTCAAGGCGGCGGTCCAGGAAGGAAACGCATGGTCGATCATGGGTTCATATAACCTCTACAACGGTCAGTTCAACTGCCACAACGAGAAGCTTCTGGTGGACATCCTCAAGGGCGAGTGGGGCTTTGACGGCGTCGTAGTCAGCGACTGGGGCGGATGCCGCGACAGCGAAGAGGCTATCCTCAACGGTCTTGACATCGAGATGGGAACATGGACAAACGGTCTTCGTGGTGCTGCAAGCGACAGCTACAGAAACTACCACATGGCTGACCCATATCTCAATGGCCTGCGCGAGGGCAAGTATACAACAAAGGAGCTCGACGACAAGGTACGCCGTATCCTCCGCCTCATCTTCCGCACAAGCATGCGTCCTGAGCCTAACTACGGCCGTTTCGTATGCCCTGAGCACTATCAGGCTGCGCGTGAGATCTCAGCTGCCGGTGTTGTCCTCCTCAAGAATGACAACAACACGCTTCCTCTCAACGTACCTGAGGGCGGCAAGATCCTCCTCGTGGGTGAGAACGTAGTCAAGAAGATGGTAGTGGGCGGTGGTAGCTCGAACCTCAAGACAGCATACGAGGTCAACCCTCTCGAGGGTATCCAGAACGCATTCGGCGACAAGGCCGAGGTGGTTTGGGCCCGCGGTTATGTCGGTGATACCTCAACTTCATACAACGCAGTGGATACAGGTCAGGACCTCACTGACAACCGTTCTCCGGAAGTCCTCATCGCAGAGGCTGTGGAGATGGCTAAGGACGCTGACTATGTGATTTTCGTAGGTGGTCTTAACAAGAGTGCGCACCAGGACAACGAGAGCACAGACCGTCTCCAGATCACTCTTCCATACAACCAGGAGGATGTTATCCTTGCTCTTGCAGAGGTTGCCAAGAACCTTGTTGTTGTAAACATCTCAGGTTCTCCTGTATCAATGCCATGGGCTGACAGCGCAGACGCTATCGTCCAGGGATGGTACGGAGGTACAGAGACAGGTAATGCTCTTGCTGACGTGCTCACAGGTAAGGTAAACCCTTCAGGTCGCCTTCCTTTCTCGGTTCCGTTCAAGTATGAGGACGGCCCTATCAAGACTGAGGCTCAGTACCCTGGTATCAAGGCCGAGGGCGACGAGTTCTGGCAGACACACTACTCAGAGGGCGTATACGTAGGTTACAGATGGTATTCTACTCAGGAGATCCCTGTTCAGTTCCCATTCGGACATGGTCTGAGCTACACTACTTTCGAGTACAGCAATGCAAAGGCTGCTAAGCCATCTATGACAGCTGCCAGCACGCTCAAGGTTTCTGTTGATGTTGCAAATACAGGTTCTGTTGATGGTGCCGAGGTGGTTCAGCTCTACATCGCTGACCCAGAGGCTTCAATCGACCGTCCAGCAAAGGAGCTTAAGGGCTTTGAGAAGGTATTCCTCAAGGCAGGTGAGAAGAAGACCGTTACATTCGAAATCGACGCTGAGGACCTCAGCTACTTCGATGCTGAAAAGCACGAGTGGGTAGCGGAACCGGGCGAATTCCAGGCTCTCCTCGGAAGCTCGTCAGAAGACATCAAGGCAATGGTTTCATTCCAGCTTAAATAATCAGAAGAATGATCAGAAGATTCATACTTACACTGATGGCAGCAGCGCTCCTGCTGCCTCAGTTGTCTTATGGACAGGAACTAAAGGTCATGTCCTATAACATAAGGCTCAATACTGAGAAGGATGGTACGAACGCATGGATGTACCGCTGCCCGGCAACCTTAGAGATGCTGAAGGACCAGCAGCCTGATGTGTTCGGCGTGCAGGAGGCGCTTCCTGAGCAGGTCCGTTTTCTTGAGGAGTGGGCTGATGGCTATGAGTGTGTCGGCGTAGGCAGGGATGATGGAAAGAAGAAGGGCGAGCACATGTCCATCTTCTGGAACAAGAAGACCGTAAAGATGCTCAAGTGGGGTACATTATGGCTCTCTGAGACTCCTGACAAGCCTTCGAAGGGCTGGGATGCAGCTTGTTACAGGACTGCAACGTGGGCTTTGATGAAGGATAAGAGAACAGGCAAGAAGTTCTACTTCGTAAATACTCATCTTGACCATGCCGGAAAGGAAGCCCGAGCAAACGGTCTTGCGTTGATTGTGGATAAGATTGCCGAAATTAATCCGGAAGGTTACCCTATGGTCCTCACAGGTGACTTCAACGTCAAGCCTGACGACCCATGCCTGACCGGTCTGGATGCCCGCATGAAGAGCACCCGCAAGATCGCGGCAAAGACAGACAGCCACCACACCTTCAACGGCTGGGGCAAGGCCTCGAAGGACATGGTGATCGACTACATCTACATCTCCGGCTTCTCCGCATGCCCGGAATACCAGACAGTCACAAAGAAGTACTCCGGCCGCACCTTCATCTCCGACCACTATCCAATCACCGCCCGCCTGATCTTTTAAGTTATTTCTTGCTGACGGTGTAGCGGATGCCGAGGGTTTTGAGTTCCTCAAGGAATTCGTTGGTTATCTGTACCTTGAACTTGTGGGAGAGGAACTCTATGTTCCATTTCTTTACAGGATCATAGAGGAACATGGTCAGCGGGGTCTTTCCCTTGTTTCTCTTCAGCATCTTCACGAGCTTTTCCCTGAAGTCAGGGGAGAGCATGGTCGTGGTGACGTTTATCGACAGGCCTGTGATCCTTTCCTCAGCGACGTTGCCAAGCAGCATGATGTTCTTCATCTTGAAGATAAGGTCAGGGAGATCCGGTACCATCTTTCCGGTCTTCTCGTCCTTCTTTCCCTTAGGGTTCGGGCGGTATCTCTCCTCGATCACACCCTCGATCAGGACGGCGCTGTTGACCTTCTGGTACGGCAGGTATGTTTCATGGTCCTTTCCGAAGAAGGCGAACTCATAGCTGCCGCTGAAGTCCTCGACAGTCATGCGGGACATCGGGCGTCCGGTCTTGGTCTGGCTCTCCGAGCATGCCGTTATGAGTCCTGCAAGCGTCACCTTTGCGGATTTTCTTGTAGAATTACATTCTGAGATGAGACCTGCGAGCTCAGTCATCTGGCATGTCGCGAAATTCTCCATCTCGAACGCGAATGTGTCCAAAGGGTGTGACGACAGGTACATTCCCACGAGCTCCTTCTCATACTTGAGCTTCTCGAGGATGTCCTCGTCTCCGACCATTGCCGGAATCTCAGGTCTTTCAGGCTTGAGTTCCTCTACATCTCCGAACAGGGAGATCGCGCTCTCCATGCTGTCCTTCTTGAAGAGTTCGCCGTATTTCAGCAATGTATCGATGAACAGGTCGCCGTTCCTGCACGGAAGCATGAACTGCTTGCGGCTGATGCCGAAGCTGTCGAACGCTCCCGAGTGCAGAAGTGCCTCAAATCCCTTCCTGTTCACGATTCCGGACATACGCTCCACAAAGTTAAAGATGTCCGGGAATATGCCGTTTTCCTCGCGTTCTGCAAGGATTGCCTTCACGATGTTCTCGCCGAATCCCTTGATGCCGCCGAGACCGAAGCGGATCTCGCCCTGCTTGTTCACGGTGAACTTCGAATCGGACTCGTTGATGTCCGGATTGAGTACCTTGATGCCGTTCTTCTTGCAGTCATCCATGATCTTCTTGATCTCGTCCATGTTGGAGAGGTTCTTGGTCAGGTTGGCTGCCTGGAACTCGGCAGGATAATGGGCCTTGAGCCATCCTGTCTGGTAGCTCACCCATGCATAGCAGGTCGCGTGGGACTTGTTGAACGCGTATGAAGCGAACTTCTCCCAGTCCGCCCAGATCTTCTCGAGCACGTCCTGTGGGTGTCCGTTCTTTGTACCTCCCTCAATGAAGAGGCCCTTGAGGCTGTCCAGCACGTCCTTGAGCTTCTTACCCATGGCCTTACGGAGCGTATCGGCCTGACCTCTGGTGAAGTCGGCGAGTTTACGAGACAGAAGCATCACCTGCTCCTGGTATACCGTAATTCCGTATGTGTCCTGGAGAGTTTCCTCCATTGCCGGAAGGTCATATTCGATAGGTTGACGTCCCTGCTTGCGCTCTACGAAGTCAGGGATGTAGTCCATAGGACCCGGACGATAGAGGGCGTTCATCGCGATGAGGTCCTCGAATCGGGTCGGCTGGAGCTTGATAAGCCACTCCTTCATGCCCGGAGACTCGAACTGGAATACGCTGGTGGTGTCTCCGCGGCTGTAAAGCTCATATGTAAGCGGGTCTTCGATGTCGATCTTCTCGATGTCGAACTCGATGCCGTGGCGCTTCTTGATGTTGGCCTGGCACTCCTTGATGATTGACAATGTTCTCAGGCCAAGGAAGTCCATCTTGAGCATGCCCACTTCCTCGATGTAGTGTCCGTCGTACTGCGATACCCATACCTCCTCGCCTGTGAGCTTGTCGTTGGCGATGCAGATAGGGATGTATTCGGTGAGGTTTCCTCGTCCGATGATCATGGCACAGGCGTGCACGCCTGTCTGGCGGATACAGCCCTCGAGCTTACCTGCGTATGTAAGCACCTCCTTGGTCAGTTCGGTGCCGTTTTCCAGCTCTTCCTTGAGGTCGTGGTGTTTCAGACAGTTGTTCAGCTTCGGCTTGATCTCCTTCTTCTTCTTCTTTCCGTTCTCGTCGAGCACCGGCTTTCCGTTCTCGTCAAGCTCGTCGATCTCGAAAGGCTTGTCCGGAACCATCTTGGTGAGCCTGTTGGACTCCTCGATGGACATGCGGCTAACGCGTGCGACGTCCTTGATGGCCGATTTAGCGGCCATGGTTCCGTATGTGATCACATGCGAGATGTGGTCCTTTCCGTATTTCTCCTCAATGTACTGGAACACGCGGTAGCGTCCGTCATCGTCGAAGTCGATATCCACATCCGGCATGTTGATACGGTCCGGGTTGAGGAATCGCTCGAAGAGGAGGTCGTACTTGATAGGGTCAATGTTGGTGATCTTCAGGCAGTATGCAACGGCAGAACCCGCGGCAGATCCACGGCCCGGACCCACTGAAATGCCCTCGGAACGCGCTGCAGCGATGAAATCCTGCACGATGAGGAAGTAGTCCGGGAATCCCATCTTGCAGATGGTCTTGAGCTCGAACTCGATGCGCTCTGCCTGCTCGTCGGTCAGCGTGTCTCCGTATCTCCAGTGTGCACCCTTATATGTAAGGTGACACAGATAAGCTACCGAGTTACAGAACTCCTCGCCGCGCTCGTTTCCGTTCTTGTCGCAGCGTCCCTCGTCGATGATGTCCTTATATTTCTCTAGGTATGTATCTATATCTGCGAGGAAGTCCGCAGGAAGGTCGAACTTCGGGAGAATAGGATCCTTGTCCACCTTGAAGCTCTCGATCTTGTCTGCAACCTCAAGTGTGTTGCTGAGCGTCTCAAGATGGTCATAGAACATTTCCGCCATCTCCTCCTCGCTCTTGAGATACTCCTGTTGGGTATATCTCATGCGGTCCGGGTCATCCACGAATGTATTGGTTGTAAGACAGATCAGTCTGTCATGCGCCTGGCTGTCCTCCTTACGCACGAAGTGCACGTCGTTGGTCGCCACGACCTTGGTTCCGGTCTTTTCCGCCAGTTCGTATATTCCGGCATTGGCGATCAGCTGTCTCTCATATACTTCCTGAGACTGTCCGGGAACAAGGGTCTTATGCTGCTGTACCTCGAGATAGTAGTCCTCTCCGAAGACCTTCTTGTGCCATTCGATCGCCTTCATTGCGCCGTCCATGTCGCCCGCGATGATCGCTCTCGGAATCTCTCCGGCGATACATGCCGAGCAGCATACGAGGTCCTGCGAGTACATCTCGACGATCTCGTGGCTCACTCGCGGCTTCTCATAATACTTACCCTCGATATGTCCTGTAGAACATATCTTCATGAGGTTCTTGTAGCCGTTGTAGTTCTTCGCCAGGAGGATGAGGTGATAGTAGCCTCTGTGGTCCTTATCCTTGAGCTTATGGTCATAGTGACGTGTCACATATATCTCGCAGCCGATGATAGGCTTTACCTCAGGGAACTTCTTCGCCACCTTCAGGAACTCCTTTACACCGTACATGTTTCCATGGTCGGTGATCGCCAGAGCCGGCATGCCGAGCTCCTTTGCCCTTGCGAAAAGGTCACCGATGGCCGCCTGGCCGTCAAGAATGGAATACTGTGTATGGACGTGAAGATGGACGAATGACATAAGCTGTTTTTTAAGGATGACAAAGATAATTAATCTTCATCACCCTATCAAAAATAAAAATCCCTCTGAAGACAACTTCTTGTCAGTCAGAGGGAAAAGTTTTCAACATGTCGGAGCGTCACTAAATCTTTTCGAAATGTATGACGATATTGGCGCCAGGTTCATCAAGCATCTCTCCGTCCATGGTCCATGTCATGTGGTCCTTTTCTATTGTGATAGGAATTTCAGCTAAATCCCCTTCAGCTTCCAGTATGAGAGTGTTTCCTTCAACTGAGTATGAGAAATCCATACTCATTGATTCTTCTTCTGAAGTTTCTGTAATTGTTGCCGTACCGTTGTCCTTGAATGTGATTTTCATTTTGCTTCCCATCTCGGTAATATCCATTTCCATCTTCATTCCGGAAATACTCATCTCTACTGTTGTGGCCTCCCATGTACCGACGATAGCTTTTGAAGGTTCTTTCTCACATGAAGTGAGACCGAGGACTGCCATAAGGGCTGTCAGGATTAAAAATCTTTTCATGATGTAGTTGATTTAAGTTTCAAGAATACTGTAAAGATGTAAAAAGGGAGGATAACGTTGCAAAAGGAAAAAATAAAGCGCCCCGATCAGGAGCGCTTTATCATATATGTTTTGAAGAATTACTTCTCAGCCTTCTTCTCGGCCTTCTTTGTCACGTCGAACATGATAGGGGTTGCGATGAAGATTGAAGCGTAAGTACCGATAACGATACCGAGAATCAATGCAACTGCAAGACCTCTGATCACCTCACCACCGAAAATTGCGATAGCGAGCATAGTCACGAGAGTTGTGAGTGATGTATTCATTGTACGTGAGAGAGTGCTGTTGAGAGCCTCGTTCACATTCTGCTTGAAGTCAGCCTTAGGATGCATCTCCTTGTACTCACGGATACGGTCGAAGATAACCACTGTATCGTTGATAGCGTAACCGATGATTGTAAGGATAGCAGCGATGAATGTCTGGTCGATGTCAAGGCTGAATGGAAGGATGCCTGAGAACAACGAGAAGAATCCGATCACGATGAGTGCTGTGTGTGCAAGACCTGCAACACCACCGAGACCCCAAGTCCAGCCCTTGAAACGGATTGCGATGTAACCGAAGATCACGATGAGGGCAAGGATCACAGCGATGAATGCGTCTCTTGTGATGTCGTTCGCAATTGTAGGACCTACCTTGTCAGAGCTTACGATACCGTTAGGGTTGTCCTGAGTAGATGTGAACTCCTCGATAGTGAGATCCTCAGCGTAGAAGCCCTTGAGTGCCTCGTAGAGGATACCCTCAACCTCAGTGTCAACCTCTGAAGCCTCGTTGTCTACCTTATAAGTAGTAGTGATCTTGATCTGGCTGTCACCACCGAACTGCTTTACCTCAGCTGCAGAGTTGTCTACGGTCTCGTCGTTTGCAGCAGCGTTGTCGAATGCAGCGTTAACTGCAGCACGAACTGCCTCAACCTCAGCAGGCTGGTCGAATCTTACAACATATGTACGTCCACCAGTGAAGTCAACACCATATGTGAAGCCCTTGATGCCGATAGAGAGGATAGAGATGAGGATCAGCGCACCTGAAACGATGTAAGCGATCTTCTTCTTTCCGATGAAGTCTACGTGAGTATTCTGGAGGAAGTTTCTTGTGAACTTGTTGTCGAATGTTACGTTCTTGCCCTTCTCCACTCTGTCATCGAAGATGAGTCTTGTGATGAAGATCGAAGTCACCATTGAAGTGATGATACCGATGATGAGGGTAGTAGCGAAGCCCTGTACAGGACCTGAACCGAATGCGAAGAGAACGAAACCGGTAAGGAGAGTAGTTACCTGACCGTCGATGATAGCCGAGTAAGCGTTTGAGTAACCGTCAGCGATTGCCTTGCTGAGGCCCTTGCCTGCGCGGAGCTCTTCCTTGACGCGCTCGTAGATGATCACGTTAGCGTCCACAGCCATACCGAGTGTCAGTACGAGACCGGCGATACCAGGGAGTGTGAGGACTGCACCGAATGAAACGAGGGTGCCGAAGAGGAGAACCACGTTGCAGAGGAGTGCGATATCAGCCACGAGACCTGCGCCAGCGTAGAAGATAACCATGTAGATGAGCACGAGGAAGAACGCGATGATGAATGAGATCATACCTGCGTTGATAGACTCAGCTCCGAGTGATGGTCCTACAACCTGCTCCTGGATGATTGTTGCAGGTGCAGGGAGCTTACCTGACTTGAGGACGTTTGCAAGGTCCTCAGCCTCCTCGAGGGAGAACTTACCTGTGATCTGTGACTGACCGCCGTCGATCTTGCCGTTTACGTTAGGATAAGAGTAAACCATGCCGTCGAGTACGATAGCGATC
This sequence comes from Bacteroidales bacterium, assembly GCA_017631875.1. The sequence goes on along the minus strand of JAGBSL010000019.1, from coordinate 60,235 downwards.
TGCTTTCCTACGTTGTCACCAGTGAGTCTTGACCAGATGCCGGCGCCCTCACCGTTCATTGTCATAGAAACCTCAGGTGTACCTGCTGTTGTTCCGAACTGTACGCGTGCGTCAGTTACATAACCTCCGTCGAGCGGTGCCTTGCCGTCAGCTGAGACAGCCTTGATTGCTACGAGCTCGTAGATGTTCTCGCCCATTCCTGAAGCGTGAACTGTCCACATAGGTCTGAACTCTGCTGGGAAGAGAGCCTTCACCTGTGGCATAGCGAGGTACTTGTTTACCTTTGATGTATCTGAGTAGTGAGCATATCCGATGCATGCGCTCTCGAACTGTGCTGGAGCGAGAACCGCATAGAGAGGGTTCTGCTTCATGAGCTCAGCCTCAGCGGCGTTCTGCTCGAGCTCTGCTGCGAGGAGAGAGTCAGCCTCAGCTGCAGGAGTCTCCACAACCGGAGTCTCGTCTACAACGATCTGTGCGAGAAGAGCGTTGGCCTCATCGAGATAAGTCTTAACCTCAGAATAGTTGAATGTTGGCCAGAACTCGAGTGATGCAGTTCCCTGGAGGAGCTTTCTTACACGCTCAGGCTCCTTAACACCTGGAAGCTCTACGAGGATACGTCCGCTGTTTCCGAGCTTCTGGATGTTCGGCTGTGTCACACCGAAACGGTCGATACGGTTTCTGAGTACGTTGAATGAGTTTGCGATTGCGCTCTCTGACTCAGCTCTGATCACCTCGATAACCTCAGCGTCAGTAGACTCTGGGCCGATCTTGCCGACCATGTCGATAGTTCCGAAAACGTGTGCGAGAGGAAGACCGTTTGAAGTCTCCTTCCAAGCCTCAGCGAAGAGAGTGATGAAGTCCTCTCTTGAGTCCTTCTGATTCTCCTTTGCGAGAGCGATCGCATTGTTGAACTCTGCGCTCTGGTTGTTCTTCGAGAGGGCTCTTACGAGGTCCTCAAGCTGTACCTGGAGCATTACGTTCATACCACCCTTAAGGTCGAGACCAAGGTTGATAGACTTAGCCTGTACTTCCTTGTAAGTGTATCCGAGGTAGATCTTCTCGGATGAAATCGAGTCGATATACATTCTGCTTGCGACCTTCTTTACAGAGTCGATGTAGAATGCCTTGTCGACGTCAGCCACCTTGCTGAAAGCGGCTGAATTCTCTGCAGCTACTGCCTTAGCCTCAGCATACTTCACTGCCTTCTTCTCCTGCACACTGTTTACGAGTGTGAAGGAAAGCTGCCAGAGTGATGCGAGCATGAGCAGGATAGCTACAAGTCTGATTGCACCTTTACTTTGCATAATGTTTATAGTTTTGTTGTTATTTGTTGCTGTATATGAACCGCAAAATAGGGTGCAAATTTAAGATTTTTTTCTTACAAATAAAGAAACTGGCATGTTTTATCCTCTTATAATGTAAATTTTTATAATTTTGTAAGATGAAAATGGGAAAGCGTATATTGTTTCTGGTGATTGTGGCAGTGCTTTCCGGACATTTGGCCGTCGCTCAGACAGACTCTCTGATGCGTTACGGAGACTCCCTCCACAGGGCTTATGATTTTGCCGAGGCAGAGAGCGTATATCTGCAGGTGCTTGATTCATTGGATGTTGTGGCGGACTCTCTTATGGTTAAGGATGTCCGGGAAAGACTTCGTATGTCCGAGAACGGAAAGAACATGTCCCGTTTCGTGCAGGTGCCGCAGGCCGCAGGCAAAAGGCGCTTGCCCCAGGAAGCATTCTTCCTGGCATATCCCCTTGAGGACCGAAGCTGGAGGGCTTTGCCCAATGTTCTCGATGCAGACAGCGGCCATGAATTCGTAAAGAGTCTCTATGCGCCCGATTGGAATGATGCCCTTTACTATTCGGCCGAGGGTCCTTCCGGCACCCGAGACATCATGATGACAATGTTGGATGACACCGTCTGGACGGTTCCCGTGCCGGTGTCCGAGCTGTCAGATCCGTCTGCCGATGAGATCTACCCAATGCTTTCGCCTGACGGCAAGACAATGTATTTCGCTTCCGACGGACTCTACGGAGTCGGCGGCTATGATCTTTACAAGTCGGTATGGGACGAGCAGCGTCAGAGGTGGTCTTCCCCGCAGAATATGGGATTCCCGTACTCTTCTCCAGCTGATGATTTCCTTTATGTCGAGTCCGAGGACGGCGATTATGCTCTTTTCGCTTCAAACAGGGAGTGCGGTAAGGACAGTGTATATGTTTATGCGATAAGATATGAGGACTATCCGGTTCATACTCCGATGACAGATCCTTATGAACTTCAGGAGCTGGCACTGGTCAATCCTCCGATCGTGGAAGCGCAGGAGGAGACGGTTGCTGATATTCCGGACAATGATCTCACCATCAAGTACATGGCAAAGATGGATGAGGTGCGCGTTCTGCGTGATTCGATTGCCTCTACATCATCGTCCCTTGAGACTCTACGAAACGAGTATGTCTTCGGAAACGATCCTGCCGAAAGAGCACGTCTTACCAATGAGATCCTTCAGCTCGAGACCAGGATTCCGTCGCTTCAACGTGCACTGGATAAGGCCAGCACTGAACTGGGATCCATAGAGATGGAGTTCCTGAAAGAGGGTATCTTCCTGAATATGGATATGCAGAAGGAAGATGAGGCTCCAGTAGCGGATATGCCCGAATATGACTTCAGGATGAGGTCTATGGGCGATTCTCTCGCCATTGCTGTCCTTGTTCCGGAAGTGAAGTTCGATTATAGCTTCAGAATAGAACCTGAAGCGGTTTTTGCTGAGGATCAGACCATTCCTGGCGGTATAGTATATCAGGTTCAGCTCTTTAGTGGAGGACGTAAGGCGACCCTGTCCGAACTTAAGGGTCTGACTCCGATTTATGAGCACCGTACACCATCTGGACTTTACATATATAGAGCAGGAGTGTTTGGAGCTTACCAGGAGGCGGTGGCTGCTGCCGAGCAGATCAGGCGCAGAGGCTTCAGGGATGCATATATTACGGCATTCATCGACGGAAAGGAAGTTTCGGTTGTGTCGGCAAGGACAGAAGAAGCAAATAGAAATAACCAGGTACTCATGTATGAGGTCAGGATCATTCCTGAGAGTGGAGAGCTTGAGTCAGAGGTTGTCGAGGGTATGGTGCGTATGGCGATGGGTAAGGATATCGCCAGGATTGAGGCTGAGGACGGTACTCAGGTCTTTATCGTAGGACCGTTCGACAACAAGGCTATGGCAGAGGAACTTGCCTCATACGTGCGCGGCAAGATTACAGGTAAGGTTTCGTGCGAACTGCTTGGAAACGAACTGGATGTAGATTAGATCTTTTAATATATGGGACTTGTCATATCGTTGATAATCATAGGATTGCTGCTTGTCTTTGCGGAAATCCTGATCATTCCGGGAGTCGGTATAGCCGGTATTCTGGGAATAGCAGCCATGGCCGGATCGTGTGTGTATGCATTCATGGAGATCGGCCAGACGGCAGGTATCATTGTCACAGCGGTGAATGCCGTGCTTCTGGTTCTTATCACCATCTGGGTGCTCAGGGCAAAGACATGGGAAAGACTTGCGCTTGCAACTAATATAGACTCTAAGGCCATTGTGCCGGAGGCGGAGGTTGTTCCCGGAACTGTAGGAGTGACTATTACAAGACTGGCGCCTATGGGCACAGCCCGTTTCGGCGACCTCAGACTGGAGGTAACTGCCAGAGAGGGGATTATTGACCCAGGGGTTGAGGTCGAGGTAGTGGAGGTAGATGGAATAAAAGTGTATGTAACTATAAAACAATAAATTATGGACGCAATGATTATCGTTTGGATCGCCGTCTCTATCGTAGGTCTGGTGATCTTTCTCTGGTTCTTCCCTGTGACTCTTTGGTTCCAGGCATTGATTTCCGGAGTCCGCATTTCACTTATCCAGCTCGTTCTCATGCGCTGGAGAGGAGTTTCACCTAACACTATCGTCATGGCGATGGTGACCGGTACAAAGGCCGGCCTTACCCTTTATGCCAACGAGCTTGAGGCTCACTATCTTGCAAAGGGTAATGTTCCTAAGGTTGTGAACGCTTTGATTTCTGCAGACAAGGCTAACATCTCGCTTGACTTCAAGATGGCTGCTGCTATCGACCTTGCAGGTCGTGACGTGTTCGAGGCTGTACAGATGTCGGTTAACCCTAAGGTGATCAACACCCCTCCTGTGACTGCAGTTGCAAAGGACGGTATCCAGCTTATCGCAAAGGCTCGTGTTACAGTCCGTGCAAACATCAAGCAGCTCGTCGGAGGTGCAGGTGAAGAGACCGTTCTTGCCAGAGTAGGTGAGGGTATTGTATCATCGATCGGTTCTGCAGAGAGCCATAAGCTCGTTCTCGAGAACCCTGACAGCATCTCAAAGGTAGTGCTCAACAAGGGACTTGACGCAGGTACAGCATTCGAAATCCTCTCTATCGACATCGCGGATATCGACATCGGAAAGAACATCGGTGCAGTCCTCCAGATGGACCAGGCAGAGGCTGACAAGAACATCGCACAGGCCCGTGCAGAGGAGCGCCGCGCAATGGCAGTCGCTCTCGAGCAGGAGATGAAGGCGAAGGCACAGGAAGCACGTGCACGCGTTATCGAGGCAGAGGCAGAAGTCCCTCTCGCAATGGCAGAGGCATTCCGCAGCGGCAACCTCGGCATCATGGACTACTACAGGATGAAGAACATGCAGGCCGACACCACCATGCGTGAGAATATCGCTAAGTAGTGCGCCGTATCACCTAAAGTATTAAAAATCAGCAGTTTATTATTGTGAGGGTCGGAAAATTTTCCGACCCTTGTTCGTTTAACTTGTTGGTTCTGAGGCTTTTATCTGAACCAGATAGCTTACTACTTTGGTTCTTTAGGAACCTTGGTCTTTTTCTTTATAGGGATTTGCAGGAATTTTCTAATCTGTGTGCTTGATGCGGATGTCTTTTGCTTAAGAATTCCCGTCAGTTGTACCTTCATTTCAGTATCCATTGTCAACACAGACCTGCAGTCAGCAATATTCATATTGTTCAGGCATGAAATGATTTCCCTATAAGGAACATCAGTCTTTCCGTAGTGATTTTCCTTGATTTCATATTCACTGCCTGTATTCGAATTGATTGCAATGACCATGTCTTCATATGACTTATAGTAGTTGCAGACCTTTTCTGTGTCAAACGGAAAATACACTTCAAGTATGTATTGGGTCAATATTCTCTTTTCGTGCTTAGATAGGTCTTTATATAGATAGTCTAGAAGAGTGTATTTCAGGTAATACCCTTTGTTGAAATTGTCTTTTACCATTTTCATAGACCTTTTCAGTTTTCTGCTCCTTTTCATTGTTGTGCTGACAGGGGTATATTCCGGGCAATAGAGACGCAGAAAGTTCCATGTATAATCCTCCGCTTTTGTGCATAGCTGCTTTTCGACAGGATTATTGAAAAGGTATGCTATAGCAGACCTGATCTTTTTCCACTCCATCTTGACCGCACTGCCATATGCTTTCTTGAACAGAGGTCCGCTTCTTCCTGTGTATAGATTGAATTCACGTACGAACATTGATGTGTATGCAGATATGAATCTGCTCAGTGTCTCAAGGCTGCTGCATGATGCAAGCAGATGCGTATGATCAATCATCAGACACATGGCCAACAGTTTTATCCCAAACTTTTTAGCATAAACCGACACAATCGTGTAGAATATGATGAAATCTTCAAGACAATAGAAAACATTATAACCGGATATGGTTCTTTGATAAATGTGCATAATGCCATCTTCGTTAAACTTCCTTTTCATACGTCCGTTTTTTCATGCAAAACTATCAGTCCTGGCATAAATCAGTTTAAGAAAAAGAAAAATGTGACGGATGTCGCGATTTATGTGGTCAAACACAGGAATTTTAAAATTCGTAAAAAGCACAAATACAGATTTTTTATTTATTTTTATGATCACTTATAGTCTTGATACTAAAAGAGTTACATCTATAAGGGTCGGAAAATTTTTCGACCCTTATAGATGTAAGGTGTTGATTATCAAGATGTTTGGTGAGTAAGGTTTTAAAACCAGAATTGGACGTACTATATAAATAAATGGCTGCTTAAAATAAAGAGCAAAAAGTTGCAAAACAATAAATTCTTTGTATCTTTGCAGTCCTATCTTTGAAGATAGGCAGTTTCAGGTGAGATGGGTGAGTGGCTGAAACCACCAGTTTGCTAAACTGACGTACGGGATTACTGTACCGGGGGTTCGAATCCCCCTCTCACCGCAGAAAACGGCATTACAGGTATCTGTAGTGCCGTTTTTGTGTTTTGTGGACCAAATAATGGACCAAATTCTAGCAATCTTGAGTTGCATTTTTACACCCGTTTAAACATTGGTGTCATATTGACTGAAACGAAAAAGACAGAGATAGTGCCAACAGCACTGCCTCTACTATAAACACCGAGGGGAAGTGGACACCGCTAAGAGGCGGTCAGAATCCGAACACTGTTACTTAGCATCCCCCAATGCGTCTGTAATGTGATCGAACCTTCACTGTCTTGCCATTGACAACTCGCTTGTGCGATTTGACCTTGACAATCTTGGTGGTGGCAACTTCAATTTGAAAGCTCACCGTAACAGCAAGTTCCTGTTTCATATTAATAAGAGCATTTATGGGACAACGTTGCCCCTTATCATTGAAAAGTGGAAACAAACTTGGGTTACATGAGTACATCCCTCGGCTTAGTTTCGTTATTCAGGGGCAAAAAGAAAAGGTATTCAGATTGGGGGCTGAATACCTATTTCTTTTTTCAATGTAGCCGAACGGCTAACGCTCTTATTATGCTGCAAAGATACAGACTTTTCGTGCATCTCCAAATTTATCTATAATCCAAACCATGAAATTAACCATTTTATGCATTTTTTGGGGTTAGGTGATGTATCATCTTCCTCGGACGATATTGTTGTCCTCGGATATGTTCTCCAGCTTTGCATCGCCGTAGTATGTCATCTTACATGTCCTTGACACATCGTATCTGAGGAGTCTTGAGGCATACACCTTGGCCTTGCTGGCTCCGCTGAGGGATACTCTGACAGTCTCCGCCTTAAAGTCTCTGGTGTCGATTCCGCATGCTCCTGAACCGTCAAGCGAGAGCTCCTTGGCAGAGCCTTCCAAGTCAGCATTTGCAGCTCCAGAACACTCGATTGAGCATGTCTCTACTTCAAATTCTCCTTTTAATTGCGCTGCGCCGCTTATCTCCCCATCCAGCGAGTCTGCACGTCCGTCGAAAGTGAGGTTGGCGGCACCACTGATTTCCACTTCCACCTCATCAGTGAAAATGCCATTGATGTTGGCGTTTGCAGCTCCGCTGCAGTCTGCTGACAGATTTCTTCCCTTTACTGTAAGTGCTTGTAGGTGCGATGCTCCGGACAATTCGATCTCCAGCCCTGAACTGTTGAATTCACCTTGGAAGGTGATTGATGAAGCGCCCGAGAGGTCGATGTCATCCACAGCAGTCATCTCAAGATAGACCTTTATGTTCGGATGTTCTGAATTTCTGAATTTCCTTGGAAGCTCCTTCATCCCAAGACTGAGAGTGCCTGACATAGGATAATGGTTTACAGACATGTAATCCTCGTACATGCTGTCGTATATTACAGTTATCACGTTAGATCTTCCATGTGTAACATAGATGTCATAATTGAATTCCGCCTCGATTCCTGTGATGTTCTTGAACTCATAGGTCTTTGTCCTTTCCTCCGCATTGGCAGTAAACAGCCCAAGCGCCGCGATGGCGAGTGTGATCAAAATCCTTTTCATGGTATATTACGTATTATAATGTTTCTATGTATTGTGTCATCAGATTTTCCAGTGCCGCATATTTTCTGTCGTAATATGACTTTAATACTTCACTTTTCTCTTTAACTGAAAGTTCTTCCGGCAACTGTTCCTCTAGCGGGATAGCCTCAACGAGTATGGCTCTTATTGTGTTGAGGATCAATTCTTTTTCCTGAGGGAACTCCTGGTCCGCCAGAATCATGATCTCGCTTTCCTTCTCTGCCAGCCTTTTATGGTGTCTTTCCAACTCGTGTGAGAGGTCCGGCTGAGAGAACAATACCATAAAGACAGCAGTACATGCAGCGGCAAGGCCTGCAAACGATAGGCTGATCACTCTCGCACTCCGACGGCGCTTCAGCGCCTGTGCCGCAGCCATGAACCTTTCCCTGCTACCAGCAGGGGCAGAAGAGTCAAATTCCGAGCGATGTTCCGCGATATATTTCTCTATCTTATCCATAATCTATTTTCTTAATGCCTCTGCCAGTTTCTGTCTGCCTCTCATATATAGAGTCCTGATTGTCGACTCCTTTGTGCCCGTTATCTGCGAAATCTCCTGATAATCGTAGCCTTCAAGAAGATGCAGCGTCAGCACCACCCTGTAGTGGTCCGGGAGTCCGACGAGCGCTTTCTTTATGCCTTCAACGCTGATGACCTCTGGCTCTTCCTGCTCCGTCATCTCTCCTGTATCCATCTCGGCAAATCGTGTCAGGAAGTCCTTATACCTATGCTTCTCACGCAGCCGGTCAATGGCTTTCCGTATGCATGTCTGCGCCAGCCATCCGGCCAGGTCCCTGATTTCGTCTTTCCTGCCGTATGAAAGGTATTTCAACAGGGTGTCATGCATTATCTCCTCTGCATCGGAGGCATCACCGACAACCCTCAGGCCGATATTATACAGCCTGACGGAATAGTCATCATATAGCTTTCCTATGTCGGTTAGTCCTTTCATCCGGTCAGTTTTCACTTATAAGACGATTCGCGGATCCGTTTGTTGCAAAACGACTCCGCGAATGTTAAAAAAATCAGTCGGTATAGTCCTGATAGCCGATGTCTTTTACCTTGAGGTCCGGGCAGTCCGGCAGGTCCATGCCTTCGATCTGCTGCTTGAGCACCTGGGCCAGGGTCCTGGCTACATCTATCTTCTGTGCGTTCCAGAGGAATACGCTCCAAGCTATCCTCAGCACGAATCCGTTAGTCTGGGCCGCGTTCTTAAGCTTTCGCTGGAAGATGTTCGGGCTGGATGTGTCGTGGTATCTCTGCCTGTCGGTCTTGATGCCATAACGGCAGTCCATGGTCTCTTCCAGTTCGCAGAAGAGCCTGTCAGCCTTCTCTATGTCCTTGACCAGCAGGTCTGCGCCGTCAAATCCGTCCTCTCCCTTCTTTCCGCCATATTCGATGTGGAGCTGTGTAGGGAATTCAGGCTCATTTGCACCGCTTGACGGGAGGAGAGTTATTACCCAGTTGCCGGCGTCGGCAGTAACTGAGTTCATGTCGTCCATGAATTCATTCAATCCGGCAACTTCACCTTCGAAACTCTGGTTGTAGAACGACCTGTACGGACGCGATACGCCCAATTCGCGGCTTACGAGGTTGAATCCGCCGATTTTAGCCAGATAGTAAGCATAATATCCTATCGCCGGGTCCATGCTGCTGGAAGGCGCTACAATAGTGATTTTCGAGCCTCTGTTTATGAAGCAGCCGTATGGGCGGTTGAGAACGAAGTGTTCGATCGCCAGCTTGTCCGGAGCCATCCTGTCAGCAGGAACAGTAATGCCAAGGTTCACGACTCTGAAGTCGTCCGAGATCTCTACGACCTTGAAGATGTCCGCCTCTGCCAGTCCCTGAGATGCCTGTACATTTGCAAACGGCAGGCTGATAGGGGAGAGGTATAATCCTGTATGCACGTCAAGTTTCCTCTCGAATGCCAGATGCAGCTTTTCTGAGATCTTCTTGAGCGTCTCCTTCTCCTTCTGTGCGTTGACGGCCTGGAGGAATCCCGATCCGATAAGTCCGGCCGGCACAGCGAAGATCGCGATCTTGAGGATACCTATCGCGCATGCTATAAGTTTTCCTATTGTAGATGCAGGAGGGACATATGCGAATCCGCCAGGATCCTTGATGTATTGGTTGAATGCCCATACCATAGCCTTCCAGCCGTTAGAATAGTATTCCGACTGCTCCTGGTTCTCTACGAAGAACAGTAGGAATGAAAGTATCAGGGTTATGATGCACAGGAACTGCAGCGATACCGCCAACTCCGCCTTCTTCGACATGAATGCTGCCTTGAGCAGCTTGAACGAGGTCATGTACCTGAAGATTCTGAGCAGTCTCACGATCCTGAGCACCTTGAATGCCGAATACGGGATAGGGAAGAAGAATCCCAGGTAGAAAGGATATGTCGCAAGGATGTCAATGAGTCCATAGAAGCTGAAGCAGTATTTCAGTCTGCCCTTGAAACCTTTGTATTCAGGTTTGATGTCTCCGGCCAGCCAGATGCGCAGGGTCACCTCTACTGTAAAGACGACAGTAGTGAAGACATCTATGAAATTCAGGAGACCTCCGATCTTCTCGTTTACTCCGGTAAATGTAGAAAGAAAGATCTCGATGGTACTTATGACGATAAGTGAAATGATGACAGCGTCTACCGCCTTGTCCACTTTCGTGTTCTTGTCGTCATCAAGCGCAGCCGCAATGGCTTTCTTGAACTGCTGAAATTTGCTCATATCGGCTATGTTTTAGATCAGGTTATAGTATTCCAATTAATTTATCCTATAGCTGGTTCTATAGTATTCAGTTATAGGTATTACGGCAACGGCTTCGACCCACAGATAGTTGGTGTATCTGACCCTGACATTTTCGAATCCGAGATACAGTTTGCTTGCACCGTCGACCGGGATTCTTCCGTTGCATGACTGTGTGCCTACTGTTGAATAGTCTACGTCATATTTCAACGAAGACACGGAAGCTGAGCCATCCTGGAACTTCTTCGCTTCCGACTGGCTCCTGAAGAGGTACATGTTGCAGTATGCGTCTTCTTCCCTTAATGGCCTGTTGTCATCCAGGAGCATATTAAGAATGCCGCTTCCATGATTCCTTTCGTATAAAGGCAATCCTAAGAACTTGATCTGATTGTATCTGATACTCATGCTTTCGTGGAACTTGCCGTCCTCCGAGCGGTCCTGTTCACTTGTCGCTATTCTCATAGAATACATGATATCGGTAGCGCCGGCAGGAATCTGGATAGGGACCAAGGCTATAGAAGAGCCTGATACTGCGGACTTCAACTGGCTTCTCAATGTAAACTTACGCGGCTCATCGAACATGTTCTGCATCTTGATCGCTTTCACAGCATAAGACCTGAAATCGTTCTTGGAGCAGCTTACGGTCTCGCTTATCACGAACTTAGGATTATACAGCCTGTCTATATTATCGGTATGATATGTAATTTTTACTGATGCATACTGAGATGCCTGAGGCTTTATTTCCAACAGATATATTCCGGAGTAAGCAACCACAAGAGAGTCAGATATAGACGTTTTATTGTAGCTTTTCACGCTGTTTTTCGCATCTATATTATATAGATTCACGGGGACCGCATTTTGCAGCTTGATGTCGTAATACAACCTGTCTCCCTTTTCAAGATAGACCGGATATTCGGCCATGTTTTCAATCAGGAAGTCTTCTCCTTCATAAACCAATACTCTGGATTGCAATATGATGGCCTCAGCCTTCTCTACAGCAAGGGTCTGGACTTCCACGATCCTCTGCTGAAGGGCTTTACACTTTTCGATCGCTGCCCGGTTCATTCCGGTAGAATCGAAAGTATATTCTAGAGATTTTACCTCTGTCAAAACGGACAGTATTTGCTGATGAGTGGCCCCTTCGCCCATTTGGGAAACCTTCGTTTCCACTTCGGCTGTCTTTTTTTCAACTTTATTGTATATTAATAAAGCCTTTTCTGACATTTTAGCCTCGGTATTTGACGAGCCGTTTCCATTATGGCATGCCGTCATAATTAATAATGCGGCAGCCAAAACTATGTATCTCATATTTTAGTATGTGTTTATGATATCCTGAAGATCTGACTTCATGTTAGCATATGAGTATTGAAGATAGTCCTTTCCCCATTCTCCATTGTCAACATTGGCGCGAAACCAGTTTGCATGACTATTCAGGAATAATTGCGCCTCGGATTTGCGATTATTGCTGCAGAGGTGTACGATGACATCCGACACGTATCTGAAATATGATGATGCGTTGCCGGCATAGGTTTCTGTTTCATACTCCAATGGATAGTATTCCCAGGCTTCTTCGAAACGATCAGCCTTAACCAATGCCTTCCGCAACTTTGCAGTTACAGCAACTTCATATCCGTCAAGACCGTACAGATTTTCCCACTGCATCTCGTATCTGGAACAATGGTAAGGGGTAATCCTTTCATATACATGAATGGCTCTGTCAAGTTCATCGATTGAAAGATATTCTTCTATAAGCATCTGAGCATATACATGCCTTCCATCATTTGCTTCTATTTCTTTCAGAATTGTTTCCGCTTCAGTTAAACTACCTTCATTAAATGCGGTCTCAAACTTCTCTGCTTGCGATGTGCATGAAATGAAGACCAACACAAAAAGAATACTGAGAACTAGTTTTTTCATGTTTATTTCTTCCTTTTACGTGTTATAGACTTAATGACTGCAGCACCTATTTTTCTTTCAAGACCTTGTCTGGTCATAGGGACACCTGTTGCCCTGCTGATTTTCTGTTTGATTGCAGTTATTCCCAATGCTCTTTTGAGCGAGAATGATAATCCTGGTATTCTCATGATAATTTTATCGGTTAATTTATATAATCGCCAAATCCAAAATCGTGACCTTTGCGGCGGGTTACCATTTCAGGTGGTAATTCCTTCTTCACCTCCGGTTCAAATGCCTCGTTGAATACGTCCGCTATGGTCTTTGCTACATCGACGTAACCTGAATTGAAAATCCACAGATATGCTTCTACCCTCAAAGTGAAGCAGTTGGCAGCATTTACATGGTAGCCGATGTTCTTGCCCTTCTGGATTCCATACCAGTAGTTCTTGTCACACTTGTAGCCGAACTTCTGATCCATGATCTCTTCCATTCTCGTATAAACCTTATCGAATGCCGCATAATCACTGATCAGTGCGTCCGGATCGTCGTAGCTTTCATCTTTCTTGTGGGTGTTGTAGCAGAAATGGAGCTGATGCGGACGTGAACGAGGACCGGTGGCCTCAAGAATCGGAATGACCCAGCTTCCCTCTCTTTCGGCAAATTGTCTTATGTCATCAAGGAACATCTTCATGTTAGGACAATCCTCCTCATTCTCGATGTTGTAGTAGGTTACCTGGTTGTCAGGGTCCACTTCAATCTCCTTAGATACATAGTTGAAGCCTCCGAGCTTGGCTATATGGTATGCAAACCAGCCGGTAAGCGGTTCTGTGTAGCCTGATGTGAAGACGATGGTAACCTTCGATCCTCTGTCGATGCAGCAGCCGTATGGCCTGTTCTTGAAGTAATTCACGATTACTATAGTGTCTTCCGGCTTGTCTTGTCTGTTTACCGACATGGCCAGATTGTATAGATGCAGACAGTCGGACGCTTCCACTGCTCTGATTATGTCTGCCTGAGGGATGAACTTTCTTGTAAGAACGGTTTCTATTGCATGATATCTAGGTACACAGAACAGGTTGGTATGCTGCTGGTCCTTGAAAAATTTGAATGAGTGTACGATTCTGTTGATGTATCCCTCTATTTCTTCCTCTTCTCTGTCTGCATCCATCACCTCTGTGAATGCCGATCCGATAAGACCGGCAGGCACGGCGAAGATAGCGATTCCGAGGATACCTATCACGCATGCTATGAGTCTTCCCACAAGCGAGATAGGCGGTGTTTCAGCAAATCCTCCCGGGTCGCCGATATATTGAGCAAATGCCCATACGACAGACTTCCATCCGTTGTTGTAGACCTCAGGCTGCACCTCATGCTCCACAAAGAACAGGATGAACGACAGGATGAGGGTCACTATTGCAAGGAACTGCAGCGACACGACCATCTCCTGCTTCTTGGCTCTGATGGCTCTCGAAAGGATGCTGAACGCCTTCATGTATCGGAAGATACGCAGCAGACGCGCGATTCGGAGCGCCTTGAGGGCAGTGTACGGGATTTTCACGAAGAAGTTGAGGTAGAACGGATAAGTCGACAGGATGTCAATCATTCCGTAGAAGGAGAAGCAGTACTTCACTCTTCCCCAGAATCCCTTGTATTTCTCGTCCAGCAGGTCTGCACACCAGATGCGGAGCGTTACCTCTATAGTAAAGAAGAACGTGGTGAAATAGTCCACGAAGTGCAGCCACTTTCCGTACTTCTCAACGATTCCGTCGTATGTAGACAGGAAGACCTCGACGGTAGATATGATGATGAGTCCGATGATGGCATAATCCACATAATTATGCCACTGTTTGGTATGCAGGTCGTCGTCAAAGACCCTGTTCAGCTCCTGCTTGAATTTTTCAATCTTTGAAAGCTTTATGTTAGTCATTATGGTCAGTTTATGGTTTTGATAACTTCCATTACAAAGTTAAGACAATTCTGCAATTCCGGAAATAGCGTGTACTCGCTGTTCTTATGTGCATCATAATAGCCGCAGCCGATATTGCATACAGGTATTTTAAGTCCTCTCATCTTAAGTTCCACGACATCCGTCTTTCCGCCCCTTACCATTTCGTATCCATACTTCTGCAGCAGGTCCTCCGGTATGAAATCTGGTTCGCACAGGACTGTGTCCATTTTTCCGATGGAAACCACGTCAGAGCACCCCTTGCGGTCACACTCCAATATGTATTTCACGTTATCGAACCATTTCATGTTGCATGCATGTGCTCCTCGGCAGCCTGCTATACCCCACGCACGTTCTTCCTGGACGAACATGGCAACCTTAAGCACAGGCTCGGAATGAAGCAGATTCAATATGATCCATATACCGTTCTTGTCGTCAGCGCCGCATCCGACCCTGTTCCAGAGTCTGTCCACTGTAAATATCCTGTCGCCTTCGATGACGACCTCGCGTTCGCAGGGACTATGGATTTCGTCAAGATGTGCGGCCACGCAAGGGTAGACCTCCGCAACTCCTTTGGTGATGAAAAGGTTGCCGATTTCATCTGCCTCAACAGTAAGAGTGACGTCACTCAAACAGTCAAGCACGAAGGACTTCATCCTGTCCTCCATGCCCGACTTCGAGATGATCTTATATAATCTGCTTAACAGTTCCATATCTAGATCGTATGTCCTTCGTATGCGATGCCCTTGACCTTGAGTTCAGGATCAAGCTCGCTGCCAGCCTCAGGTTCCACATGTTTCTTTATTATTTCAGCCATTGACTGCGCTATCTGGATCCTGCGTGAATCCCAGTACATGCAGCTCCATGCAATCCTTATCATCAGACCGTTTACCTTATCTGTATTCGACAGCTTACGCATGAACATATTAGGACTCGCGGAATCGTGATATTTCTGACGATCCGTCTTTATGCTGAACTCGCTTTCCAATGTGTTCTCAATGTCTTCGAACATAGTCTTAGCGGTCTCTTTATCATGAATCACCAGATTCGGTTCGTCAAGACTTGGATTGCCCTTCTTTCCTCCGAAAGTAAGATGAATCTGAGTATCCATTTCAGGCTCGTTAGCGCCGCTTGCAGCCAGAAGGGTCACGACCCAGCTACCTTCACGTGCCGAAAGTTTTTCGATGTCCTCCATGAATTCTTTGACTCCCGGAACGTTAGAGTTATAAATATAGTATGATTTATAAGGTCGCAATTCTCCAAGTTCTCTGCTGACATAGTTGAATCCGCCGAGTTTAGCGAAATAGTACGAATAAGCTCCTATTACAGGGTCTACAAGACTTGAAGGTGATACTATGGTAACTTTCGAACCCCTGTCTATCATGCATCCGTATGGGCGGTTGACGATGAAATGCTCTATCGCGAGTTTGTCCATAGGCTTGTCGTCTACAGGGACGGTAGCCGCGATATTGATGATTCTGAAGTCTTCTGACTTCTCTACAGCTTCGATAATGTCGTTTTCGGTCATCCTCATCCTTGCAATGATCTCCTGGATGCTGAGATTCAGAGGCATGACCTGAAGTCGGGTGTAGCGACAAAGCTTGCGCTCGAACGCCAGGTGGAGTTTCTGTTTATTCTCTTCGATTTCCTCTTCGTGTTTGTCTTCGTCCATGACATCGGTAAAAGCCGATCCGATAAGTCCGGCAGGCACCGCAAAAATAGCAATACCGAGGATACCGATGACGCATGCGATAAGACGTCCTGTCAAAGTGATGGGAGGTGTGTCGGCAAATCCGCCCGGGTCACCGATATACTGCGCGAATGCCCATACTACTGACCTCCAGCCGTTGTTGTAGACCTCAGGCTGCACCTCGTGCTCAACGAAGAACAGGATGAATGAAAGGATGAGTGTCACGATTGCAAGGAACTGCAGCGATACCAGCATCTCCTGCTTCTTGGACCTGATGGCTCTCGAAAGGATGCTGAACGCCTTCATGTATCGGAAGATACGCAGCAGACGTGCGATTCGGAGCGCCTTGAGGGCAGTGTACGGTATCTTTATGAAGAAGTTGAGGTAGAACGGATAGGTCGACAGGATGTCGATCAGTCCATAGAAGGAGAAGCAGTACTTTACTCTTCCCCAGAATCCCTTGTATTTTTCATCAAGCAGGTCTGCACACCAGATTCTGAGCGTTACCTCAATAGTAAAGAATATAGTGGTGAAATAGTCTACAAAGTTCAACCACTTTCCGTACTTCTCGACGATTCCGTCGTAAGTGGACAGGAATACCTCTACGGTAGAGATTATGATGAGTCCGATAATGGCATAATCCACATAGTTATGCCATTGTTTGGTATGCAGATCGTCATCGAAGACCCTGTTCAGCTCTTGCCTGAACCTTTCTATCTTAGTATTCATATGTTATATATTTTCGTCCCTACTCGGGACGAGCCAAAACTTCTTCGAGCCTTTTGGCTTATCTGTTTATCTGCCATGCAACGCCGCAGCTGATCGCCCAGCACTGTGCGGGATTTCTAAGGTCCATGTTAGCGGCAATGTCAAGCTGCACCTTTCTGCTGACCTGCCAGTTGAGGCCGAAGTCCATGCAGTATGCATTTCCGAGTTCATTGAAATAGTTATAACTCTCCACAAAGCATCCAAGGCTGTCAGTGGCACTGAAGCCCAGGCAGAGTGCTGCAAAAGTAGTGGCTCCCGGAAGTGTTCCGTCCCATTCAGCACCGAGATTGTAGCCGATGCTGAGCCAGTCGCACACTGGGTTTTCAAAAAGGAGATACAGCGACGGTGCTAGATGGTCTACATTGAACCCCTGGCTTGCTGTACGCGGAATGGAGAAATCAGCCAGAACAGATACAGCCGGAATTGGTCCCATGCCCTCGAAGCATTTTATCTTTGTTCCTAGGCTGATGCCGGAAAATGCTGGCGAATATGAGATGTCGCATCCCCCCGATGGATAAAGGAATGCATCGCCTCCCAAACGCAGCTCCATATTAGGAAAGAGTCCATAACGGAGCAATGTGTTGCTGAATGTATATGTTCCGTAACTGCTTCCGTCTCCGTCATACTGGATACCCTGTTCCAGCTGAATAACCTTATGTCCTACGACAGTTGGTCCAGTCGAAGCACCTGGTCTATCTGCTGTAAACTCAGCCTGTTCCTGTGCCATGGCAGACAAGCTGCCAAGCGCAAGAATCATTAGTGTAAATAGTTTTTTCATACCTCTTAGTCAGTTTTAATTGTTTTATTCGACTTTTGTGATACGAATTCCCTTGAGTTCATTATTTACATAATCCATAAGGATATCAGCCTGTTTGTCCCACTGATTACAGATATAGAAGGTCTCCCCGTTGGCCAGCGCAGATTTGTAGAAACGTTTAGGATCCTTAATGATTTCTGTACCTGGTCTAAGTATTCCCCAACCCTTCAGGAACTTATCTGGGAACACTTCCTTGAGTTGTTCAAATGTAACCTCAGGATGGAGCTGCACGTATGTGTTTACGACGGCTTCCACCATTCTGGCTTTACCATAGCGTCCATTACCGTTGACTGCATATTTGTCAAAGTTTCTTGTACCGACGGTAACCTTCTTAGGAGTATCAAATGCTTTGAGGTTAGTAACGGCAGACATCTCGAGGGTTGCCTCGATGATCTCACCGAGCTGCTCATCATTGTTGATGATTTCAGCAAGCTTGTTTAGGATACTAGATACATAGAATGCCCTGTTGCTCAAATATGTCTCTTTCTGACACATTCTAAAGAGGATCTTCTCCCAGTCCTCGTCGAACTCTTCGGTTGCGTTGAGACGTTCGATTTCATCCTCATTCAGAGGTTTTAACTTTAGCTTAGATGCAATTTTGCTGTTCCAGTTCTTGTAGTCTGGCTCTTCAGAGAGCTGGTTGTAGATATATGGATATGCAATCTGAATACATACAAGTGCATAGTTGATCAGTTTATCCAACCGAGTGCCAGAGTTTGCCTGCATTCCCTTTTGCTCCTCATAGATAATAGAGATAAGAGCGAGAGTGTTAGTAAGACGCTTAAGCGAACGAGGATTTGTTCCTACTGACAGACGTGTAATTTCAGACAGATTCTCGGCCAGAGCAGTATCTGCAAGCTCTTCCTTAGTGAAAAACTCAATTTTGCTCAAAGCATCAACGAGGAATGTATCTACGTTATATGACGCCACAGGCATAGAGAATGGAAGCTGGATGATCTTGTCGAAGAAAGAACGGAACTCACGTTCATTCTTATCTGTAAGCTCACCGAATTTAGGCTTGAGACCCTTGATTACCACGTCATAGTCAATAGCGAGGATGAATACGCAATGTTCAAGGTCGAAGATATTCTTGAGAAGCTCAAGGATTTCAACGGCCACAGGTGGGTCAATACGGTCGAGGTCGTCAATGTAGAATGTGAATCCTTTCTTAGATGGGTTCTCTTTAAGTATCTGACTGATCATCTCACCGATTTCCTGCTTCAGCTGAACGATATCCGATTGTGCGCTTTCGTCTCCTTCGACAAGTTCATCGACCAATCCACCATCTATTCCTACGGCGCCGGCAGCTATCTTTGTTCCGACAGTTGCCATCTTCTTGAAGATGCCTCCGATCTTCTTCCTGCTTTCAGCCCATTTCTGCTTGCTTGGGTTCAACGCACCGATCTGGTTGATGATACCTTCAAGAATGCTCATGATAGTCTGGCTTGGCGTCTTCATCAGCGAATACTGCCAAGTGTTGATCCAGATGGGGAAATATGGACTTGCATCAACATCGCAAAGATGGTACTTCAAAAGGTTCATCAACGATGTCTTACCAGAACCCCATTCTCCCTGCAGTGCAATGGTGATAGGTGTATCTGTGAGTTTGATATATCTGATAAGGGCATTCTGATAAACCTGAATACCGAACAGGTCCTCCTGCGTATGCTTACGAGGTACATCAATAATACTTGATTTCATGGTGTTATAGTTCTTTTTTATAATCGATTGATTCTCTATTATATATATTAGTATATTACATACCTTTCAGTAATCCTGTCAAGTTCTGGATGTCGATTATATCCTTAAAAGGAATGTAATTTCGCCACCCGGAAAACGGTCAGGCTTTCCGAGCGAAGGTGTATCTTAGTATACAAGTTCCAATTCAGGCTCCTCGCGAACAAGGTCAGCGAAAAGAAGAACTGCCTCGGCCTCGTCATACTCTCCATCTGCCCAAATGGCAGTTGCGGTAATGGCTGCAATATGTCTGATATTCTTGTAGTGTCTGAAATTAATTCTATACGATTTA
This sequence comes from Bacteroidales bacterium, assembly GCA_017631875.1. The sequence continues at coordinate 40,536 of JAGBSL010000019.1, read as the reverse complement.
CCAAAGTTATCTTGCAACTCCTTTCTTACATCCGTTCTTCTCACATTCTGCATTGAATGCGGCAAGAGTCATCTCGTCCCTGCCGCCTGTTGTGTAGTAGCGATTGCCTTCTGCGTTTGTGTAGCAGACCTGAGCATAAAGACCGAAAACTGTATCGAACTCCTTCTCAAGGCTCTTGATCTTCTTGTTTCCTGAGATAGAGATGTTTCCGCCGGAATCAGCCCTGCGTACGGAAGCTAAAGTCTTGTCTCCATCGATCTGACAGATAGTCTCACCCTTTGCAACCTGCTCTCTAGCATAGCTGTAATGGATTTCCAGGCGAATGTATGGGAATTTCTTGTTGAACTCCTTCTGCAAAGTAGAGATCTTCTTGTTTCCGCTTACAGATATCTCATTAGCCTTCTTTACATCAGGTTTAGCTGCGGCTTTTGCGGTAGTCTTCTTAGCTGCGGGTTTAGCTGTTGTAGTCTTTTTTGCAGCAGGTTTAGCTGCGGTAGTCTTCTTTGCCATGGTAATTATAGTTAATGGTTAGTCTTGTTAGACATATTCGACTTCAACTCCTGGGAAGCAATCTTCTGCAGATGCGACAGGATCGCCATCTTCGTTCTCCCATTCAATAAATCCCTTAGGACTATGAATGATCAGTTTTTCAAGCGAAGTGCAATCTGCATGTAGCGGATCAACGAATTTTACATTCTTGCCAAGTTCTACTATTTTAACACAGTCATCGCCAGCTCCCCAGTATGTAACAGGATATTCTTTCCCTTCAAACGTTACTGTATCAGGAATGACCAGCTTCTCTGAAGCGCCATCTTCAATCAGATATTGAGCAAAGGCACTATCTGTAAATATATCATAGGACACATTGTCATACACACATTCTCCTATCGGATCTTCAGCTTCTTCATCATCACACTCATCATCACACTCATCAAATTCCTCATCAAACTCTTCGTCATCTTTTACTTCCATTGCAGATACCTGACTTTTCATCTCATCTGCCTGTTGCGTAACTTTCTCCTCTACCAGTGTCTCTTTTTCATCCTTGGCCGATGCGAGATTTCTATTCGTTGGAATTATTTCTGATAGTTTTCCATCTTGATATGCAAGGAAAAGATATATTCCAACACCGAACAGTCCCAATATAAGTCCAATCATTCCGGCTATCTTGGGGTCCCTGTTGATTTTTTCAGCAAGCCTGTAGTTTATGTAGCAGCATGCTCCTAAGTATAAAATAGTAAATAACATAAGATAAATTTTAGTATTATTGTTCAATGCTTATTTTAATGGCCTTTTTCAATTTTTCGACCGGCCACTCATCCGAGATTTCAGGTAGATGGATAAAGACGGCTTTGGTGTTTCTGCCTGTGGACGCAATGTGGTGGAGTGCGGCAAAGTATGTTCTGTTGCAGACATAAAGGCCTGCGCTGCTGGAGGTCTTTGCGGGGATGCCGGCCTGTATAAGGCAATCACGCAGTTTCTTTACCGGAAGCTGAGTGAAATAGGCTGGGGGAGCGTCAGGATATATCGTCTCCTCGTCTGGAGTATATCCGTCGTTGTCCCCATTGGCCGAATCCATCAGATTGACAGCCACGCGTTCTATCTTTATGCAGTTGCTTAGACCGGACTGCCCCAGCATAATGACGACATCGGGATCATTTTCGTCAATCAGCCTGCATAAGGCCTTTTCAACCCTATTGAAACTAACGGGAAGGATGTCTGTAACAACCTCAATGTCACCAAATTCATCACAAGTAACCGCCCTTACGGTCTCTTGTGATGAATTTATGGCGTCTCCGCCAAAAGGCTCGAATCCGGTAAGAAGAACGCGCATTACTTCTTCAGTCTTGCCAATGCCTCCTTGCAGTCTTCGATCTGGCGTTTGTAACGCTCGATGTCACGGTCGTGGCTTGCTGCCTTGTCGATCTTGGCCTTGCGATAAGTTGCCTTTGACGAAGGAGATGTAGCACTTTTGACCAGTCGAGCATAATACTCGTTATCCCTCTTCTTTTCCTCTTTCTCCCTTGCAATGTCTGCACGAAGATCGATGATCCTCTTCTTGTAGTACTCTTTGCTCATAATCTTAGTGTTAGTTGAAAAATGGTTACCCAGGAAACGGTCAGGTTCCCTGGGTATATGTTATGATGTCAAAATTTATGGAAGCCACTCATGTGATACGATACCTCTAATGTACTCATTATTATTTGTACCATTAATATCGATATCCATAAGATCTTCATAACCACCTCTAAGTATAAGATGATCTCCGTAATAAGTTAATGATATGTTATTGTATCCATACTTATCGCCATACTCTTGCACTTTCTGTGGAACAGCAAGCGTTCTATGCTTATTGCCCTGTCGTGTCTTAACCGACGCCTGTGTATTTATACCGTCAGTATAGTACGTGATTTTTAATTTTGTGTAACTCATAATACCTCATTATTAGAATATAATTCCCTTTGATATTTCAGCAAGCGCCTCTGGAGTAACTTTTGAGCATCCTCTTTCCTGTGCCCATTTGTTAGCCTGAGTCAAACTGAGAGTATTAAATTCACCGAGTGGAAAATAATGCTTGTGTCCGCTATAGTTGCATATACCGATCTGGCATGCAATACCCAGTTTCTCCCAGAAATAATTCTCTATGTTCTTCACCATAGTACGTCCATGGATAGAAATTTCTTCCTGAGAATTCTTCTTGCGAGTTTCTGCTAGAGATTTTGATGTATCAATACCCTTTACGCTGCATGCTTTATTCCTGTCTGCATCAATTATAAAGCAAAGTGTAAGGTATTCGAACTTTGCTGAAAACTCTTTCTGAAGAGTGGACATTTTCTTACGTCCGTGTACACTGATTTCGTTTGCCATAATTATTTTCAGTTCGTTGAGTATTGAATATATGACATGTAAGATTACTTACCTGCTGCTACGAGAGTAACTGTGTTGTCTGCGAGTTTAGTATCGTCAGCGTTAGCTACCTGAACACCGATACCGTAGAGTTCAGCCACCTTCTTCTCGAAGTTGCCTACCTGCATGTTGCCCTTAACTACGAGGTCGCCGCCCTTGAAGCCCTCTGCGCGGATTGAAGCGAGAGTTGCGTCATCGTCTGCGAATGCGCCCTTGCAAGTTGCGCTCTTGTAAACGCGAAGTGTTGAACCGAAGTTCTCCTTGAAGTTAGCCTTAAGGGTCTTTACCTTTGTACGGCCGTTGAGTGTAAATTCTGCCATGATGTTAAAATTTTAAATGTTAATAATTAATGTATTTCTGCCATGAATTAGAATTCTGTGCGTGATGCTTCGCCGATAGTCATGTCGTTTGGAACGAGCTTGCCGTTCTTCTTGATCTGCACAGTAACGCCGAAATGTGAGTCGAAGAGTTTCTCAGCGTCGCCGACCTTCATGCTGCCCTTGATCTTCATGCCGTCAGCTTTGGTATCGACTGTCTTGGTTGTCTTGTCGTTGAGCTGCTTGAGAGTGAGGTCGCCGTCAGCGATCTGCTTTCCTTTATAGAATACGAGTTCTACGCCGAATGCCTTTTCGAATTCTGCTGAAATTGTCTTTAACTTCTTGTTTGGAGCTACTGTGAACTCCGCCTTAGTGAAATTGTCCTTGATTTTGTCTAGAAGTCCCATTGCGGTATCTGTTTTGCTCTCCGTCCCTTGAGAATGTAGGGTTATGAATACAGAAAGCGTGGGACGTTGGCTATATTTCAGCTGATAGGCCCTAGGAACAGCCTTGGTAATGAAATAAGCAACAGCCCACGCAGATATCAGGACCCATGAAGGGTGTAGATACCGGTGAGGAAGTCAGCTTATTCTCTTACCGTAATGAATTTCCTAGGTTCATCAGCGAGAATGAAGCTATACACTTTCCGTGTTAGTCGTATGTGCTACAAATGTAGCAAATAAATATCAAAAAACAACGTAAAGGCTCCTCTTATGCGGGGATGTTGCTTGTTGAAGTCTTTTTCTTACTTCGCAAAAGTATTGATTTATATCAGATACTTCAATTGTCTTTTTTAGTCTTTTGAACTTTCAAATGGTCTATATGGTTCTTCATGACCTATCAGTGTCAGGTAGAATTCAAGCTCTTCAGGAGTAAGATTCTGCTGTGTCATGCTTTCCATCTGGCGGATGCGGTTGTCGATTCTTTCGAAATGCTCGTTTACGAGAGTCTGGTAGTGGAAGGTAAAACTGCTTACAATGGCCTGGTCGTCAGTCAGCTCGGGGAATTTCCTCCAGATGTTTTCCATTTCTGCCAGTTTTTTTGATAATTCCTGGTAAGCGAATTCAATGAACGGAATACTGTCCAGTCTACTCTCCATGTCAGCAAATGCCGCCTCCACCTGTCTCTCTGTGTCATTGTACACGGAATCGCAGAAGATCTTTACAGCAATCTCACGAGCCTTATATTCCTTCAATTCACGGTATTTTCGGTTGAATGATACTCCTGTTCCGATCAGAATGGTAAGTATGGTGAGAATGGATATGGCAATGACAGGGTAGTGCCTGCGCTTTATCGCCTTCTGCAGCGCTTCGGTATTGTCATACCGTTTGGACGCTTCAGTACGGCATGCCTTGGATGAAATCCTTCCGAACCTTTTCCCGAAGATGGTCTTCATGATCTTTCCGAGCGAGTAGATGTCGCTGCGGCAGTCAATCTTTTCTTGCCTGAGCAGCTCCGGAGAAGCATAATCGGCAGTACACCCTAGCGTTTTCGCAAGGTAGTGCGCGTCGTCGTCGGATAGGCCGAAATCAATGATCTTGACTGCGTTATCAATCCTTGTGATGAGGATGTTTGCCGGTTTGAGATCGTTGTGGATGATGCCTTTGCGATGGATGTACGCAACTGCTTCCAGAATCTGGCCGAAGACCCTTCTTCTAAGTTCCAGCGGAGGGTTTTCCGAAAGAAACTCTTCCAGAGTCCTTCCGTCAACATATTCCATTACGATTCCGGGGCCGACAGGGGAGTGTTCTTCGAACGTGAATACGTTGATTATATTAGGATGCGTCAGGCCGATGGAGAACTCATACTCTCGTTTGATCAGCGCCTTGAACCTTTCATCTCCGTCTTTAGCTGTCTTGATGATGAAGTATTTTCCTGCTCTGGCGACGCGGTACAGCATGTTCACGCTACCTTCCTTGATCAGGATGGGGCCGTAATATGTCTCATTGGACAGCTTTCCGACAGGGAGAAGTTCTGAGTCGCTCTGCATTTCTTGTCTTTTTATGTCTTGTCGGCCTGTTTGGGGTTACCTGCGTTGCGCCGTCAAATATAATCATTATTTTTGTCGCCGTATGAATGTAAAGTCCGATTTGCCACAGATAGCACAGCTTAAAAGACGCGTCGAGCAGTCTATTGATTTCCCTCTGTCTACTCATGGGGATTTCCTGCGGTTGTCCGCAGGAATCGAGTTCACATTGCGGGAGCACATGTCGGAGAGCACGCTTGAGCGTCTTTGGGGATATTCTACACGTCATTATGAATCGGTTTCCATGAGAACTCTTAATGTACTCACCAGGTTTATCGGACATAAAGGATGGGATGATTTCTGTGATTCCCTTCAACGATGCTCGCATGATTCCGACCTGTTTGTGGCGGAGGCAGTGTTCTCTGCCGACCTTCCGGTAGGTGCCAGGATAAGGATCGGTTGGCAGCCGGACCGTCTTTGTGTCGTCCGTCACCTGGGAGGATGCCGTTTCATTGCCGAAGAGGCCGTCAACGCCAAGATGCAGCCGGGCGATACGTTCTCGTGCATTCAGTTCCAGAAGGGACGCGAGCTGCATCTGGACGATTTCTGTCGCCAAGGCTCCCTTGAGAGGTATCGTTATGTTGCCGGTGTCAATTCCGGTATAACTACACTTGAAATCCTTTAGTGAAAATAGTGTAAATTAAATTATTTCTTCAGCCGCTTCGGAGGTTTTTCTGTAAATCAATCCATATTGCACTATAATCTGCAAATATTATCCTATATTTGCATGGTTAAACCTTGACTATGCGAAACGTGGGATATCAGATAGGTCGTATAGACCTTTTACTGCAACTTTCAGTAAATCAAACGAATAATAAGTTCTGGGCGTTGATTTATATCAAGTCTGGAGTAGGAATGTGCCTCGTTGACGGCCAGCTTATGGGCTTGAGCGAGGGGGATATATTGTTTTTCCCACCAGGCATTGCCTATAGTTTTGTTTCCGAAGATTTGGGTGATGAATATAATGAAAATATTGAAGTCGTTGTATTCCGCTTTGACGGTTCTTGGTTAGACTCTCTTTTGAAGACGTTCAAGTCGCTTTCAGGGGAAATTCTTACCCTGAAAGAGTATAAGAATCCATTGGCAGTAGTCGGTCCTAAGTGGATGAAGATGTCTGTATTGATGTCAAATCTATATGGGGCAGATCCTCATGATGAGGCTATCCTTATTCTTGATCTGATAAGATATCTTTCTCAAGCGCCAGACCTCCTTCCGCTCTCTACAACTGCGTCTGAAGTACAGGATGTCCCTGCCAAAAAGGATAAGATAGAAAGGTATCTCTCGTGCCATCTGTACCAGAAAATATCCCTTGATGAGATCTCCGCTTACGTGGGTATGAACAAGACGTATTTCTGTCTGTTCTTCAAGAAGCACTACGGGATGCCGTTCACTGATTATGTTAATCGCAAGCGTTTGGAAACGGCCTCTACCATGCTTCTTAAGCCCGATGCTTCAATTGCAGAAGTTGCGGTTGCATGTGGCTATCCTACTGTGACTTATTTCAACAGGATATTCCGTAAGTTCAAGGGTATGACTCCGAGTGAATATAGAAAATCAAAACAGATATGATATGAAAAGGATTGCAGTTTTAATTCTCCTGGCTTTGCCTCTGCTGGCAAATGCCCAGATGTCCAACGATGACGTACATAAGTATGATCACACAAACCAGTTGTTTTACCGTAATGAAATCCTGATTCCGGGATTCGACGGTTATGTGACGCTGAAGTGTGACTTCCACATCCATACCTGCTTCTCAGACGGCACTGTTTGGCCGAATGTGCGCGTGGATGAGGCTTGGCAGGAGGGATTGGACGCGATTGCGATGACCGACCATCTTGAGTATCGTCCGTTTAAGGATATTGTGCAGGCAGATCACAATGCGTCGTATGACATTGCCAAAAAGGAAGCCGACAACCTCGGATTCATTCTCATCAAAGGCGCTGAAATCACCCGCAGCAAGCCTCTGGGCCATATGAATGCCATATTCATCAATGATGCCAACGCACTTGCAGTCGATGATCCGCTTGAGGCCATAGATATCGCTTTGGAGCAGGGAGGATATATAATATGGAACCATCCGGGTTGGCCTGATAATAAGTCGACGATGTACGAGGTACATGAGAAACTTATAGCAGAGGGCAAAATTTCGGCTTATGAGGCATATAATTATATGGAGTCGTACCCTCTGACATTCGACTGGTATGAACGGTATAACATAGCTCCGTTGGCAAATACGGACATTCATGGTCCAGTAGCTCAGGATTATGCGTGCGGACCGGATTGGCGCAGGCCTATGACGCTGGTTTTCGCGACCGAACGCTCGGAAGAAGGCATCAGGGAGGCGTTGGATGCACGCCGTACCTTGGCATATTTCCAGGGAACACTGGTCGGCGATGCGGAGTATCTCACGAAGCTTATAGCCGCCTCTCTTAAGACCAGGCAGGTGGGCGGCAGGATTGAGGTGACCAATATATCAGATATCACCTACACGATGGTTCAGGGTGATGCCCTCTATGTCTTCCCGGCCCGCAAGACCGCTATTGTGCCGGCTTTCACAGGCCCGCTGACAGTCAAAAACTGCCTCTACGGCCACAACAAACATCTGGAGTATACGTTTTAGTGTTTTAGCTAAACTGTTGATAGATAATGTTTTATAGAGATATCCTGCATGGCCAGCCATGCAGGACATTTGTTTAACTGTCTGATAATCAGCTAGAAGCATGCTACGTCTGCAACCGCCCCTCCGACGAAGTCGACCAAAGCGGCAGGGGATATCTCCAGCTGGAGTCCTCTCACCCCGGCGCTGACGTAGATTGTCTCGAAATCCAGTGCCGTAGAGTGGAAGTACGTAGGAAACTTCTTCTTCATGCCGATAGGGGAGCAGCCGCCACGGATGTATCCTGTCACGGCAAGCAGATCCTTCATGGCGATCATTTCGACCTTCTTGTTGCCCGATACTTTTGCCAGTGCCTTCAGGTCTACTTCGCCATTACCAGGAACCACGCACACGATGTGTCCGGTCTTGTCTCCGTGCAGCACGAGTGTCTTGAAGACGCGCTCTATCGGCTGCCCGAGACTGTCAGCCACGTGCTGCGCTGCAAGGTCGTTCTCGTCGAACTCGTATGGAATGAGGTTATATGAAATGCCGGCCCTGTCCAGCAGACGTGCGGCATTGGTCTTTTCTATTTTCTTCGCCATGTTACTTGATGTTTTCTAGTTCTGCGATCTGCTCTGGTTCAACCAGCACTTTACCCTTGCTGAGCTTGCCTCCCAGATCGATTACTTGTTTTGCAGATGTAGTGATGCTGTGTCCGCTTTCGCGAAGTTTGCCGACTCCGGCATTGTAGGCCTTGCCGGCATCTTTGAGCCTCTTACCGAGTTCTATGTAGTGGGTATAGAACTCAGCCACACGGTCCATCATCAGCTGAGCCGCGGCTGTGATGTCCTGAATCCTCGTGTCGTGGCGGTACTTGTTCCATGTCAGATGCATGATCTTCAGGAACGGTATGATGGTCTGCTCGGTGACGATCAGCACATTTTTGTCATATGCATCTTGCCATAACATCGGATCTGCGGCCAGGGCTGTCCTGTATGCCATTTCCATAGGCATGAACATGAGTACATAGTCTGCAAATGACTTGCTTGTCTTCTTAGTGTAGTCTTTAGCCGCAAGTTCGTCGATGTGCTTGCGCACACTCTTGACATGTCTGTCTAGAGCAGAGGTGCGCTGCTCTTCTGTTTCTGCATTCATGAACTCCACGTATGCGGTCAATGATACCTTCGAGTCCACGATAAGGTCCTTTTCCTCCATTCCGTCCTTGAAGTGGAATACGAAGTCCGGACGACTCTTGTCAGCATTCGCCTCTTCGCGGGTGTAATGCTCATTCTCCTTGAGCCCTTCCCTGATGAGGATGTCATTCAGGAAATTCTCTCCGAAGCATCCCTGCACCTTAGGACGTCCCGTAAGTGCTTCAGAAAGCGTATCCGCTTTCTTTCCTACATCGGTCGTCTTCTCGGTCATGTCTTTAACGGCCTGCTCAAGCTGTTTTGACAGCTTTGCAGTGGTCTCGACGTGTGATTTCTCGTTATCCTTCATGGCTTCCTGCATCGACTTGATGCTCTCCTTCAGAGGTCTGAGAATATCTTCCATGCTGCTCTGGTTGCCTTTCTTCAGTTCTTCTTCCCTTTCCCTGAGCAGTTTCTGCGTCTGAGCTTCCATTGTTGAAGTAATGGTCTTCTTCATCTCTTCCAGAGCTTTCTCATACCCTTCCTTGGCCTGCTGTGCAAGTTTTGCGGCATTCTCCATTTCTCTCGAATGCATCTTCTCCTGTGCCTGAAGCTTGCCGGTATATACAGATCGTGTGATCAGCCATGTGCCAAGCGCTGCGATAGCGGCTGCTGCCGCTGCTGTGATTATCATTTCCATAAGTATATTATATATATAGGATACTTACGAAATTAATAATTGTTATGCGGATAAACAAAAAAGAGACTGATCTTCTGACCAGTCTCCTTTTACTTATATCAGTTATAGATTATCTGTACTGTGCGAACTCTACGTCCTTAGCAGCTCTCTCAGCAAGCTTCTCGCACTTGCCGGCAGCCTCAAGGTTAGTCTTTACAGCCTCAGCGTTACCCTGACGTGCGGCAGCAACTGCGCGGAGGTAAGCTACCTGTGGGCACTCGCACTTGAGAGCGGCAGCTGGAGCGTTGTTGCCTACGAGGAGCTGTGCAAGAGCAGCGTTGTAGCCCTCTACGCCAGCGAGCTTAGCGGCAGCAGCCTCATACTCACCATTGAGGATGTCAAGAACTGCGAGGTTCTCCTTAGCAGTCTGAGTACCAGCCTTTACGAAGAGCTGCTCAGCCTCCTTAAGGTTACCGTTGCGAAGAGCGATAACACCCTTTACGTTGTTCCAGTCAGCGTCCTCCTCAAGACCGTTGATAGCAGCCTCAGCCTTAGCTACCTCGTTCATCCAGATGTAAACAACAGCCATGTTGTACTTAGCAACTGCGCTGTCATACTTCTCAGCAGCCTTCTTGTAGATCTCGATCTTCTGATCGTTCTCCTTTACAAGTGTTGCAGCACGGAGGAGTGCAGTCTCGTCGAGTACGTCGATGTTGTCAGCGATAAGCTGGAGGAGCTCCTCGTTAGTGTAGTTCTGGAACTCTACGTTAGCGATGAATCTAGCGCGACGGAGCTCAGGGAGGATGTCCTTAGCAAGTGCAGAGTAAACTGCTGACATGTTCTTGATCTCCTTCTCGCGAACTGCAGGGTCGCTGTACATAGAAAGTACGCGGATGATAAGCTCCTTGTCCTCGATGTCTGAAGCAGCAACGAGCTCCTGGAAACCTTCCCAGTCCTCAGCGATGCTTGATGCTACAACGTCGCCAGTAACTTCCTTACCCTTTACTACCTTGCCGTAAGCCTTCATAGCTGATGCAGAACGGTTTGAAGAAAGCTCAGCATTCTGGTCCTCCTTTCCGTCTGGAGAAGCGTAAGCGATAACGTCAGTGCTTACGATGGTCTTGCGAGCGTTAGCGAGGATCTCGTCGAGAGCAGCCTGGAAGTCCTTTACTGACTGACCCTTGAGCTGGCTGTTTCTTACAGTAGAGCTGTTGATCTGATAAAGGATCTGACCCTCAGCTGTCTGCTTGATGATCTCCTGGTAGCCGTCAGCCTTAAGGTCGAGCTTACCGTTCTTGCAAACGAGCATGTAAGTTGTGTTAGCGCCGTCAGCAACCTTCTTTGAAGGCATCTCGATAGACTTCTTCTTGTTTGTTGCAACACCGCGGAGCTCAAGGTAGCAGTTCTCCATACCTGGAACATACTCGAAGTGAACCTTCTTTGTGATAGTAGCACCAGCAGATGGAACAACCTCGTAGTTGTCCTCTACCTTCTCACCCTGGAAGAAGAAAGGCTCCATCTTTACCTCGCCACCTTCGTAAACGATTACAGGAGTAACCTCGAGGATAGCCTTTGGATGGAAATAATCCTCTGGATAAGTAACTGAAACTGTTGCGTCGATCTCGCCTGCAACAACCTCAAGTACAGCTGGCTCGCACTTTACAGTGACGTTCTCAGCCATCTCAGCCATCTTCTCTGCGGAGCTACATGCAACAGCAGCAAATCCGAGAACGATAGCAGAAAGGAAATTGATTGTTCTTTTCATTGTGTTTAGATAAAAGTTATAATGGTTTGTATCATTTTAGGCGTACGGTTCGCATAAAAGCGCAATACCGCGCAAAGATAATCAAATTTTTATATTTTTTCGTAACTTTGTCGCGTTATGACGAATCAAGAGCTACAGATATTAAAAAATAAGTACGATATCATAGGAAACGATCCGGCGTTGAACAGAGCGCTGGAGGTTGCCGTGTCGGTTGCGCCGACGGATATTTCCGTTCTGGTGACCGGCGAAAGTGGTGTGGGAAAGGAGAATATACCTCGCATCATCCATCAGAACAGCCCCAGAAAGAGGGGTAAATATTTTGCTATCAACTGTGGAGCCATTCCTGAGGGAACCGTGGATTCTGAGCTTTTCGGCCATGAAAAGGGATCGTTTACAGGTGCTGTAGAGATGCGCAGGGGATATTTTGAGGAGGCAGACGGTGGAACGCTCTTTCTTGATGAGATCGCTGAACTGCCGATGGAGACCCAGGCAAAACTTCTAAGAGTCCTGCAGTCGGGTGAGTTCATCAGGGTGGGATCCTCAAAGGTGCTCAAGTCAGATGTGAGGGTTATTGCGGCTACCAATGTGGACCTTCTCAATGCCGTCTCAAGAGGAAAGTTCCGTGCGGACCTCTATTTCAGACTTAATTCGGTGGTAATCCAGATGCCGGCGCTGAGGGATCGTCCGGCTGATATCAATCTGCTTTTCCGCAAATTTGCTTCTGATTTTTCCGCAAAGTACGGTATGGCGAAAGTGTCTCTTACGGAAGATGCAGCCATCATGCTGAGAAAATACCGCTGGCCCGGCAACATCAGGCAGCTCAAGAACATAGCTGAGGCGGTGTCAGCATTGGAGTCGTCAAAAATTGCCCCAGGATCGGATAAGTGCATCATCGATGCTGATGTTCTTTCAAGGTACATACCGAAAGAGGAACCGAACCTGCTTCCTGTAACCGTTTTGCAGCAGGACAAGTTCGAGGCAGGGGAGAGGGAGGCTATAATCAGGACTTTGTATCAGTTGAGGCAGGATGTCGATTATCTGAAGATGGTGATAGAGAGTGCTGGATTGGAAATGCGTAAGCCGTTGCCGCCTGCTCTTCCGCCATCACCTGATGATGTGTCGGAATGGGATAAGCCACAGGGCGCTTATAACGAGGATCCAGAAGAACAGGATCCTGAGGATCAAGATCCTGAAGTCGCAGAACCGGAGCAGATGACCATGAAGGAGGCCAGTCTTGAACTTATAGAAAAGACGCTGAAGAAACATAAAAGCAAAAAGGCAGCTGCGAAGGAACTTGGCATATCGGAGAGGACAATCTATCGTAAGATAGCAGAGATTAAAAAGAAGAAATAGAAGATGTCTATGAAAAGAAACATATTTGCAGTCATTGGTGTCGTTGTGGCATTGACTTTTACGGCAATGATCGTGCACTCGTGTGGAATCTATTCGTTCACAGGAACATCGATTCAGCCTGATGTCAAGACTGTGACTATCAATTACTTCGAATATCAGGCGCTTAAGGTGAATCCGTCCCTCAGCAATCAGATTACAGAGGCTCTGCAGGAAAAGTTCCTGAAGTTGACCAAACTGGAGCTCGTGGATATGGAGGGTGATCTTGAAATTACCGGTGCTGTGACCGGATATGACGTCAAGGCGACTGCCGTGACTGCTAACGAACAGGCGGCGCAAAACCGTCTGACCGTAAATGTGAAGATATCGTTCACCAACAGGAAGTATCCTGAGGATGATTTTCCTGACAAGTCGTTCTCGGCTTATGCGGACTTTGACGCGATGACGTCTCTCGATGCGGTAGAGTCACAGCTTTGCGAGGAGATCGTTGAACAGCTGTGTGAAGACATTTTCAATGCAACCGTAGCAAACTGGTAAGGTAATGGGATATATAGATATAAGGAAGCTTACTCTTGACGAGCTGGTAGGAGTTGTCAATCTGTATCCGTGGTTTGGTGGCGCGAGGAAGGAGTTGTGCAAGAGAATGAGGGGCATGGGTGAAGGCTGGGATGTTGCCCAGTATGCCGATGCTGCAATGTATATAAGTGCAAGGGAGAAAATTTCCGATATCATGCGTTCCAGCACCAGGAGTGATTGGAGTGACACTGATGTTGAGAAGCTGATCAAGTCATATCTGTCTGAAAAGCAGGAAGTTCAGGCAAAGGAAGAGGGAAGGAAGGTGTATGCCGGCGTAGGTGATTATTTCTCTCAGGAGGATTATGACAACGTGCGCACGTCGGAGGACAACGTGTTCTCAAGATATGCTGCCAAGGCGCGCAGGGAGAAGCCGGAGCAGACAGCTGCAGAGGTGGTGGAAGACATAGGATTCTATACTGAAACATTGGCTCAGATATATGCTGAACAGGGATATTACAGCCAGGCAAAGAAAATATATTCAAAACTAATTTTGGCATATCCAGAAAAAAGTGCTTACTTTGCATCCCTTATTCAAAAAATAGACGAAATAAATTAGATTAAAGATAATTATGAGCGCATTATTCACAATTCTGACAGTGCTTGTACTGATCGCCAGCATTCTGATCACACTCATTGTCCTTCTCCAGAACGGAAAGGGTGGCGGACTTGCAAGCAACTTTGCAGCAGGTAACCAGACTTTCGGTGTACGTCAGACTACTGACATCCTCGAGAAGATCACTTGGGGTCTCGTTGTATTCATCTTCGTAGTATCTATCGCTACATCATTCACAACAGGAAGCAGCAAGAGCGTAAACTTCTCTGAGCGTGCTGAGAGCGAGCTTACTGAGGATGTTGCATTCCCAACTCCAGAGGTAGAGAGTCCTGCAGATACACTCGCTGAGTAGTAAATGCCAACACTGACAAATTGTCAGTGATAGGCGTTTGGAATATATTTTGACTTATTATAGCCGTCTGTTCACGAGCAGACGGCTATAACTGCATTGTGTAATTTAATAAGTCAAGATATGGCAGAGAATAAATATGAAAATCTCAGCAGATTTGCTGTTAACCTTAACGAGAGGGCTGTACAAGGTAAGCTTGATCCTGTGATCGGTAGGGATGAGGAAATAAGAAGGGTGCTGCAGATACTCAGCAGAAGGACTAAGAACAATCCTATTCTGGTCGGTGAGCCGGGCGTAGGAAAGACAGCTATTTCCGAGGGTATCGCGCAGAAGATAGTAGATGGGGATGTGCCTGAAAACCTCCGCACCAAGGTTATATATTCATTGGATTTGGGTGCCTTGATTGCAGGAGCGAAGTATCAGGGTGAGTTTGAGGAGCGTCTTAAGGGCGTGGTCAAGGAAGTCGTCGACAGTGAGGGAGAAGTTATATTGTTCATAGACGAGATTCATACCCTTGTAGGTGCCGGACGTACTTCCGGAGCAATGGATGCCTCCAACATCCTCAAACCAGCCCTCGCGCGCGGTGAGCTCAGGACAATCGGCTCTACTACATTGGATGAGTACCAGAAGTATTTCGAGACGGACAAGGCGCTTGAAAGGCGATTCCAGATGGTCATGGTTGACGAACCTTCTCCTGCTGCCTCGATCTCCATCATGCGCGGACTTAAGGAGAGGTACGAAAACCACCATAAGGTGCGCATCGAGGACGATGCCCTGATTGCGGCAGTAGAACTTTCTCATAGGTATATCACTACCCGATTCCTTCCTGATAAGGCTATTGACCTGGTTGATGAGGCGGCTTCCAAGCTCCGTCTGGAGATGAACTCCGTTCCGGAACCTATTGCCGAGCTTGACAGCCGCATCCGCCAGCTTGAGATCGAGAAGGAGGCCATTAGACGCGAAGGCGTATCCTTGAAGATGGATAAGATCAAGTCCGAACTTAAGGAACTGAATGCTCAGCGCGATTCATTGAGAAAGCGTTGGGAAGAGGAGAAGAAGATACTCTCAGAGCTCCAGGCTGCACGCCAGACGATGGAGGATTATAAGATAGAAGCTCATAATGCCGAAAGGGCTGGAGATTATGGCAAGGTAGCGGAGATCCGCTATGCCAAGATGGCAGAGACCCAGAAGAGGATAGATGAACTTACATTGAAGCAGTCTTCTATAGAGGACCCTATAATAACAGAAGCAGTAACTCCTGAGGATATTGCTGAAGTTGTGGCTAAATGGACAGGCATACCTGTGCGCAGGATGCTTGAGAGCGAGAGGGAGAAGCTGCTCAGGATGGAGACCGAGCTGCATAAGAGGGTAGTGGGACAGAATGCCGCCATCGAGGCGGTGTCCGATGCAGTCCGCCGCTCGCGTGCAGGTCTTCAGAATGAGAAGAGGCCTATCGGTTCATTCCTGTTCATGGGAACGACCGGTGTCGGTAAGACTGAGCTTGCGAAGGCTCTTGCCGAGTTCCTGTTCAATGATGAGAACATGATGACCCGTATCGACATGAGCGAATACCAGGAGCGTCACTCCGTCAGCCGTCTCGTAGGTGCGCCTCCGGGCTATGTGGGATATGATGAGGGTGGCCAGCTTACCGAGGCGGTAAGGCGTAAGCCGTATTCTGTGGTGCTTCTTGATGAGATAGAGAAGGCTCATCCGGACGTCTTCAACATCCTTTTGCAGGTACTTGATGACGGTCGCCTGACCGACAACAAGGGACGTACGGTGGACTTTAAGAACACGATTCTCATCATGACTTCCAATGTCGGTGCCGACATCATACAGTCTTATATGGAAAAGATTTCTCCACTCCCTACGGTCGGTCGAAATGACAAATTGGAGAGTTCATCTGTCATTTCGAGCGAAGTCGAGAAATCTGTAAAAGACAAGCTTTTGTCAGACTGTCGTGGGGAGGTCCTTGAAGTATTGAAGCGCACGGTCCGTCCTGAGTTCCTCAACCGAATCGATGAGGTTATAATGTTCGAACCGCTCTCCCAGTCCGACATCCGTGACATCCTCAGGATGCAGATGCGCGATCTTCAGGAAAAGCTCTCGGAGAATGGGGTAACGCTGGAATTCACCACTGAGTTTGAAGACTACATGAGCACTAAGGGCTATGAACCTGCATATGGTGCCCGCCCAATCAAGCGCCTCATGCAGAAGGAACTTGTGAACCTCCTGGCGAAGTCCATCCTCGACGGCCACGTCCGCCGCGACTCCGCCATCACCGTCACCATCCAGGATGGTCAGATCATGTTTAAATGATGCGATTTGAAGGGAAGCACGTAAGTTGCTGAACAATATGTTGTTATATGATTAAGGGTAGGTAAAAACACCTACCCTTAATCATATAATCAGTTAAATGTCAGACATTTAAGTGCTACTTATGCAAGGAGCTTCTTCACAGTAGCTGAGATAGCACGTCCGTCTGCGAGGCCGGCGAGCTTCTTTGTCGCTACGCCCATGACCTTACCCATGTCCTGTGGCTTGGTTGCTCCAACCTCTGCGATGATCTTTGCGAGTTCTGCTTCGAGTTCAGCCTCGCTGAGCTGCTTAGGAAGATATACTTCCATTACGGCTGCCTCTGCGAGCTCGTTCTCTGCGAGCTCCGGACGGCCTGCGTCTGTGTACTGCTGAGCGCTTTCCTTGCGCTGCTTCACGAGCTTCTGGATGATCTTTACGATCTCCTGGTCGGTAACTTCTCCTGTAGCACCTTCAGCTGTCTTTGCGAGCATGATCGCCGCCTTGATGGCTCTGAGTGATGCGAGCTTTACGGTTTCTTTTGCCTTCATTGCCGATACCATGTCGGCCTGTATTCTTTTTTCCATAGTATGTTTCTTAGTTTATGAGATCCTTCGCTTTCGCTCAGGATGACAATTAACGGTATTTTTCAAATTCCGGCATTGCGATGCCAGAGATGAAGTCCTTGAAGCTTCTGTCGTCCTTCGGACAGATAACAAGGGCGTCCGGGGTGTCGATTACCATGAATCCCTCAAGTCCCTTGACAGCAATGAGCTTGCCTTTGTCTGTAGAAAGTATCAGGGTGTTCTTTGACTCCTCCATGAGGGTCTTCTCCACTGCGATGGCATTGCCGTCCTTGTCCTTCTCCTGAAGAGTGTAGAGAGACTCCCATGTTCCTATATCGCTCCAGCCGAACTTCACAGGATAGATCCACGCCCTGTCGGTCTTCTCCATTACACCGTAGTCCACCGAGATATTAGGACAGTCTGTGAACGCTCTGGCAATGAATTCTCCCTCGATCTTCGATCCGAGAGCCATCTCCCATCCGTTGAAGAGTCCTGTGACCTCAGGAAGGTGTCTTTCCATCTCGCTCTTGATGGTGCTGGCCTTCCAGAGGAAGATACCGGCATTCCAGAAGAACTCTCCGGTGCTGATGAAGAGCGTAGCCATGTCCTTGTCAGGCTTCTCGGTGAATGTCTTCACCTGCATAGGTTCGTCGCTCTTATATGCTTCCTTGCCGCCGATTGCCTGAACGTAACCGTAGTTCGTGTCAGGTCTTGTAGGCACGACTCCGAGAGTCATGAGCACATCATTCTCGGCAATGTATCCGAATGCCTTTCTGATGGTCTCTGCGAAAAGCTCCTCGTTGTCGATGGCATGGTCGGCCGGTGTCACTACAACGCGTGCTTCAGGATCCCTCTGCAGCAACTTGTATGTCGCGTAAGCGATACATGGGGCTGTGTTTCGTGAGTATGGCTCCAGCAGCAGGTTGCCTCCGTCAAGCTCAGGAATCTGTTCCTTCACCAGATCTGCATACTTCTGCGCTGTCACCACCAGGATGTTCTCCTGAGGTACCACCTGCAGAAATCTCTCATAGGTCTGGCGCAGGAAGGTCTTCCCCGTGTCGGCTATGTCAATGAACTGCTTTGGCTTGGAAGCCCTGCTGACAGGCCAGAACCTTGTACCGGATCCTCCTGCCATGATCACGCAATAACAATTGTTTATATTCATTAGCTTAAGTGTTTGTTCCTTATATATATAAAGGTATGTACGCTTGTGGAAACCATTCGGTCTTATGCTCGCTGCCCTCGAAGGTTATGGCCACCACGTCGAACATGCATTCCATGCACCCGTAGGGCGTTCCTTTTCCGCTCTTGAGGTATCGGCCTGCAGCCTTGACTATGTTCGCCTGCTTGGTCCTGTCCACGTTGTTCTGCGGCGGTGCCTGTATGCTCAGCCGGCGGGTCTTGACCTCTACAAAATGTATTCCATCAGCTCCAATGGAGATTATGTCGATTTCCAGGTGCCCACTCCTCCAGTTCCTCTCAAGAATCTGATGTCCCAGACCCTCCAGAAATGCGCATGCGATATCTTCTCCCTGCTTTCCTAGTTGGCGTCTGTAATTGCTGTTACCTTCCATGCTCCCTCCTCGTTCTTCATCACAATAGCCTTGCGCTCCTTGCGCATTCCTTCCAACTCTATGGCATAGTGTACCTGACGGCCGCCATCTACCTTCTCGACATCGATGACCTCGACGACAGCCTGCCCCATCAGCTCCGCTGCAATTTTCATGGCATTGCTGTCCGCCTTCTCCAGATACTCCCACGCCTGACGGTTTGCCGAAATGTACTCCTTCATGGACAAGGTGTCGCAAAGTCCATAAGCCTCCTCCCACTGACCTGCAGCCACAGCCTTGCTGAAAGCCGTAACGACCGCTTCAGGACCGTCGGCCTTTCCGCCTCCCTTCCCTCCGCACGCCACAGCCATCACCGCCACAGCGCATACCATCAAAATTTTTCTCATAATATTACTCAAAATTAACTATTGTCACTCCCGTACCGCCGAACTGGATGTGCTCGTCGCGCACTGACGCCACGCCCGGAATCGTCCTGATCAGCTTCTGAAGCTCATCTCGGAGCACTCCGGTGCCCTTTCCGTGGATAATCCTCACGCTGGACACTCCCACCATCACAGCATCGTCAATGTACCTTGTAACCTTCTCAACCGCATCGTTAAGTCTTTCGCCACGCACATCAAGCTCAGTGCTGAAGTTAAGCTTTCTCTCATTGATAGACGTATCGAGTTTTATGGCAGCAGCAGGTCTTGAAACCTCCTTGACCGCACTCTTGAACTCATTGGAAGTGATTCTCTCCACCTTGTCATGCGGCAGTTTCGTGCTGATGTTGCCCACAATCACCACAACGGCCTTAGCCGACACCTTGGTGACCTCTCCCACCATGCCGTTATCCTTGATGCGCACCTTCTCTCCGACCTTAAGCGGCGCCGTGCGGAACGCCTCCATGCGCTCCTGCTCCGCCTGCTGCTCGCGAAGCTCCTGCTGGGTCCTCTCGTCGGCCTTCTGCGCCTTCCTCTTTTCCCTCCTTGCGCGACGCTCGTCGATCTGCTTGATCTTGCGTTCGATATAATCCTCTCTTTCCTTCTCCTCCTTCTCCTTCTTCGCACTCAGCAGTCCGAGGAATCCCTGAAGCTCCTTGCGTGCCTCCTGGGTCGCACCCTTCTCAGCCTGTGACTCCTTGATGGTCTTGATGGTGCTTTCTACCTGCTTGTTAGCCTTCCTGATGATCTCCTCAGCCTCCTTCTTAGCTTGGTCGATTATCTCCTTCTTCAGCTGCTTGATCTGCTGGAGTTCCTTCTGGTACTTGTCAGTGATACTTTCCAGAGTCTTGTCGGTATGCTTGATCCTCTCGAGTTTTTCGTCTAAGGCCCTTCTGTTGCGTGCTATCTTCCTGAGGTTCCTCTCTATGCCCACGAACTCCTCTCCGGCACGAGCCTCAGCGTCCTTGATGATGCTTTCAGGCAGTCCGGTCTTCCTGGCGAGCTCGAACGCAAACGAGTTGCCCGGCAGACCCATCTCCAGCTTGAACAGCGGCGCGATGTTCTTCACATCGAACATCATCGCTCCGTTCACTACTCCGTTCTCTCCGCTTGAAGCGTAGAGCTTGAGGTTAGTATAGTGCGTTGTTATAACTCCATATGCGCCTCTGCTGTCCAGCTCCGCAAGGATCGCCTCGGCGATCGCTCCGCCGGCAGCCGGCTCGGTACCCGATCCGAACTCGTCGATAAGCACGAGGGTCTTGTCGTCCGCCTTTGCGAGCATGTCCTTCATATTCATGAGGAACGAGCTGTATGTACTGAGGTCATTCTCCAGCGACTGGTCGTCTCCGATGTCCACCATGATACGGTCAAAGACCATCATCTCCGATGTCTCGGAAGTAGGTATGAGCATTCCCCACTGGAACATGTACTGGAGCAGTCCGACAGTCTTAAGGCATACGGACTTACCTCCGGCGTTGGGTCCCGAGATGAGGAGGATGTGCTTCTGTTCCGAAAGAGTTGCAGTCAGCGGCACGATCTCCTTCCTCTCCTTCTTCAGGGCGCGCTCAAGAAGCGGATGCCTTGCCTTGCGCAGGTTCATCTCCCCGTTCTCGGAGATTATCGGCATTCCCGCAATGAAGTCCAGAGCGATCTGCGCCTTCGCCATGATGAAGTCGATCTCGCCGAGATATTTTGCTGACTCTACAAGGTCAGGAATATATGGACGAAGGAATTCCGAGAATTCATAAAGGATGCGCACGATCTCGCGCTGCTCCGAGAACTGGAGTTCCTTGATCTGGTTGTCCAGTTCCACGACCTCGGCAGGCTCGATGAATGCTGTCTTTCCGGATGCAGACTCGTCGTATATGAATCCCGGTATGCGCTTCTTGTTTGCCGCGCTGACAGGGATCAGCATCTTTCCGTCTCTGACAGACACTCCGGCATCGCTGTCGACAATGCCTTCCTCCTGCGCCTTCTTGAGAATGGCGCTCATCCTGCGCGAAATGGCTCCTTCCTTCTCGCGGAGCGACTTCCTGATCGAGTAAAGCTCGTCAGAGGCGGTGTCCTTTACCTCGCCGTACCTGTCGATGATGGCGTCTATCCTTCTCTGCACCTCCGGGAATCCCATGATCGGTGCGGCCATGCGCTTGAGGTGCGGGTACACGCCGTCCTTGACACCGCTGAAGAAGTTCGTTACCTTCCTGAGCGTGTCGAGCATGGTCCTCAGCTTTCTAAGTGATATGAGGTCGATCGCCGAAGAGCTTCTCTCCAGCGGCTTGAGAAAATCTATGCAGTCAATGAATCCTCCCGACGGGAAGCTGTCCTCGAACATCATGATGAGCCTCATCTCATCTGTCAGCACCAGCCTCCTGCGTATCTCGGCAGGGTCTGTGGAGAAGGTTTCTGTCGCAGTCCTCTCCGTAGCATATGCAGTGGAGCACCTGTCAGAGATTATCTGCCTTACGCGGTCGAATCCCAGCTTCTGCTCCAGCCTTTTGTCAATTGTCATCCTTATTCTTCTCCAAATGAAGCTCCAAGCATCAGCTTGAGCTCGTTAATGTTGTTTATCGGTGTCACTTTGCCACCCTTGACGAATGATATCCTTCCGGTCTCTTCCGATACTACCACCACGTCCGCGTCGCTTTCTTCGGTAATGCCGATCGCAGCCTTATGCCTCATTCCGTAGTTTGCAGGGAGATTGGTCCTCTCGGTAATAGGGAGCGTACATCGTGCAGCTACTATCCTGTCTCCTGAGATCACCACCGCTCCGTCGTGAAGAGGGGAGTTCTTGAAGAACAGGTTCATGATCAGGCGGCGATGGATGCCGGCGTCTATCCTGTCGCCGGTGCTGATGATTTCGTCCAGCGTGTTCTTATGTGCAATGACGATCAGCGCTCCGGTCTTGTCTTCGGACATTCTGCGGCATGCCTCGGTAAGGTCGTTCACTTCTTCGCTTACGGTTACCTGCTTCTTCTCCTTGCCGGTCAGCTTGTCGATTATCGCTCTTCCCTTGGCGTTGTTCATGTATCTGTTTCCGAGCCTTATCAGGAACTTTCTGATCTCAGGCTGGAAGATCACGATGATGGCAAGCACGCCGACATCCAGTATCATGTCCATGATCGCAACCATGAGCCTCATGTCGAATGCTCCGACGATGACTCTGATCATATAAAGTGATACGATGGCCACGAAAATACTCATGGCAGAGGTGCCTCTGAGCCATTTGAACAGCAGGAAGATGATAATGCCCAGCAGAAGGATGTCGAGAATGTCGGCAACCTTCATCTGCAGAAAATCGAAAGCGGCGAGCAGCATATACCTATATATTATATATCCGCGCAAAGATAGTGATAAATATAGAAAGTTTTAGTATGTTTGTGAACCACATTGAAAATTACACTAAACAACGACATATGAAAAGATTGAACTTTCTTATTGCGGCGATGGCCGCATGCGTAGGCTTGGCTTCATGTGGCGGCAACGCCGTGGAGCCTGCGATTCCGGTGGATCCGGAAATTGAAAAGGCGGTCGAGAATACTCTTGCAGGCATGACCCTGGAGGAGAAGGTCGGCCAGATGACTGAAATCGCAATCGACATGCTCGGTCATTGGGAAGGAAACGAGTGGGTCATGGACGTGGATAAGGTGGAGAATGTGATCGGAAAGTATAAGGTCGGCTCCATCCTCAACACTCCGGTAGTTGCTCAGACACCTGAGAAATGGCAGGAGATCATCGGCCTTGTTCAGGAAGTATCCATGAGGGAGATTGGTATTCCGTGCGTATACGGTCTTGACCAGAACCATGGCGCGACTTACACACTCGGCGCAACATTCTTCCCGCAGAACATCAATGTAGGTGCTTCCTTCAATCCTGATCTGGCATATAAGGCAGCAAAGATCACTGCGTATGAGACACGCGCATCGAACTGTCCTTGGACATATTCTCCAACCCTCGACATGGCTCGCGACCCACGCTGGCCACGCGTCTGGGAGAACTATGGAGAGGATGCCCTTGTGAATGCCGTCATGGCGACTTCTGCCGTACGCGGATTCCAGGGTGACGACCCTAACCATGTAGGTCCATACAACATCGCTGTGTCTGCAAAGCACTTCATGGGCTACAGCCAGGCACGCACAGGCAAGGACAGGACTCCGGCATACATCCCTGAGTCGGAGCTCCGCGAAAAGTGCTTCGCTCCGTTCAAGGCAGCGGTAGAGGCCGGCGCCCTCACCATCATGGTCAACAGCGCCAGCATCAACGGCATTCCGGTACACGCCAACAAGGAGCTCCTCACAGGATGGCTCAAGGAAGGTCTGAACTGGGACGGTATGATCGTAACCGACTGGGCTGACATCAACAACCTCTATACCCGTGAGGCTGTTGCGGCAGATAAGAAGGAGGCGATCGAGATCGCGATCAACGCCGGCATCGACATGACAATGGAGCCTTATGACGTCGAGTTTACAACTCTTCTCATGGAGCTTGTTGACGAGGGCAGAGTATCAATGGACCGTATCAACGACGCTGTGCGCAGAGTCCTCAGGCTTAAATACCGTCTCGGTCTGTTCGAGACACCTAATACTCCTCTTGAGAATTACCCTGACTTCGCTTGCGAGGCATTCGCACAGGCTGCGCTCCATGCGGCTGAGGAGACAGAAGTTCTTCTCAAGAACGTCAATGGAATACTTCCTTTGGCTAAGGGTCAGAAGATCCTCGTCACAGGTCCTAACGCCAACTCTATGCGTTGCCTCAACGGTGGCTGGAGCTACACATGGCAGGGACACTGGGCAGACAGATTCGCTGGTCAGTACAACACAATCTACGAGGCCGTATGCAATAAGTTCGGCGCAAAGAATGTAATCCTCGAACAGGGAGTCACTTATGTTGCTGAGGGCAGCTATGAGCAGGAGAACGCTCCTGAGATCGAGAAGGCTGTAAGGGCTGCGCGCAATGCGGACGTGATCCTTGCATGTATCGGTGAGAACTCGTATTGCGAGACTCCAGGTAACCTTACAGACCTCGCCCTTTCGGAGAATCAGCGCAACCTCGTGAAGGCACTCGCCAAGACAGGCAAGCCGATCGTCCTCATCCTCAACGAGGGACGTCCTCGCCTTATCAACGACATCGAGCCTCTGGCTGACGGTATCATCGACATCCTCCTCCCAAGCAACTACGGTGGTGATGCTCTCGCAAACATCCTTGCGGGCGATGTGAATCCAAGTGCAAAGCTTCCTTACACATATCCTCGTCATCAGGCTTCCCTCACTACATACGACTATAAGGTGAGCGAGGAGACAGACACAATGCAGGGTGCTTACGACTACAACGCAGTCGTTTCAGTTCAGTGGCCTTTCGGCTTCGGACTCAGCTACACTACATTCGAGTATAGCAACTTCCAGTGCTCTGCACAGGAGTTCGGTGCTGATACAGACCTCGTGTTTACAGTTGACGTTACCAACACAGGAAAGGTGGCAGGTAAGGAAGTGGTGATGCTCTACAGCCGTGACATGGTCGCTTCGATGGTTCCCGAGAACAGACGTCTCAGAGCATTCGACAAGGTTGAGATCCAGCCGGGCGAGACCGTTACCGTGACTCTCAAGATCAAGGGCAGCGACCTTGCATTCGTGAACAATGAGGGCGAGTGGACTCTCGAACCGGGTGACTTCCGCATGCAGGCGGGCGACCAGACCCTCATGATCACATGCAAGTAGGAGCTAACTTGCTATAATATAATTGACTATGCAGCCGTCACGATTTTCGTGGCGGCTGCTTGTTGCGAAAAAAGTTATGAACAATTTTTTGCGATAAAGTGTTGAAAATTAAAATAATAGTCGTATATTTGCAGCCCGCAAAAATGTGTAGCGGGACGTAATTTATTTATAATCAATTAATTAAACAAACCAATGCCTGGATTAATTGGAAAGAAAATCGGAATGACTTCCGTTTTCGGTGCCGATGGAAAGAATATTCCATGCACCGTTATTGAGGCTGGTCCATGTGTAGTTACGCAGATTCGTACAGTAGAGAAAGATGGTTATGCCGCTGTACAGCTTGCCTATGACGAAATGAGTGAAAAGCATGCCAGCAAGGCTCTTAAGGGCCACTTTGAAAAGGCAGGAACCACACCTAAGCGCAAGCTTGTAGAGTTCAAGGCTGACTTCGAGAAGGAGCTTAACCTTGGCGACACTCTCACAGTAGCTGACGTCTTCGAGGGCGTTAAGTTCGTGGATGTAGTCGGAACATCAAAGGGTAAGGGTTTCCAGGGCGTAGTTAAGCGTCACGGATTTGCTGGAGTAGGTGGAACTACACACGGTCAGCACAACCGTCTTCGTCACCCTGGTTCACTCGGTGCATCATCATGGCCATCACGCGTATTCAAGGGAATGCGTATGGCAGGTCACATGGGTAATGAGCGCGTAACAGTGTTCAACCTCGAGGTGATCAAGGTTATGCCTGAGAACAACCTTATCGTAGTAAAGGGCTCTGTACCAGGAGCTAAGGGTTCATATGTAATCGTGGAGGACTAAGCTATGGAGTTGTCAGTTTACAAAATCGACGGAACTGTCGCTAAGACAGTCACTCTCAATGAGGAGATCTTCGGTATCACACCGAACGACCACGCTATCTACCTCGACGTAAAGCAGTATCTTGCTAACCAGCGTCAGGGAACAGCTAAGACAAAAGATCGTAGCGAGGTTGCTTACAGCACCAAGAAGCTCATCCGCCAGAAGGGTTCAGGTGGCGCACGTCACGGTTCTCTCAAGGCTGGTATCTATGTTGGTGGTGGACGCGTATTCGGTCCTCAGCCACGTTGCTACCGCAAGAAGCTCAACAAGAAGCTCAAGCAGCTTGCAAGATTCTCTGCTCTTACTTACAAGGCACAGGAGAACGCTATCGTAATGGTAGAGCAGTTTACAATGGAAGCACCTAAGACCAAGGAGTTCCTCCAGATCCTTGCTAACATCAAGGCTGGTACAAGAAAGGTACTCTTCGTACTTCCAGAGAATTCTTCAAATATTTACCTTTCGTCTCGCAACCTTCCAGAGGTTAAGGTTATCACTGTTGATGAGATCAACACTTACGCTATCATGAACGCAAACTCACTCGTTCTCGTAGACGGCGTACAGGATATCCTTGCTGACAGAATCAGACGATAAACCGATTGAGAAATGGGAATTTTAATTAAGCCAATAGTAACTGAGAAGTTGACGGTTCAGGGCGAAAAGTTGAACCGTTACGGATTCATTGTTGACCGCGAGGCCAACAAGCTTCAGATCAAAGCTGCGGTAGAGCAGGCTTACAATGTGACAGTAGCAGATGTAAACACTGTAAACTATCACGGTAAGAGAAAGGCTCGCTACACCAAGGCAGGTATGCTTAAGGGTCGCACAAATCACTATAAGAAAGCTTATGTGACACTTGTAGGCGAGGATAAGATTGATTTTTACGCAAACATTTAAGGTAATTAAGCAATGGCAGTAAGAAAATTCAAACCGGTAACTCCCGGACAGAGAAATAAGGTAATTAGTGCTTTTGACGATATTACCGCTAAGAGACCTGAGAAGTCCCTTCTTGAGCCAATCAAGAAGTCAGGTGGACGTAACAATCAGGGTAAGATGACAATGCGTTATATCGGTGGTGGTCACAAGAGAATGTATCGTGTGATCGACTTCCTCCGTACAAAGGACGAGTGCCCTGCTACAGTACTTACAATCGAGTACGATCCAAACCGTAGCGCCCGTATCGCATTGGTACAGTATACAGATGGTGAGAAGAGATACATCATCGCTCCTAACGGACTTAAGGTAGGACAGGAGATCGCTTCAGGTTCAGGCGTTGCACCTGAGGTTGGTAACACCCTCCCTCTCTCTGAAATTCCGCTCGGTACACTTATTCACAACATTGAGCTTCGTCCTGGTCAGGGTGCTGCTATGGCACGTTCTGCCGGTACTTACGCTCAGCTCGCAGCTCGTGAGGGCAACCACGCAATTCTTCGCCTCCCTTCAGGTGAGACAAGAATGGTTCTCGTATCTTGCCGCGCAACTGTTGGAACAGTGTCAAATCCAGATCACAGCCTTGAGTCGCATGGAAAGGCTGGACGTAAGAGATGGCTCGGACGTCGTCCACGTAACCGTGGTGTTGTAATGAACCCAGTAGATCACCCAATGGGTGGTGGTGAAGGACGCGCATCAGGAGGACATCCACGTTCACGTAAGGGTCTGCCAGCTAAGGGCTACAAGACTCGTAATCCTAAGGCGACTTCAAACAAGTTTATCATTGAAAGAAGGAAAAAGTAACGGAATAAATTAAGAGATTATGAGTCGTTCATTAAGAAAAGGTCCTTATATTCAGGAAGCCCTTGAAAAAAGAATTCTTGCTATGAATGAGGGTAGCATGAAGAAAGAGGTTGTCAAGACTTGGTCACGCGCAAGCATGATTTCTCCTGACTTTGTAGGTCACACTATCGCAGTTCATAATGGAAACAAGTTTATTCCAGTTTATGTTACTGAGAACATGGTAGGCCACAAGCTTGGTGAGTTTGCGCCAACAAGAACTTTCAAAGGCCATTCGGGCAATCGTAAGTAATTTTAAAATGAAAAAGTAATTATGGGAGCTCGTAAAAGACAGATGGCCGAGAGGCTTAAAGAAATAAAGAAGCAGACAGCTATCGCTAAGCTGAATGATGTACCTACATCACCACGCAAGATGCGTCTCGTTGCAGACATCATCCGCGGCGTTGAGGTAAACCGTGCACTCGATATCCTCAGATTTTCGAAGAAGCACGCTTCTATCGACCTGGAGAAGCTTCTCCGCAGTGCAATCGCTAACTGGGAGGCTAAGAATCCAGAGAACACTAAAGATTTGAATAACGGTAACGTTATCGTTAAGACTATCATGGTTGACGAGGGACGTACTCTCAAGAGAATCCGTCCTTGCCCACAGGGCCGCGCAGGTCGTATCCGCAAGCGTTCAAACCACGTAACCGTTATCCTCGATGTTAAACCAGCAGCTAAGGAGGCATAATCATGGGACAGAAGACTAATCCTATAAGCAACAGAATCGGTATCACCCGTGGTTGGGACTCTAACTGGGTAGGTGGTAACTACGCAGAGAAGATCGCAGAGGACTTCGAGATCCGTAAGTATCTCTCAAGCCGTCTCGCAAAGGCTTCTCTCTCAAAGATCGTTATCGAGAGAACACTTAAGCTCATCACTGTAACAATCCACGCTGCAAGACCAGGTGTGATCATCGGTAAGGGCGGACAGGCAGTTGACCTCCTCAAGGAGGAGCTCAAGAAGGTAACCAAGAAGGATGTTCAGATCAACATCTACGAGGTTAAGAAGCCTGAGGTTGACGCTACAATCGTAGCTGACTCTATCGCTCGTCAGATCGAGGGTCGTGTATCATACCGTCGCGCTATCAAGATGGCTATCGCATCTGCAATGCGTGTTGGTGCAGAGGGTATCAAGGTTCAGATCAGCGGTCGTCTCGGTGGAGCCGAGATGGCAAGAAGCGAGATGATCAAGGAAGGTCGTACACCTCTCCACACATTCCGCGCTGACATTGACTACGCACTCGCTGAGGCTCACACTAAGGTAGGTGTACTCGGTATCAAGGTTTGGATCTGCAACGGTGAGGTTTACGGTAAGAAGGACCTCTCTCCTAACGCAGGTATCGCAGCTCAGGCTCAGCAGGCTGGCAGCAACAACCGTGGTGGCCGTGGTAACAACGATCGTCGTCGTGGTGGCCGCAACAACCGCAGAGAGAACAAGTAATTGTAACTCTAAATATTATGAAGAAGGGATGACAGAAATGCCATCCCTTTTTCGTATATTTGTCACAAGGCATCATGAATGATGCATCGCACGTCATTCTTTCGCATGCGCTTCAGCGACTTCGTCGATGAGCGAGGAACGTAGTGACGTGGCAATCTTAAAAACAAATTGTATAAAAATATGAAGATTCGTACATTTTTATTCGCAGCTGCAGCGGTAGCAGTGGCTGCATGCCAGACTCCAGAGGAGAAGGTTCAGGCCTATGAGGCGGCTCACGAGGCTATGGTTTCAGAATTCCAGGTTATGATGGATTCGCTTTCAGGTGATCAGGAGAAGGCTCAGGCTTATTATGAGGAATTCATCGAGAAGTATAAGGAGTTTAACCTCAAGGCAGCTAAGAAGAATGCTGACAACGATGTGGCAAGACAGGTGCTCCTTAACCTTTATGGAATGATCGAGGATGATCAGATCGAGGAAATCCTTGCAAAGATGCCGGAAGAAATGCTTCAGGACGAGAATGTGGCATTCATAAAGAAGGGTGTTGAAGCAAGAAAGGCTACTGCTGAGGGCAGCATGTTTGTTGATTTTACAGTAGAGCACGTTTATGGTTATGACAGAAGCATGGATCCTCAGCCGCTCAAGCAGGAGGTGAAGTTCTCTGACTATGTAGGAAAGGGTACATATGTGCTTGTTGACTTCTGGTCGCCTTGGTGCGGACCTTGCCGCCGTGAGATTCCTAACATCCAGCAGGTGTATGAGCAGTATAAGGACAAGGGTCTTCAGGTACTCAGCCTTGCCGTATGGGAGAGAAAGCCTCAGTCGCATACAATCGAGACAGCAGCAGAGCTCGGAATGGATTGGCTCCACATCAACAACTGCGGTCAGATCCCAACTGACATTTATGGTGTTGAGGGCATTCCTCACCTTATGCTCATCGGTCCTGACGGAACCATCCTCAAGAGGGGCTTCCACGGTCTTGAGGGCATTCAGGAGGCTGTTTCTGAATTCATTCAGTAGTCAGTTTGTCATGGGTCATAGGTTCCGGTGACCCCCGACCCGTGCCTTCGGCACTCACTCACCCCCTAGCCGGGGGTGGCATGTCACCTACACCTATAACCCATGACAAAGAGTTTGAATGGAACTTAAAGAAAAAATAAAGCTATTTCCACATTCCCCTGGCGTATACAGGTATTATGACGCTGAGGGGAATGTGATTTATGTGGGTAAGGCAAAGGACCTGCATAAGAGGGTGGCGCAGTATTTCGTGTCGCCTGATAGGCTTACGCGCAAGACTGCCGTGATGGTGTCGAAGATCGCCGACGCCCAGTATACGGTCGTTGACTCCGAGGCAGATGCCTTGCTGCTTGAGAATAATCTCATCAAGCAGTTCAAGCCCCGCTATAATATCCTTCTGAAGGATTCCAAGACCTACCCATGGATATGCGTGAGCAAAGACGAGTTTCCGAAGGTGTTCCTTACCCGCAAGATGGTCAAGGACGGTTCCCGCTATTTCGGTCCTTACAGCAGCGTGATTCACGCCCGCAATCTTGTGGACTTCATACATTCTGTGTATCCGCTGCGTCAATGCAAGCATAAGATAACCTCGGATGTGATTCTGCACCACAAGATCCGACCTTGTACATATTTCCATGTGAAGAAGTGTCTGGGATGCTGTGTGGGCGGTATTTCCCAGCAGGAGTACAATCAGAATATAGAGGAGATCGTATCGTTGCTCAAAGGCGGCGGAAGGGAGATCATACAGCATTATAAGAAGCTGATGACAGAAGCCGCAATGGCTTTGGAGTTCGAGCAGGCTGAGGTCTATAAGAAGAAGATGCAGTCTCTGGAGAACCATTACAGCAAGTCTGTGGTTGCTAATGCGTCCGTAGGTGATGTGGATGTGTTCTCTCTCGTTATCGATGAGTCGGATGCCTTCGGTAATTTCATGAGGATCCGTGGTGGCGCAGTCATACAGTCACTCAATCTCGGCTTCAAGCTCAGGATCGAGGAGGAGAAGGAGGAAGTGCTGGCTATGTTTATAGCAGAGATACAGAGCAAGTTCGGAGAACTGTCCGACGAGGTCATAGTGCCGTTCCTGCCTGACATGGAAATAGAAGGAACAGAGTTCCGCGTGCCAGCCCGTGGAGACAAGCTTGCCCTGCTTGAATTGAGCGCGCGAAACGCTAAGGAGATGCGTCTGAATGCACTCAGGCAGCAGGAGCATACCGACCCGGATGCCTATAAGAACATGGTTATGGAATCACTCCAGAAGCAGCTGAATATGCCTGTTCTTCCTGTTCATATAGAGTGTTTCGATAACTCCAACATTCAGGGAACGAACTCAGTATCGGCATGCGTCGTCTTCCGTGAAGCAGCCCCTTCCAAGAAGGATTACAGGCATTTCAAGGTCAAGACTGTGGTCGGGGCCAATGACTATGCGACGATGAAGGAGGTCGTCAACCGCAGATATTCGCGCATGCTGGAGGAGAATCCGGAGGATCTTCCTCAGCTGATTGTCATAGACGGCGGAAAAGGCCAGCTTGCTTTTGCATATGAGGCCCTGTGTGAGCTTGGAATTATAGACAAAGTCACTCTCATAGCACTTGCCGAGCGCATGGAGGAGGTTTATCGCGTAGGCGATCCTCATCCTATGTTCATAGATAAGAATTCTCCGGCTCTGAAGGTCCTTCAGCAGATACGAGACGAGGCCCACAGATTCGGTATAACATTCCATCGTAAGCTCAGAAGCAAGGCCCAGGTAGAATCCGTATTGAGCAGCATAAAAGGTGTAGGACCTAAGACAGAGCAGCGTCTAATCATGCATTTTGGCAGCGTTCCCCGTATTGCTGCCGCTTCAGAGGCGGATATAGCAGCGCTTGTAGGAGAATCCCTGGCAAGGAAGATAAAGGAACATTTAAGCAAGAAAGATGAATAATAAGGTACTTTCCCTCTACGACTGGTTCCTGATTATAGGAGTCATCGCTTCGAATATAATTTATTCCGCTCTGTCGGGTAATGTTGATATAGTCGGATCAGTAGCCGGAATAGCTGGTGTGCTTTGCGTTGTGCTTGTGGCAAAAGGAAACATATGGAATTACCTTTTCGGTATCATCAATGTATCTATGTACGCCTACATATCATATAAGGCTTCACTCTATGGCGATGCGGCGCTTAACGCCCTCTATTATGTCCCAATGCAGTTCATAGGCTGGTGGCAGTGGCGCAAGAGGGGAGCGGCCGTTTCTGAGGCGGAAGCCGGTGGTGCTGGCGTCCAGGTAAAGGCCCGACGCTTCACATGGCACCAGCGCGCGATTCTTGCGCTGGGTTGTGCTGCAGGAGTAATAGCTGTAGGATATGTTCTTAAGCATTTTGGAGATCCCCAGCCGTTTAAGGATTCTGCAACTACGGTCCTCAGCATTGTTGCTCAGGCACTTATGGCGCTCGCATTCATGGAACAGTGGGCATTGTGGATAATCACGAATGTCATCAGTGTGGTCATGTGGTCCATCTGCGTGATCAGAGGTGAGGCACATGCTGCAGTCATGGTCATCATGTGGGTGTTCTATCTTCTTAATTCCTTGAACGGCTTCAGGGTGTGGTTGAAGCTCAGTCGGGAGTAAAATTTTTATTTTCGGATTTTTTTTATTTAATTTGCACAGTTTTAGCGCAAATACGTGTATTAGAATATAAATATTAATTTAAACATTTAACGTTATGGCTAACATTGCACAGGATGTAAAGGATATCATCGTTGACAAGCTCGGTGTTCCTGCAGCTGAGATTACAGAGAACGCTAGCTTCCAGAATGACCTCGGAGCTGATTCTCTTGATATCGTAGACCTTATCATGGAGTTTGAGAAGAAGTTCGGAATTGAAATTCCAGACGAGGATGCTGGTGACAAGATCACTACAGTAGGCGATGCTATCAAGTACATCGAGGACAAGGTAAACGCAAAATAATTTTTGCTAAATAAAAAATAAAGGACCGATCATCAGATTGGTCCTTTATTTTTGTTCTAGTTCTCAGCTGATTTCGGGGCTGAGAAAGTAACTTTCAGTCTTGGCAGTTCCTCAAGTGTTCCGTCATATTCAGGTCCGTTGAGAGTACATCTGTAGTATCTGTCCTTATCCAACTCTACGGTTGACTTCTCGCTTGTCTGGTTGTATGATCCAGCCATAGCAGCCATCATCATGTAGTTATAGTAGTTGTTGTAGCCGTAGCCACCATATCCACCATATCCACCGTAGCCACCGTAGCCGCCATATCCGCCATATCCACCGTAACCGTAGCCATATCCGTATGGATCATACATCATGTTGTTATAGTATGAACTGTACATGAGGTTCTGGTAGAGGTCGTTCATTGAGCTATTGTTCTCGGTCTCGACGGTTTCTTCGTGCATTACAAGGAACCAGATATCGTACTTTTCTATATTCTTCTCGTAGTTCTCGTCCTTTTTCAGCTTCATGATTTCCTGCACGTGGTGGCTGATGTCCGGAGAATATAGGCTGAGCGATCTGTTGATGTCACCTTGGTTCTCAGTCGAGATGCTGGCATCAGTAAGACCGGCGTATGTCACGAAGTTGCCTGTGCTGCTCCTGAGCTTTACTGTAGGACTGAGGATATCAGGGTACTTGTCCAGGAGATCATAGTCGCCGTTTACGTTGTATGGTAGAATGATGGTCGCCTTGTTGATAACAGCCTCTCTGATATCTGTGATACCTGCTGCCATCATCTGAGCCTCGATAATCTCTCTGATCTCGGCAGCCTTGATTACAGGCTTCACTCCGCTTCCGCCTTCGACGTAGATCTTGTCTTTTGCCACGACTTCCCCCTTGCGCATAGTCTCGACGCTGAGGATGTCGTTGGCCTCGTACAGATGCAGGCCAGTGTTGAATGCGAACTGGGTGATTTCCTCGTTCCTTCCAAGATTCTTTACGAAGTCTCCAGGACCGAAGAAGAACACGAAAGAAGTGTCTACATCCTTTCTCTCTCCGTAATCAGCGCGGAACTTGAGCTCTGCGTAGTTTCCGGTGATATAATAGTTATTGTCGTAATCGAGAGCGAGCTCGAACATATTGATTCTTCCTCCGAGGTCGGCAGGTGTGTCTGTAGTGATGTAGATTCCGGGAATTCCTGCTATACCGTTAGCCTCGTCGCCCTGGACGTATATCTCAAGGCTGTCAAGATCTGTCTTTTTGAGCCTCTCAATGAGACTTTCCGCATATTCTCTGCTGAACTCAAAGCTGAGCGAGTCTCCGCCGTCGTAAACAGGTATGCCCTCGGTGATGACGGAAGTCATATCCACATATTTCTCTTTATCAAAGACTCCGGAATACATTACTGTAGAGTCAAGCGCCTGCTTGAGCTCGTATACGTATATGTTCTGGATAATTCCTCTCTGGTTGTCGTATACTGTCGAAAGAGTATCTTTTGCCGCAGAAAAATGAAATCCGGTAATTTGAGTGTTTTTACCGAAGTCAAGGGTGTCAATAACCGGCACAAGCGTGAAGCTGGTGCTCTTTATTGTTGTGCCCATAAGATCGTCTGTAACTGCTCCGAATGTGAATCTTGTGGAGCTGTAGCCCGAAAGGCTGTCGGCCATCTGCAGGCGAATGTCCTTAAGAGGCGCTGCCTCCTGCGGATACACGTCCCATTTCTGGTCTGTCGGGATGAGGTTTTCTCCGAGCTGCTCGTTTACTTGTATACATGATGCAGAGAATAGCAGTATCGCACCGATAGCCGCAAGACGGCCTACTCTGCCAAAAGAACTTAAATTCATTATATCTGACTGTAAAAACTGTTGTAATCCTCTATGTATGAACCGCTTGTGATTGCTTCTGCGTTGTAGTCGAGGATTGGAAGTCCTGACTCCTTGCAGAATTTCACCAGTTCTTCGTCCACTCCTTCGGATCCGAGTATGATTCCGTCCGAGTAGCTGGCGGCGAGTTTCGCAAGATTCATGCCCGAAGGGTCGCTGAGGATTTCCACGTCTTTGTCCGAAATGTTGCCCATCATGATCTTTTCCTTGAGGTCGGCAGGGAAGCTTTCCTTAGGAGTGTCGTCATACAGCGAGAGTACGATCTTGCTGTTGGAGAATATAGGGTCGTCGATATATGCTTTTTTAAGGTAAAGCGGGAGCACGTGCGAAATCCAACCCTGACAATGGATAATATCCGGTGCCCACCTCTGCTTCTTGATGGTCTCAAGGACTCCGCGTGCGAAGAAGATAGCTCTCTCTCCGTTGTCGCTGAAGAATTCGCCCTTATCGTCGCGATAGATGCTCTTGCGGTGGAAGTAGTCGTCGTTGTCAATGAAATATACCTGCATTCTTGCGGAAGAGATTGACGCAACCTTGATTACCAGTGGTCTGTCTACATCGTTGATGACGATGTTCATTCCTGAAAGGCGGATAACCTCGTGCAGCTGGTTCTTCCTTTCGTTGATGCAGCCATATCTTGGCATGAATGACCTGATCTCCTTCTTTCTCTCCTGTATGCCCTGAGGAAGGTATCTTCCGATGTTTGCAATAGGTGATTCAGGGAGGTATGGGAATATCTCCGAATTGACAAAAAGGACTCTTTTTACAGAATTATCCATACTGTTGGTTTTTAATGACAAAATCTCAACAAAGATAATCATTTTTTTTGATATTTCACTATCTTTGGCCTCGATTGGGAGGACCATATGAGTAAAGGAGAAAACAAAATAATGAGAAGGAGGCTTGCCAATGCCTATCTATCTTCCGTAATAAGTATCAGTCTCGTGCTTCTTCTGGTAGGGGTTGCGAGTATGCTTCTGGTCAATGCTAAGAGTGTATCGGATTATTTCAAGGAAAACATGCAGGTGTCGGTGCTGATGAAGGACAGTGTGCCTGAGGAAAAGGCGATCGCCTTTTCCGAGTCCCTGCTTGATGAAAGATATATAAAGACTGCATCGTTCATATCGAAAGAGCAGGGTCAGACTGAGCTTGCTGAACTTCTTGGAGAGGATTTCGTCGACATATTCGAGACGTCACCGATTCCTGCGTCGATAGAGATCACGTTGGATGCTGATTATGTTTCGTCCGACAGCCTTGAGGTGGTGAAGGCTGAGATTTCCAAATCGCCTCTTGTTGCGGAAGTCAATTACCAGGCTTCGTTGGTGGATGCCCTCAATGCCAACCTGAGCAAGATATCGCTCATTCTCGCGTTCTTTATCGGACTCATGCTCTTTATCTCCTACGTGCTCATAAACAATACCGTGAGGCTTAACGTCTATGCCCGAAGGTTCACTATACATACCATGCAGCTGGTCGGTGCGACCCGCTCTTTCATCAGGGCTCCGTTCCTGGTCCAGTCTGCATTCCAAGGTATTTTTTCGGCCTTTGTCGCAATCATGGCCCTCATAGTGATCCTGTTCTTCCTCAGGAACGGATTTGAGCAGCTGTTTGAGATCTTCCGTCTTGATCTCCTGCTTCTGGTCATGGCCATAGTGCTCGTATCTGGACTGGTAATCTGTGTTACCAGCACATATTTTGTTGTAAATAAGCTTGTCTCATTGAAGAAAGCTGAATTATACTATTAATGGAAATGGAACAGAATAACCCAAAAATGCCGATAACTGCAAGAGGACTCAGACTCCTCCTTATCGGTCTCATAGTAATGATATCAGGATACATCCTCATGATGGGAGGTGGTAGCGATGACCCTCAGGTATTCAATTATGCCATGTTTGATTTCAGAAGAATGGTCGCTGCGCCGATAGTGATCATTCTAGGAATAGTGATCGAGGTTGTTGCAATAATGAAGGTCTTCAAGAATTAGTATGGAGTGGTTTGAGGCGATACTTCTCGGTCTGATCCAGGGATTGACCGAGTTTCTTCCCGTGAGCAGCAGCGGGCATCTGGAGATTGGCAAAGTGCTGCTTGGCGTCGAGACGACCGATGATCTTCTTTTCACGACCATGGTGCATGCGGCGACTGTGCTCAGCACTATCGTTGTGTTCAGGAAGCAGATCTGGGACCTCCTGTCAGGCTTCTTCGGTGGTCTGAAGGGTCTCAAGGTGGAGAATGGTGCGTTGGTTTGCAATGATCAGACAGATTATCTCCTTAAGATGGTGGTTTCCATGATTCCGGTATTCGTTGTCGGAGTCTTCTTTAAGGATCAGGTGGAGTCTCTTTTCGGTTCTATAACTGTCGTGGGAGTGGCGCTTGTCATGACGGCGCTTCTTCTATTCTTTTCAGACTATGCATCAAGACCGGGACATAAGTCCATATTCCCCGCAAACACATACAGAAACGGAATATCTTACTGGCAGGCTTTGGCTGTCGGCCTAGGTCAGGCCTTTGCAGTCATTCCGGGACTGTCGCGCTCCGGCACTACGATCTCTACAGGTCTTATCTGTGGAGTGAAGAGAGAGGTCATGGCCCAGTTCTCTTTCCTTATGGTTCTCGTTCCTATTTTGGGAGAGACCTTCCTGGAGATTGTCGGGGGTGAGTTCGGCGCCTCGTCTGTAGGAGCGCTTCCGCTTGTGCTCGGATTCGTTTCGGCGTTTGTTTCTGGCCTGTTTGCCTGCAAGGTGATGATTGCGCTTGTCAAGAAGGCGCGTCTGAGCTGGTTCGCCTTATACTGTCTCCTTGCAGCAGCGGCAATCTTTATCTTTGCATAAATGAACAGGAAACACACATATTTCGTGTCGGATGTTCATCTGGGACTGCAGGTCGATGACCCTGCTGCCAGAGAGTCTCGTTTCGTGGATTTTCTCAGATCTCTTCCTGAGGAAACCGCAGCGCTGTATCTTCTGGGGGATATCTGGGATTTCTGGTATGAGTATCGTGATGTTGTTCCAAAGGGCTATGTCAGGGTGTTCGGAGCTCTGGCAGACCTTATCGACAGGGGAGTGAATGTGTATTTCTTCCAGGGAAATCACGACGTATGGACATACAGCTATTTCGAGGAACTCGGGATGAAGCGTCTGGAACAGCCGGCTCTGGTCGATATCGATGGAAAGGTGTTCTGTCTGGGACATGGTGACGGTCTTGGTCCTGCACCGAGGGGATATCGTTTCCTGCGTGCTGTCTTCCATAGCCGTGTGCTTCAGTTCCTCTTCAGCATGCTGCATCCTTGGATCGCGTTCCGTCTGGGCAACGGGTGGTCAAAGAAAAACAGGCTCTCCCGCCATGAAGAATATGTCTTCAAGGGTGAGGAGGAGCCTCTTTATAAGTTTGCTGCCGAGTATGAGAAGAACCATAAGGTTGACTTCTTTATCTTCGGTCATTATCATTGTGACGTATCAATGAAGACCCCTGCCGGCGCCGACTTCATTGTTCTGAAAGACTGGATGTCCGGTTCGCCGTTCTATCTATACTCTTCCGGAATCTCTACTATTGGCGGATCCTGCCAGAATAGTGACATATAGAAGGCGGGGAAGTCTCCGTCTTCCCATATTTCCACAAGATCCTCTATCTCCTTGTCCTCGCCGGCTGGGTCGTAAGGCTTCCTGAGGTCGGATCCGAACATCTTCGCTATGCCGTTCCAGAATCTGGCGGCTATGCCGTTCTTGTAGTCCTTTATGATGTCGAAGGATGATTTTCCTATTTCTCTGTCTATCAGCTTCATCAGCAGTGCGCCCTGGCTGACCGTCAATCCTCTGAGCGGTTTCTCAAACACGTTGAACAGTTCCTTCTGTACCTGGTTGATGTATTTGTCTCTCTTTGTGCGCTTGAGTTTGTCGGCTGCAATGGTACTGTCGGCCCTCGCCACAATTTTGCGCGCCGCCAGCGCATATGGATATGTCTTGCTGAAGTTATGAACGAGCCTGTAGTATTTCCTCCAGTCCTTGCCTTTCTGCTTGGGCAGTCTTGAATAGACTTTCGAGGCCTTGATCTGATCTATATATATGGTATCCTTTCCCTCTACGATGTAGTGCAGGATCTCTTTCCCTTCGGGTTTTGCCGTCTGGGCGCAGCAGGTCCTTTGGCCGAATGCCGTTATGGTGGCCATTATCACTATTATATATAGATGTAGTCTTTTCATGCAGGTACAAAGTTAGCAAACCATCCGACATCTGCAAAATCCTTGCCTGTCTCTGGGTTCCGGGCCTCTTGCCGGGTCGTGTGCCAAAGTGAAAAAATGCCGTTTTTGCGTTGGTCAAAAATGTGCGGATAAAGTTTTCAACGATGTTTGTAACTGTGTGAAAATACGTAATTTAGCATTCAAAAAAGTTGGTAGAAAATATGTAAGATTTTTTGCAGAAGGTATTGCGGTTTCAGGAAAAATGATTACCTTTGCAACCCAATAATTGAGGACCACTCCGCCCAACCAGCTGATACTCAATTAGTTAGGGATATTTGAATGTTTTTATAAAGAATAGAACAATGTTACAACCAAAGAAAACAAAATTCAGAAGGCAGCAGAAAGGCCGCATGAAAGGTCTCTCTCAGAGAGGAAACCAGCTTGCATTTGGCTCTTTCGGTATCAAGACCTTGGAAAACTGCTGGCTTACAGGCCGTCAGATCGAGGCTGCACGACAGGCTGTTTCACGTTACATGAAGCGTGAGGGAAAAATCTGGATCAGAATCTTCCCTGATAAGCCTTACACTAAGAAGCCTGCCGAGGTGCGAATGGGTAAAGGAAAGGGTAATCCGGAGGGATTCGTATGCCCTGTAACTCCAGGACGTATCCTCATCGAGGTTGAGGGCGTGGCACTTGACGTGGCAAGAGAGGCACTTCGCCTTGGCGCTCAGAAACTCCCTGTTACTACGAAGTTCGTGGTACGTAGAGACTATGTAGAATAATTTAATGGAGAAAAGGAAAATGAAAGCATCTGAAATTCGCGAAATGTCAATCGCAGATCTGCGCGAGCGTATTGAGCTTGAGAAAGCTAACCTCGACAACATGAAGATCAACCATACTATCTCTCCATTAGAGGATACATCAAAGATCAGCAAGGTAAGAAAGGACATCGCTCGTATGATGACAATCCTTGCAGAGAAAGAGGCACAGAACTAAAAATTGAATTCTCACCATGGAAAGAAATCTTCGTAAGGAAAGAATAGGTGTTGTGGTCAGCAACAAGATGGACAAGTCTATCGTAGTTGCAGTAGAAAGAAAAGAGAAACACCCTATGTACGGCAAGTTCGTAAAGAAGACCACAAAGTTCGTAGCTCACGATGAGAAGAACGAGTGCAGCGTTGGTGATACAGTACGTATCATGGAGACTCGTCCTTTGAGCAAGACTAAGAACTGGAGATTAGTAGAAATCGTAGAAAAAGTTAAGTAACAATGATACAGCAGGAATCACGTTTACAGGTGGCAGACAACAGCGGTGCAAAGGAGGTTCTTTGTATCCGTGTGTTGGGTGGTACACGCCGCCGTTATGCAAGAGTGGGCGACAAGATCGTCGTTGCAGTCAAGAGCGCAATCCCTGGCGGTGACGCTAAGAAGGGCGCAGTGTCAAAGGCTGTCGTAGTCCGCACTAAGAAGGAAATTCGTCGTCCGGACGGATCTTACATCCGCTTCGATGACAACGCTTGCGTACTTCTCAATAATGCAGGTGAGGTTAAGGGTACTCGTATCTTCGGCCCGGTTGCAAGAGAGCTCCGCGAGAACTACATGAAGATCGTTTCACTGGCACCAGAGGTCCTCTAATTTTAGAAGAATATGAAGAAGTTACATATC
>JAGBSL010000003.1 GCA_017631875.1 Bacteroidales bacterium | reverse complement strand
GGTGCAGCATTCAAGAGAAAGGAAGACATGCACAGAATGGCAGAGGCCAACAAGGCATTTGCACACTTCAGATTCTAATCCGGAAAACAGTAACGTAAAATGGCTAGAGATCTTAAATTCACTAGAAACATCGGTATCATGGCTCACATCGATGCCGGTAAGACCACTACGTCTGAGCGTATCCTGTACTACACTGGTAAGACTCACAAGCTTGGTGAGGTTCACGAGGGTGGTGCAACTATGGACTGGATGGTTCAGGAGCAGGAGCGTGGTATCACCATCACTTCTGCAGCTACTACTGCATTCTGGAATTACAACGGAAATCAGTATCAGATCAACCTGATCGATACTCCGGGCCACGTTGACTTCACTGTAGAGGTGGAGCGTTCACTCCGTGTGCTCGACGGTACAGTCGCTACCTTCTGTGCGGTAGGACGTGTACAGCCACAGTCTGAGACCGTATGGCGCCAGGCTGACAAGTACGGCGTTCCAAAGATCGCGTACGTAAACAAGATGGACCGTGTTGGTGCAGACTTCTTCGCAGTAATCGACGAGATGAAGGAGAAGCTCGGAGCTCGTGCAGTTCCAATCTGTATTCCAATCGGTGCTGAGGACAAGTTCGATGGTATCATCGACCTCGTAGCTATGAAGGCTATGATCTACGACCACAACTCAGACGCTCTCGTTAACTATCAGGTTACTGAGATTCCTGAGAAGCTCGTAGACGAGGCTAACGCTTGGAGAGAGAAGCTCGTTGAGGCTGCTGCCGAGTATGACGAGACTCTCATGGAGAAGTTCTTCGAGGATCCAGACTCAATCACTGAGGAGGAGCTCATCGCTGCACTTCGCGCCGCTACAATCGACATGGCTATCGTTCCAGCATGCTGCGGTTCGTCATTCAAGAACAAGGGAGTTCAGTTCCTTCTTAACGCTGTAATGCGTTACCTCCCATCACCACTCGACAAGGGTGCTGTAAAGGGTACAAACGCAAACGGTGACGAGGAGGTTCGCGAGCCTTCAGTTAAGGAGCCATTCGCAGCTCTCGTGTTCAAGATCGCAACTGACCCATTCGTAGGCCGTCTCGCCTTCATGAGAGCATACTCTGGAAAGCTCGACGCTGGTTCATACGTGCTCAACACACGTACTGGCAAGAAGGAGCGTGTATCACGTCTTTTCCAGATGCACTCAAACAAGCAGAACCCTATCGAGTTCGTAGAGGCAGGTGATATCTGCGCAGCAGTAGGTTTCAAGGATCTCCGCACAGGAGATACAATCTGCTTCGAGCAGGCTCCTATCACTCTCGAGTCAATGGAGTTCCCAGATCCGGTTATCGGTCTCGCAGTTGAGCCTAAGACTCAGAAGGACCTCGATAAGCTCGGTATCGCGCTTGCTAAGCTCGCTGAGGAGGACCCTACATTTACTGTTAAGACAGACCATGAGACAGGTCAGACTGTCATCAGCGGTATGGGTGAGCTTCACCTCGACATCATCGTTGACCGTCTCCGCCGTGAGTTCGGTGTAGATATCAACCAGGGTGCACCTCAGGTTAACTACAAAGAGGCTATCACTCAGTCTGTTACTCACCGTGAGGTATTCAAGAAGCAGACCGGTGGTCGTGGTAAGTTCGCTGATATCATCGTTGAGATCGGACCAGCTGACGAGGGCGTAACAGGCCTCCAGTTCATCGACGAGGTGAAGGGTGGTAACGTTCCTAAGGAGTTCATCCCATCAGTTGAGAAGGGATTCAAGTCAGCAATGTCAAACGGTGTTCTCGCTGGTTACGAGGTTCCATCACTCAAGGTTACCCTCAAGGATGGTTCATTCCACCCAGTGGACTCAGACCAGCTCTCATTCGAGCTCGCTGCACGTCTGGCATTCCGTCACGCTTGTCCTAAGGCTAGACCAGTTCTCCTCGAGCCTATCATGAGCCTCGAAGTTGTTACTCCAGAGGATTACATGGGAGATATCGTAGGTGACCTCAACCGTCGTCGTGGACAGATCAACGCAATGGACTCAACTCTTGGTGCACGTATCGTTAAGGCATACGTTCCACTCGCAGAGCAGTTCGGTTACGTGACTATCCTCCGTACAATCTCTTCAGGTCGTGCTACCAGCACAATGACTTTCGACCACTATGCTGAGGTTCCAGCAGGACTCGCTAAGGAGGTTATCGAGAAGAGCGGTTACAAGAACGAGGATGACGAATAATTGTTTAACAGAATTCAACGAAATTTGATATGAGCCAGATAATCAGAATTAAACTCAAATCATTCGATCACATGCTGGTTGACAAGTCAGCAAAGAAGATCGTTGAGACAGTGACAGCTACTGGTGCTCGTGTAAACGGTCCTATTCCGCTTCCGACTAACAAGAAGATCTTCACTGTAAACCGCTCGACCTTCGTTAACAAGAAGTCACGCGAGCAGTTCGAGCTCAACTCATTCCGCCGTCTTCTCGACATCTACGAGGCAACTCCTAAGACTGTAGATGCTCTCATGAAGCTTGAGCTTTCAAGTGGCGTTGAGGTTGAGATCAAGCTCAACTAATTCGATTGTATCGAAAAAAGTATTATATTTGCAAAGTGGTTCGGTAACCACTCCGAGCCACTTGCAAATTTAGTTCTTTAAAATTTTGGTCCCTTAGCTCAGTTGGTTAGTAGCACCTGACTCATAATCAGGGGGTCGCAGGATCATGCCCTGCAGGGACCACAATAAACCCGTCAGATTTTTCTGATGGGTTTATTTTTTGTTATATTTGCAACCGCATATGTGGAAGATTCTCAAATATCTGCTGCCTCTGCTTGTGGTTGCCGCCATCTGTGGTGGTACAGGCGACCGTGTACCTGATATTCAGGAAGATTTCATGAGCGAGGCATCTATGGATGTCTTAGGCTGCCAGAACAGCATATCTGAAACTGAGTCAGACCTCTGTCTGCCGCGCCAGATAACAAGCGGGACCAATACGAATGTCCAGAATGCAGTCCGCAGAACGAACAGCGCCCAGCGCAGCAGCCTGGAATTCGCAAAGGCCGGTAAGGTCATCAATACCGGCATAAAGTATCTCACAACAAACATAATCCTCTTCCGATCTGCCCTGTATGAGCCTGCAAGCAGGCTTTCTGCTTTGGGTAGACTAATCATTTAGCTTCAAGAAGCCAGACCAGACGGTCCGGCTATATAGACATTGCGACATCTTTCATGGGGAAGGGTGCCGTCTTTCGTGTTATAACTAAATGATAAATAAAATGGAAAAGGAATTCATCAGAGTACGCTCTATAAAAGACATCGTAATTTTTGTTTCACTCATCGTTGCAGGTTCTGTGCTGATCGCATTGCCGACAGGTGCAGCAGTCAACATCACAGGCTTCTTCCTCATCTTCGCAGGCCTCATTCTTGCTCTTGC
The DNA here is from genome assembly GCA_017631875.1 of Bacteroidales bacterium. The sequence goes on along the minus strand of JAGBSL010000003.1, from coordinate 64,271 downwards.
CATGAAGACCGGTCATAAAGATCCGGCAACCGGCGAGACATTCATGAAAAAGGAACTTTATTTCCAGCAGACACAACATGCGGCAATCATGGCAGCAATAGCTGCAAAACCGGAGTCAGTGGACATGCGTGAGGCAGAGAAGGGCAATGCCCTCAAGCTTGACATCTATTACAGGAAGCCTTCAGGAAAGGCTTACCTCCAGCTGTTCGAATATGTGCCATACAAGTATGAGCCATGTTCGAAAATCTATGAGCACGAGCTCGCAAAAGTAGAAAAACTCATTAAATAGCAATGGAATACGTAATTCTGATCTTGTCGCTTGTGGGTATCGTATTCGGCGCGGACTATCTCGTTGCCGGATCGGTATCCATCGCCAGAAAATTCAAAGTATCTGATTTCGTCATCGGAGCGGCGATCATCGGAGTAGGAACGTCGACTCCTGAAATGACCGTAAGCTTTATCGGTGCCCTTAACGGCAACGCAGATGTTGCAATCGGAAATGTAGTCGGATCGAACATCTTCAATGTTTTCGGTATCCTGGGTATCACTGCAATGTTCTTTCCGGTCACATTCGACCGCCAGAACCTGAAATTCGAGATCCCATTCTGCGTAGGCGTGTCAGTGCTCCTGACGCTCTTTGCGCTGAATTTTTTCAACGGAACGGCCCAGTGCATTGGCAGAGTCGACGGACTCATCCTCATCGCAATTTTCGCCCTCTTCATGTGGCTTTCGTTTGCCAGGGACAAGAAGCAGAGACTGCAGGTCTCAGCTGAATCGGCCCCAGCGGAAGAGTCCAAGACAGAGGAAGCCGGACCTATGTGGAAGGCAGTCTTGAAGGTCATCGGCGGTCTTGCAGTGCTTATTTTCAGCTGCGACCTCTTCGTGGACAACGCAGTAGTGATAGCGAAATCCTTCGGTGTCAATGACGCATTCATCTCGCTGACGCTGATCGCCTGCGGAACATCTCTTCCGGAGCTCGCCGCATCGATTGCAGCTGCGCTGAAGAAGAATACCAGCATGGCTCTCGGAAACGTCGTGGGATCGAACATATTCAACATAGCCCTTATCCTCGGACTTAGCTCGCAGGTGACACCTCTGACATCCACAGGCATAACGATTGTGGATTATATCGTCATGATCGCCGCAGTCGTGGCCCTTTACGCATTCGGCAGGGACTGCAAGATCCAGAGGTACGAGGGAGTGATCCTCTTCCTGTGCTTCATAGGCTATACCTGGTATCTGATAACAAACCAAATTGCATAAAACAATGGGAATACTTCAAATCTTTACGCTTTTGGGAGCCCTGGGTATGTTCCTCTATGGAATGAACCTCATGAGCTCCGGCCTTCAGAAGGCGGCCGGCGACAGACTGCGCGGACTGCTTTCTGCAATGACATCAAATCCGTTTAAAGGTGTACTGACCGGTCTGGGAATCACCTCGGTGATCCAGTCATCTTCCGCTACGACCGTGATGGTCGTCAGCTTCGTGAATGCCGGCCTTCTTACCCTGGCTCAGGCGATCGGAGTGATCATGGGAGCCAACATCGGTACCACAGTGACCGCATGGCTCGTATCGTGGCTCGGATTCAAGGCCGACATCTCGATCCTTGCCATCCCTCTGATGCTTCTGGGCTTCCTCTTCTCCAACTCGAAGAAGAACCAGAGACAGAACATCGGAGAACTCATCGTGGGCTTCTGCCTCCTGTTCCTTGGTCTCTCGTTCATGAAGGAGTCCGTTCCGGATCTCAATGAGACACCTCAGGTGCTTGAGTTCGTGAAGGCATGGTCGGGTCATGGATTCGGATCGGTGATCATCTTCCTCGTGTTCGGTACGCTCCTGACGCTTGTGCTTCAGTCCTCGTCCGCCACAATGGCGATCACCCTCATCATGCTCAGCATGGGCTGGATTCCGTTCAACATGGCCTGCGCCATGGTGCTTGGAGAGAACATCGGAACCACAATCACTGCGAACATCGCCGCAGCGGTAGGAAACACCCAGGCCAAGAGGGCGGCCATGTCTCATACCATATTCAATGTTACCGGAGTGATCTGGGCGCTTATTCTCTTCAAGCCTTTCCTTGCGCTTGTGGGTAAGATTACAGAAGTCGTGTTCGGCATTCCGAACCCTGCAGCCGAAGGCTTCGCTGTCGTAAGCCCGACAGATCCGACCGCAACGTCTGCACTTTATGGACTTTCTATGCTCCATACGCTCTTCAATACTATCAACACCTTGATACTCATATGGTTCGTGAAGTTCATAGAGAAGGCAGTGGTGTGGATCATCAAGGCTCCTAAGAACCAGGAGAAGGAAGTCTTCAGACTCAAATATATCTCTGCCGGCCCTCTTGCAACGCCTGAACTCGCGACAGAGCAGGCATTCGACGAGATCATCCACTTCGCACAGATCTCCAGAAACGGCCTCGGATATGCTCGTGAGGCTGTTGCCGAGACAGATAATGACAAGTTCGAGGAACTTCGCGGAAAGCTCGTCAAGTATGAGGAGATTTCAGACCGCATTGAATACGAGATTGCCTCTTTCCTGAATGCGGTTTCCGAGGGAGACATCAGCGAGGAGACTTCTAGGAAGATCAAGGCGATGTACAAGATCATCGGAGAGCTTGAGTCTCTCGGTGACTCAGGCGAGACCATCAGCCGTGTCCTTGCAAGAAGAAACATCCACAAGAAGATCTTCGACCAGGAGACTGTCAAGAAGATCGAGGGAATGGTCGCTGCCGTAGATCATGCTTACGAGGCTATGCTCGCGAACCTTGAGGCTGCGCATAAGGGCACGCTGGAGGAGATATCCAACGCATACAATGCCGAGGACCGCATCAATAACCTCCGCAACAACCTCCGTGAGGCAGAGATCGAGGAACTCGAGAGCAACCGCAAGAACTACCACGCCAGCGTCTACTACATGGACATAGTCAGCGAGCTGGAGAAGATGGGAGACTTCATAATCAACATCTCACAGACTCTGGAGAAGTCTTTTGTGAAGAAATAGTCTTCAACGGAACAATTTATAAAAATGACGGGTATCCATATTCTGGATGCCCGTTTTTCGTGTTGTCGAGAATTCTGCTTACAGTTTATCGCTAAAAAGCGAAAAAATGCGAGTGTTCGTAAGCATTTGTCTTGAGTATGAGGGGTTTGTGAGTCTTTGATTTGTAGGAAATAATGATTAAGTTTGTTATTCACATTGTAGGAGATTCTATCACATGCGCTTCGATATCAGATCATTATTCTATGTGGTAATCATCAGTTTGGCTTCTGTGTTTAACGGTTGTAAGGAAGCGGAACCGACGATTCTTTATCATTTGTCCATTTCGGAACATGGCGCTGCCTTTGACATGGAAGGCGGTACGAAGACTATCCAGGTGCTTCCTTTCCCTGAAACGGAAGTCTGGGAGGCTGCTTATGACGTCCAGGAACACTGGTTTACATTCGAGGCCGGCAGTAATGCGCTGAATGTGACCGCGGAGCCTAATCATGATACAAAGCCACGCGTAGGAGCGATTATCATTACCAGCCCGGAAGGTCATTTCGGCCCGTATCAGGTCAGTGTGATGCAAGAGGCTGCCCAGGCTTTGGAATTCTCCACAACGGCTGCAGACTACAGTTTCGATTCGGAAGGAGGTGAGGTAACATACACTGTAAGCTCCAATTATGAGTGGACTCTGGAATATGATGCGGACTGGCTTACGGTTTTCCATTATCCTGATATGGAGCAGATGGTAATCGAGTGCACGCCGAATGAATCTGAGGAGTCACGCTCTGCGATCCTTACCATGTCGGCAGGCCTTGGAGCCCAGGAAGAGATTCGTGAAATCGTAATATCTCAGAGTACAAGAGCTGAAAACCCTTACTTCAAGCTCCTCGGCCAGTGGGAGATTACGGCTGCAAAGTGGTATTATTCGCCTAATGGTTCGCTCAACAATCTGGACTATGCTCCGAATCAGACAGACTATTATCTGATCTTCGACATGGAACAGGGCGAATACGGCAAGACATTGATCATGAAGGATTTCCTTTATCCTGACACAGAACTTGAGGTGCGTTATGACAAGGAAACCGGCAATATCGTCATTCCGTTCGGATGGACAGTGTATTCTTACGATGTATTCCTCTATATTACTCTTGTGAGCAGCACCAAGTTCTCATACGCTTCGCTTGAGGTGGACGGCATTCCTTCGGAGGACTTCACATCGATTACGCTTGATCTTCCGACTGTGGACGGGTGGAACTATATCGGATTCGGACTTTGGACATACAACGACAGCGGCAGCAAGGTTGCCCTTGGATCAAGATCCCGTCCTACCATGTTCCCTATGGGACCGATATCATTCAAGAAGCAATCACTCTAAACTTGACCTCACATGAAAAGATTTATATATATTCTGATGGCGCTTGTGGCCATCTGCTCATGCGGAAAGGAGCCTCAGCAGCCGGTGGAGTTGCCGGAGTCGCCGGGTAGGGTGACTTTAGCGGTGTCATCGGAGAGCAGGCAGCTTGAGATGGCGGAGGATGGTCTTACCGGTAAGCTGAACTTCAAGACCAAGGGAGGTTCGATCGCGATTGACGTCCTGACCAATCAGGATGAATGGACATATGAGGCTGACGGAGATGACTGGCTGGAGGTGAGTCAGGATGAGTATTTCCTCTATCTGGAGGCAGACAGGAACGAGGCAGACAAGTCACAGTCGGCTACAATTGTAGTCAAGGCCGGCGAAGGAGACAAGGCGGTTTCAGTTACTTTGACTGTGACCCAGAACCACGCAGGCGTGCCTGAGATCAGTCTTGCTGAAAACCAGCAGCACTTCAAGGCATACACATCGCTTGAAAGTATGATAGCCATCGAGACCAACCAGGACGAGTGGGACTTTGACTGCACATGCAGCTGGCTTCTTATTGAAAAGGAAGGCAATGCGCTCAAGCTTACGGCAGACCCTAATACGACTTTCCTGCAGAGAACAGCAGAGATCGAGATCAAGGCCGGAGGAGATTCTGACTGGCTGACCGTGAGACAGGACGGAACGGCATACGTGCGCCTTAGCTCGCAGAATGTTGCGACTGATGACGAGGGAGACGCAAAGGCTATTACCGTGACATCCAATCCGGAACTCGACTGGACATTCGAGACTGATGGAAGCGACTGGTTCACTGCTTCTTCAGAAGGGGATCAGCTTGTGGTCACCATCCAGTCCAATATCGGAGGCAATCAGCGTACGGGTTCTATGGCGGTAATAGTCGGTGATGAGGACAATAGTGCTACTGCAAGGGTCAATGTACGTCAGATAGGTCCTGATACTGAAGAGCTTATATATGAGGTACTTATCTCGGAGCCGGATTTCTATCTTGTTGGAGCACCTGTGCTTACGACATCTACAGGAGGCACAGTCACTGTGGATTGGGGCGACGGATCGCCGAAGGAGACCTTCGACAGCCGCAGACCTACCCATGTTTACAAGGAACCGGGTCTTTACACAATCGAGATGACCGGACAGGCGAAGTCTCTCGAGTTCAGCGACGGAAGCAACATCTCGCCAGAGCTACAGAACGTCATTTCATGGGGTAAGATGGGATGTACCACCCTGGTGGACATGTGTCTGGGATGCAGCAACCTCAAGTCCATACCTAATGATGTCGCAGGATCGTTCGCGTCTGTAAAATCATTCCTCGGTGCATTCTCCTGCTGCGAGTCGCTTGAGGAGATCCCTTCAGGACTTTTCAGACATGCGACAGTGGCTAAGAACTTCGAGGACTGCTTCAGTCATTCGGGTTCGATTTCGGAGATTCCAGCAGACCTTTTCGCTAACTGCACTGCAGCAGAGGACTTCTCATATACCTTCTATGGCACAGGTACCGGATATGTGATCACAACCAACACCCTTCCTAATTTTGAAGAGGTGAAGGGGCTGGCGTCTGCAGGAAAGCTGAAGGAGATTCCTGGAGGACTGTTCCGCAACTGCCCTTCTGTCAAGCAGATGGATTACGTCTTCGGAGCTACTGCAATCTCTGCTATTCCGGAAGAAATTTTTGCCGCTCAGTCTGCAGCTACCGTATTTACAGGAGCATTCTCTGCATGTGTGAACCTCAAGTCAATCCCTGCCGGACTGATGGCAAATGCAACATCGGCTCTGGATATAAAGTACATGTTCGCAGGATGTGACTCTGTAACCGAGATTCCTACCGGTATGTTCAAGAACAACGGTACTGTGACAAATCTCGAGTACATATTCTATAAGACTGGCGTCAAACGACTCCAGAAGGGCATCTTCGAGGGCCTTTCAAACGTCAAGACCATAGGTGCCGTGTTCCAGGGATGCGAGTCCCTCTCGGAGATCGAACCGGGTGTGTTCGACGGCCTTACATCGGCTAAGTCATTCAGATATTGCTTCGCCGATTGCAGCTCGCTCAGACAGATCCCTTCAGGATTGTTTGGCGGTCTGACACTTGCATACGAGTTCGTATATACATTTGAGAATTCCGCACTGGAGAGCATTCCAGAGGACCTTTTCGCAGATGCGAGGGATTATTCTTCAGCTGACTTTACATATATGCTGGCAAACTGCAAGAACCTCAAGACCGTTCCTGCTGGCCTCTTCAAGACATTCACCAAGGTTACTTCTCCGGGCTTCAAGAACATGTTCAACGGCTCGGGAATAGAGACCATCCCGGCAGGCCTCTTTGCATACAACACATCTGTATCAAGCGGATTTGAAGAGCTTTTCAGCAACTGCGCTTCGCTCAAGACTATCGAAGGACCGATATTCCCTGAGGCGACATCTGTGAGCTCTCTTGCATACGCATTCGAGAACTGTACAGCATTGGAAGAACTCCCAGAGGGACTCTTTGATGCTCTGGCTGGATCGAAGACAAAGTTCACTGCCACCTTCGTAAGCTGTACCTCCCTTAAGTCGCTTCCGGCAGGGCTTTTTGCAAAAAACACCCTCGCAACAGGATTCCAGGGCACATTCTGCGGCTGCTCGTCATTGGAGACAGTTCCGGCTGACCTCTTGCCTGCCGCCCAGAAGGTGACTTCGGTGAAAGACCTTTTTGCAGAGTGCTCGTCATTGAAGACCGTGCCTTCAGGACTCTTTGCCGGTCTTCCTGCCGTCACGTCGTTTGAGGCAACATTTGCAGACTGTGCTTCATTGGAGAGTGTTCCGGAGGATCTTTTCAGCGCGATAGGCACCAAGACTTCAAGCATCACCTTCGCTGAGTGCTTCATGAACTGCTCTTCGCTCAAGAGCCTCCCTGCAGGCCTCTTCGATACTGTCAGACGCATTAATTACATCGATAACTGTTTTGATGGCTGCACATCTCTCACAGGAGAGTCGCCATACACGGTGGTCGGTGACCAGAAGATTCACATCTATGAGCGCGTGAAGGGAGATGACTTCCCGATAGTTCCGTCATCATCCTCAGCCCATGCGAAATGCTTTGCCGGCTGCGACGGCCTCGATGATTACAGTGCAATCCCAATAGACTGGAAATAACCATGAAAAAGACTATATACATAATAACAGCCCTTCTGACAGCGGCCTGCACCAAACCGGCGGAAGTCCTCATTCCCGAAGCGGACTTCGCTTCCGTGAAGCTGTCGTCCCTTTCGGCAGTCGTTTCGGAGGAGGGCGGTGACAAGACCATATTCGTAGCGACAAACCGTGAAGACTGGGAAGTGTTCTGCCAGGAAGACTGGGTTGACGTAAGCGTGGACGGCAACGCCGTGACCTTCTATGTAGACGAGAACATATATGAGGAAAGCCGCCTTGCGGTGGTTGAGGTGCTTGCCGGCACCAAGCCTGACGTCGCAAAGGCACGTTTCAAGCTCCTTCAGTCGGGTGCATCTACAGAGGACCTTTCGGCACACGGAACAGCAAACTGCTACATTGCCACAACCAATGGATCGTATAAGTTCGATGCTTCAGTCAAGGGAAACGGAGCCGACGACGGCAACACATTCTACGGCGGATATCATGGTCTTGAGATTACAGATGCGGCGTATGCCGACCTCGCATGGGAGTCTACCTTCGATGCGGACAAGACACGCAGCACCAAGATCATCTCAGGTGCTCCGGTATATTCTCCGGAAGAGAAGGCCGTGTATTTTTCTACCGGAGAGATCCAGGGAAATGCCCTCATCACCATCCATAATGCAGAAGGCGATATCCTCTGGAGCTGGCATATCTGGGTGTCTGACGAGATCGTCAAGACTTCCAAGGGCAACGGCCTGACATGGATGGACCGCAACCTCGGAGCCCTCAACAACAACCCTGACGACGTGGCCAACAGAGGCCTTCTCTACCAGTGGGGCCGCAAGGATCCGTTCCTGCCGTCTTCTGCACCATACATTGAGGTGCCTTACCATGTTTATGACGATGACGGATACCTGATGGAGACAGAAGAGGAGTATTATGCGAAGGAAGAGCAGATCTATGCCGCTCGCGAGCTGGTCAACATCAACAACACCCAGACCGGCGACGGACTCCTTTCATGGGAATACATAAGCGTCGCTCCAGTGGCTCTCCAGGCTCCGGGCAACATTGAATACGCAGTGCAGCACCCGACCACATTCCTTGGCTGCCGCACCGACATCCCTATCGGAGAATATGTGTTCGACTGGTATTTGCAGCAGGATCTTCCTGGACAGAACGGATACATGATGCAGTCGCAGTCTGACCTTTGGGGATATGCAGTCGAGGGAGCTGACTACAAGACCATCTTCGACCCATGCCCTCCGGGATGGGCGGTGCCTCCATACGGAGCGTTCGGTGAGATCCCTGAGGGATATGCAGCCTCATATGAGGGCCGCTCATGGGAGAAGGAAGCATACGGATGGACATGGAAGGGCGGAAACGGCGACTTTTTCCCAAGTTCAGGAAACCTTGACGTTTCAGGCCTCATGGGAGAGACCAGCGAGAAACTTCTCTATTGGACAGCCGAGACCTTCGGCAGCGAGGCAAAGGGCTTCGGCAAGGCGGCAAACCTTTTCGTGGCTTACAATGAAGTCTATTACGGAATCTATCCGATACTCGATCCGGCAGAGGCTGCAGCCTGGTATTCATACGGAGCGAAATGCTGCGCGGCATCGGTAAGATGTGTGAAGGAAAATAATTAATAACAACTAATACAGATGGATTATGAAAAAACTGAATGAGCTTTATGAGGCTCCTTGCATCGAGGTAATGCAGATGCAGGTCGAGCAGTGTGTTTTGGCGGGCTCCTATGGCGATCCGGGTGACCCTGGTCAGGATTCTGAATATCTTGATCCGGATTTCGATCTTTAACCCTTAAATTGAATCAGATGATGAAAAGGATATTAAAGAGTTGGGCTCTTGTTGCAGCAGCTGCAATGGGAGCAGTGGCATGTCAGAAGGAAATGCAGGAGGAACTTCCTGTAAATGGAGAAACAGTTCAGGTTACTTTCGTGGCAGGTGCTGCAGATACAAAGACATCGGTAGACGCGTCAGGTAAGGCTCCGGCGTTTGCATGGGGCGAGAATGAGACATTCGCAGTCCTTGAGCAGACTGACGCTCTTGCAGCAGCTGCCTCAGTGACTTATGCAAAGGTTGACGGTAAGGCGCACATCACAGCGGAATTTACAGCCAATCCAGGCAAGGAGTCATACGATTACGTTACAATCTATCCTGCAAGCGGATATGTAAGCGCTACAGGCCTCGGTGCCGCAACCCTCAGCCTTCCAGCAGTCCAGACAATGGCAGAAGGTTCATACGACCCTAATGCGGACCTCATGGTTTCAGAGGTTGTGTCTGCAAACGCACAGCCTACAGAGGCTCAGATGGTAAGATTCACCCGCATGGCAGCGGTAGTGAAGATGACACTAAAGAACTTCACTCTCGAGGAAGGTGACCAGGTAGAGCAGGTGATCTTCACAGCCGATGGCAAGTCTCTCGCAGGAACAATAACAGGTGACCTTGCTGCGCCAAAGGAGTTCGAAGTAGCAGAGGGTGTTGACAACGTGACAGTAAACACAACATCGTCAACCGACGTGTATTTTACAGTCCTTCCTACAACTCTCGAGGCAGGTGATGCTTACACCGTTACAGTCCTCACAAACAAGAAGATCTACATCAAGAATGGCGCTATTCCAGCAGAGAAGAGTCTTGCCTTCGAGAAAGGCAATGTGACACGTTTGGGTGTGAACATGGCAGAAGTTGAATCAATCGATAAGTGGATCCTGGTCAAGGACGCTTCAACTCTCAAGGAGGGTGATGTTGTGGCCATTGTAGCGAAGGATTATGACATGGCTCTCAGCAAGAAACTGTATAGTAATGGTTCGGAAACAGCGACTAATACACGTCGTGACGCGGTTGCAATATCTAAATATCAGGACTATCTGATTGTCAATGAGAATGTTCAATCATTCACTCTGGTGACTGGATCAGCAGCTGGTACTTTCTCTTTCTACGATGAGGGAAGGGCCAAGTTCCTCGTTTCGAACAACAAGACTTCACGCTATCTTATTAATCAGGCATATGTTGATTTGAATACCTCTTTTGCCATCACTATTGATGCAGAGAGCGGTGATGCTACAGTGAAGAACATTGACGGTGATTATAAGGACTGCATGATCCGCTACTACAATTCGTCAAAGTATTTCTATAGCGGAACAAGTGCAAATCAGGCAATCTGTATATATAAGCATGGTGGAGTCACAGGTGAAATTCCTACTGTACCAGCAAATGTAACAGTTCCAGACTCTGATGAACCAGTTGTAATTGCCGAGGAAGGCGCTGCAGAAGCAACTGCTATCAGCGAGGTAGTTTTCAACTATGTAGGCGACTGGACTATTACACCGTCTACAGAGGCTCAGTGGCTGAACGTCGCTTACGATGCCGCTAAGAATCGCCTTACTTACACAGCAGAAGCAAACACAGGAGCAAAGCGTGAGGCAGTCGTTACAATCACAGCATCACTCGAAGGTAAGGAAGACCTCACATGGACATTCAACGTTCTTCAGAAGGGCGCGCCAGAGGAGATTACTATTGCTGAGTTTATGACAAAGGGTAAGGATGAGAATGTGGCCTATAAGATTACCGGTAGGATCACTGAGATGACATCTTCAAGCAGCGGTACATTCAAACTTACCGATGGTACAAATGTAGCAACTGTCACATATCTTTATACCGATGCCGGTGATAAAGTTTATGGCGATACTTCTATAGGTCTTGAAGTCGGTGATGTGGTAACTGTTACTACAGTCGTTACCTCTTCCACTAAGGGCAAGGGCGGTAGCAGCACATATCCTTCGATCTACAAGGGCCATTACGGACTCAAGGCCTCGGCTGGTGTTGCTGCAGAATATACAAGTGGAACAGTGGCGATTGAGGTTACAACAAAGAACAATGGTAACATCGTCGTTCCTGAGGCTGTTACAGCTGTAATGACAGAGAACGACTTTGCAGAGCTTTCATATAATGGAGGTAATCAGGCAACAGTGACTTTTGCTTCAGAGAACACATCGTCTGAGGCTCGTGAGGCCGAGGTTACATTCACTTATGGCATGACATCGGTTGTCGTGACTGTTCAGCAGGGTATCAATCCAGCCAACAAACTTGGCTATGAACTAGTTACCGATGCTTCAACACTGGCAATCGGTGACGAGGTTATCATCGTTGCTCTGAATGCAGATAAAGCGATCGCCTGCCCTACCTCAACTTCTGCTACAAGTTTCCCTGCGGCCACAATTTCTAAGACAGGTAATGTAATCTATGATGTAGAAGAGGCCGGAGTACAGGTATTTACCCTCTCGGCGGGTGTCAGCGAAGGAACTATGGCTTTCGATTTTACATATAAGGATACAGGTTATCGTTTGTATTACTCATCTGGTCTTAAGATGAGGGCGACAAGTTATGCTGTCAATGCTGCAACTTCTTGGACAATTGATATTAATGCTGCCGATGGCGATGCTACCATTACATCAACTAGACTTATCAAGTTCAACAGCACAGGAGGAACAACATTTACTGCATATGCGACTACTAATGCAAATGCAACCAAAGCAGAAAATGCAGTAGCCATCTACAAGAAGCAGAAATAGTGCTTTAGAGCTGTGACAGAAAAGTGGGAAAAAGTGTCACAGCGGTGGGTGAAAAGGCCCGAAATGATCGTTTTCGGGGAGCGCTGTGACAAGAAATCGACAAAATGTGTCACAGCTCTGCAGTGAGTCTGAAACGGCAGGCCCGATACACGAAAAGTTAATTACAGATAGTTTATGAAGATAACAAAAGCAATACTCAAGACAGTCCTGGCTGCGATGGCGGTCATGGCTGTCTTTGCGTGCGGAAAGGATCCTCAGGGTGGGGAGCAGGAGCCTCAGCTGAATGAGGCTCTGGAGCTTGTGGTCGATGTTGAGGACATCACCTACACCTCTGCGAAGATCAAGGTGACGCATAACGGAGACAAGAGTGACACCTGGTACGGTTTCCTGACTGAGGTCGTGGCCGGTGACGAGGAGGATCTGATCAATATGGCCGTCGAGGCTTATATGAACGGAGAGTCTGACGAGGGACTGCGCAGGTCCAAGAGCTATGTGACTGTGCTCAAGGAACTCACTCCGGGAACCTCGTACAAATACATCGCCTTCGGTCTTTCTGCTGACGGAAAGGTCTATGGCAGCTCTGCATCAGTGGAGTTCGAGACCATTCTTTCTGACGACGGAGGCAACACCGGAGGTGGTGGAAACACAGGCGGTGGTGAGGTTGTCAATGGTATGAAGGTCAACAAGGCATGGACAGTGAATTATGTAGGCGAGGGAGTCGTCAATGGTCAGGAGTATGACAATGTCATCACTGTGAACAGCACAGACCGCAACACATACGCGATTACTGTTGTGTATGCAAGCCTGTGGGATGTGAATGACCTCTACGATATGGCTGTATTGTTTGCGGAAGACATGGTGGCGTACATTGATGAATACAATGACTACTATGGAACAAATCATACAGTAGCGGAACTGCTTTATTCCGGTTCTGCATCTGATGCTTTCGATCTTGATCCGGGATACTATATGGCGGTAGCTCTCGGTATCACTCCGGAAGGCAAGGTCAGCGGACTCTATGCAACCTCAGAAGTGTTCGAGGTTAAGGAACAGATCCCTACAGAGGAGTACAAGGCATGGATCGGCGACTGGACCATAGTCGGTGAGAACGGCGTCGAGATGAACGTCACTCTCTCAAGGCATGTGACCAACAAGTCGTTCTGGATGTTCGGATATGAGGGATTCGAGGATATTCCTGTGGATGTGGAATACAGCAAGGAGCGCAATGACCTTACATTCTATGCTCAGCTGGTGCAGGAGAACTGCTACCTGGAGGAGTATGATGCCACTGTTAACATGTATTTCCTCGGTGGAGACGTGGATGATAACTTCTATACGGTTACAGACGGCAACTACGGCATCGCCATTGCCGGTGTCCTTGACGACGGCCAGCGTGCCCTTGTAAGGTATGGTGTCAACACTCCGAACTATCCGAAGTTCGTTTCTATGTTCTATGCCGCTGAGGTGGACGGACAGTACATGTGCTTCACTGAGACTTCGGCTCTGCCGACATTCCGCGGCATCGCAGCAATCAATCCTGCGGCCTCTACAATGTCTCTTGCGAAGAGAAAGGCAGCTTTCCGCAAGGGCATGATCGCAGCAGAAAGTGTGACAGGCAGATTTTAGATATCTTGAAAAATAGTGCTATATTTACATGTTCAACAGCACTATCGAGATATGATGAAAAGGTTTATTATGATGGCAGGGCTGTTGATGCTCTGCCATTTTGCTTCTGCTTATAGACAAAAAGAAGTTTTTGTCTATAGCGAGTCCATGAACAAGGACATTCCTGCTACAGTGATTACTCCGGACGGATACTGGAAGGGCAATGACTACCCTGTGGTGTATATTCTCCATGGATACAGTGACAACCACATCGACAGGTGGACTTACGACGGCCATCTGGGACGCCTTGCGGACCGTTATGACGTCATCGTGGTCGTGCCGGACGGAGGTTTCAGCAGCTGGTATTTCGACTCACCGATCATGCCGGAGTATAAGTATGAGACTTTCGTGTCAAAAGAGCTGGTTTCATTCATGGACAAGCGCTACAAGACTCTGGCAGACAAGTCCGGAAGGGCTATTACAGGTAACTCCATGGGAGGACACGGAGCCCTTTATGTTGCCATCAGGCATCAGGATGTGTTCGGCTCGGCCGGCAGCATGTCGGGTGGAGTGGACTTCCGTCCTTTCCCTGAGAACTGGGACATAGCAAAGCGCCTCGGAACCATCCAGGAGCATCCTGAGAACTGGGAGAACAACACCGTGATCAACATGACCCACCTTATCCAGCCGGGCATGAACATCATCTTCGACTGCGGCACAGGCGATTTCTTCTACGAGGTGAACTGCAACCTGCACAAAAAACTCTTGGAAGAGGAAATCCCTCACGATTTCTACGTGAGACCAGGACAGCATAATTGGAAGTACTGGTACAACGCTGTGAAGTACCAGTTCCAGTTCTTCAACGATCGTTTCAAAAAATAGCAGATATGAGAAAGATATGTGTTTTCATCATCGGAATCCTTGTTCCGATGCTCGCAGTGGCTCAGAACGACTGGGCCAATTATAATCGTTACGCAGAAGCTAACGCACAGGTTACAGAGGCTCCTAAGGCAGTCCTTATGGGAGACAGCATCACGGACGGATGGCCTTTTGCCGATCCAGAGTTCTTTTCGGACAATAATTTTGTGGGACGCGGCATCAGCGGCCAGGTCACAAGCCAGATGCTTCTGCGTTTCAGGCAGGATGTGATCGATCTGCATCCGAAGTATGTCGTGATTCTCGCAGGAACCAATGACATTGCTGAGAATTCAGGAAAGATCGATATGGAAAAGACTTTCGGAAATATCGTGTCCATGTGCGACCTTGCCAAGGCGAACGGTATAAAGCCGATCATCTGCTCGGTGATCCCGGCAGCGTCTTTCTATTGGCATCCGCATGTGACAGGTGCGGCAGAGAAGATAGCTCAGCTCAACGCCATGCTTGAAGCATACGCCAAGGCAAACAGGATCAAGTATGTGGACTACCACTCAGCCATGAAGGATGAGCGCGGCGGTCTGCCTGAGAGTCTGGCAAAGGATGGAGTGCACCCGACAAGAGAAGGTTATGATATTATGAAGAACCTTCTTCTTAAGGCCCTGTAAGCTAGTTCAGGATGCCGCTATAACTGGTCGGATAGTTTTCCTGTTTCTTAGTATTGAAGAAGCCGAGGGAGAACTCGATGGAGTCCCCTGATATCGTGCCGCGTAGGTCATCTACGCGGTACGTTTCGTATGGACCTCCCATGGCCCACGGTGTGAGGCCGTCCGCCTCGAATGTCCATGAACCCTCACCGTCCGAAACGACAGGGACGTCCATGATGGTTACGTCAATCCTGATCGGCATCGCAGGCACGAATTTGACCTTCTGGAGCTTGATATCTATTGTGGTCTTGCTATCGTCGAATTCTCCAAGCACCTTTATGCCTGTCTGCTCGAAGTCTTCGCCTTCATAGGCTACGACCATTGTTCCGGTATACTCCGGTGAGTCGTCTGTAATGATTGTAGGGGCCTTTTCACATGCGGCCAAAGCCCATACAAGGGCGAATATTGTAAAGAATCTTTTCATCATAGCGATATGTTTATGCCGATATTCCATCGGAGCGGCTTTCCTCTCTGGAAGAAGTTGTTTCCGACGGACTTGAAGTAAAATACATTATAGTCTTCGTTCAGGATATTGTCCATCCTGAATCTCAGGTCAAACCAATGGAACGCTACGGAAACATCCGCTCCTACCTGCGCCACGAAAGGCTCCACGAACTGGTTGGCCTCGTCCCACCAGATGCGTCCGATGCCGCTGCAGTCCGCGTTTACGGAGATGTTGCGCACAACAGAACTGTTTGTCAGGGCGAACAGATATCCCGCTCTGAAGTTCAGTGTATGCTCAGGCGAATACGGGATGCGGTTACCGCTGTAGTCGTTGTTTCCGTCGTCATACGATGTGAAACGGGCGTCAGTGTATCCGTAAGCGGCAGTGAGGGACAGACCTTTGTATCCATATGACAGGGTCGCTTCTGCGCCGATGCTTCTCGAACGTCCGACGTTGGCCATCATTCGGCCTGTGGACATGCCCGGAGGGAAGATGGTGATCTGCTGGTCACGGCAGAGGATGTAGAAGGCCGACGCAGAACCGGAAAGATGTCCGCCGCCTATCCATTTGTCGAAATGTCCACCGGCCTCGAAGTTCCATGACTTCTCGGGACGGTATGCCGTGCTCTCTGCATCCATCTCGGCAGGAGCATTGTCCAGATACACTCCCAGGTCGCCCATCAGGCCGTTCATCATCTTGTTCTGGAGGATGTCCGAGAATATCTGGGTGTTGTATCCGCCGCTTCTGTAACCCTTTGATATCGTTGCGAATACGTTATTCGCCCCACCTCCGAAATCATACAAGGCAGACACTTTAGGGAGAAGTTCCAGATATTGCACTCCGTCCAATTGACCCTTGTAAAGGATGTCATATTTTCTCCAGTCCTTCATGGTAGGCTGGAACATGTAGTGGACGGTCGCGTCGCTGCAATAATCCATCACCGCACCCTCGAAATCAAGTCTCAGGCCTGCCGTAAAGAGCCATTTACCCACATTGAAGTACGACTCATGATACAATGCCGCTCCGTAGGTATGCGTACCGAACTCGCTGCCGATAGGGAATCCGCTTTCCTTGAAGAGCAGGGGCTTGTCATAACCTCCGGCAACGTCTTCAGGGATATTGCTGTTGGCATTTCCGAGTATAAGGTCATCTATTCCGTCCTGCTTGAAGTTCACCGGAGCCGACATGCGGTTGAACTTCCAGAAGGCGAACACTCCGCTCTGCCAGTTCCACCAGTCCTTCTTCCAGCCTGCCTTCGGTTTGAGGATAATCTCCTGGGTCAGCGCGCCTTCCCTCTGGATCTGCGACATTGTGAACATCGAACGTGTGGTGAAGTCCTGGTCCAGGTCCATCCTGTCCAGCAGCACCTGCAGCGAGGATATGCTGTTGAGGGTATAGTTCTCCGCTTCCAGACGCAGCTTTACCGCCTCGGTGAGGCTGAAGCGCTTGTATCCGCATTTGTCGTTGTATGATGTCTCCAGTAGTTCTCCTGTCTGTGGCAGATATTGTCTGTAAGGCCATCCGCCCTGGGTCAGGGCCCCGGCAGATATGATGTTTTCGAAATACAGGTCGGGTCTGAGGCTTTTCTCTATGCGGAATCTCAGTGAAAGACCGTCATACGGGTCGCATTGCTCTCCGGTGAAGGCATTGGTGTAGAATCCGTCGGAGTGTCTGAAGCTCACGCCTCCTCCAATCGCTAATCCATTGCTGGTCTTTCCGTAGTATGATGCCCTGGCCAGGAAAGTGTTTGCCGAACCATATTCGACTCCTGCCCTCAGTCCATGATATGAGGAAGGGGAGAGGGTGCTCAGGGAGAGGACTCCGCACATAGCGTTTCGGCCGTAGAGCGTGCCCTGGGGGCCGCGGAAGACGGTCGCACGGCGGATGTCGAGCATGTCTATGTCGTAAGCGTTCTTGTTCAGGATAGGAACGTCGTCGATATAGAATCCCAGCACAGGATTCTCCATCCTGGAACCGAATCCACGCAGGTAAATCGACGAGGTCATAGCCGATCCGTAATCCGGAATGTGGAGGTTGGGAACGATTGCGGACAGCTTCTTAGGCGAGTCTACTCCTCTTTCCTTCATGTCCAGCATGTATACTTCCGTCACAGGAGAAGACATCCGCTCGACCGGAATGACCGATTTAGCGGATGTCTCTATGATTGAGCTGTCCAACGTGTCGGCAGGCCCTTTTTCTACAAAGGGAACCGCCAGAAGGACTGATATGATGGTTTCAAGAATCATTAGCCCGCAAAGATACTACTTCTTTTGGATAATGACCTGTGCGTAGCCGTTGAAAGTTTGTATTTTGATGCTGTCTGCGTCTTTGTCGTGAGGTCTCTCGACATATTGGAAAGCGGGATCACCGTTGCCCCAGCCGAGGATCTTCCATTCTGCCGATGGAGTCTGGAATTCCACTTCGCAGTTGGCTGTCGGAACGAAGCGGCCTTTGGCGTCGACCATCTTTACGTTCGCCACGATGATGTCACCGACGGCCTCATGTGTCCACACTGCTTCTACCGGTGCTTCGGCTGTCTCTATACGGGTTTCCATGACCTTGCGGCCGTTCTTGTATCCGATGGCCTTGACATATCCCGGCTTATAGACGGCATCCCACTCGAGGTGGCCGTTCACCGGCATCTTCTTGCGTCCGAGGTTCTTTCCATTGACGGTCAGCTGGACCTCGTCACAATTGCTGTATACCCATACCGATATCTTTTCTCCTTCATGTCCGTCAAGGTTCCAGTGCGGAAGTATATGGAGTACCGGCTCGTCAGTCCACCATGACTTGAGGTAATATGCCTCGTCCTTAGGGAAGCCGCAGTAGTCGAGGATGCCGAACTCGGAAC
This sequence comes from Bacteroidales bacterium, assembly GCA_017631875.1. The sequence continues at coordinate 45,726 of JAGBSL010000003.1, read as the reverse complement.
TTGTCGCAGGGAAGGTCATCGGGTTCGGTTCGCCGCGATAGTCGAATCCTGTCCAGTAGAACAGTCCTGCAAGGTAGTCTCTCTCTGCGTAGAACTTCCAGCCTCTCTCTATGCAGTTGTAGATGCTGTCAGGGCCGTGCTTGTAGCGGTTGAAGGCGACCATCCTGCCGTCTCCGGCCTCCAAGGCATTACGCTCGCGTCCGACAGGAGCCTCGAAGTAAACTCCGCGTGTGCCGCATCCGGTGGTCTCTTCCGAGCCAAGCGCGCAGCGCTCCGGATAGTTGGCGCGGTGCTGCTCCACAGGGTTCTGGAGGATGTAGTTGTATCCTGCGACGTCGGCAGGGATGAGGATGTTCGGCCCGCTGCTTGACGCCACTGTCATCAGACGGGTAGGGTCGAAGCGGTGGCAGTATTCGCGCATGGACTCGGCGATGCGTGTTCCGAACTCATTCCACTCCAGTCCCCATTCCTCGTTTCCGACGCTCCACAGGATGATCGAAGGGTGGTTCCTGTCGCGGCGGATCATGCGTCCGAGAAGGTCCGTATGCTCCTTGTTGATGCCTGTAAGGCGGTTCTCCTCGATGACGAGGATTCCGAGGCGGTCGCATATGTCAAGCAGAGCCGGAGTCATAGGGTTATGGCTTGAGCGGTACGCGTTGCATCCTAACTTCTTCAGCTGCATGAGCCTCCACTCCTGAAGTGCGTCAGGGATGCCGCTGCCCACTCCCGCGTGGTCCTGGTGCATGTTCACGCCCTTGAGCTTCACGACTTTACCGTTGAGGAGAAAGCCTCGGTCGTTGTCGAATTCGATATGCCTGATACCGGTTGTGGTCTCATATGTGTCTACGAGGTTGCCATCGGCATAGACCTCGGTCATTACCTTATATAAATATGGATCCTCGCAGCTCCACAGATGTGGATTCTCCACTGCTATGACGCTCATGGTCTTGTGATTGTCCTTTGCCAGGATGAGTCCGCCTTCGCTTTCACATGTGCCTGCTACATTGCCCGCTGCATCTATGAGCGTGTGTCTGAGGCTATATGATGCCGCTGCCGAGCCCATGTTCTGGACGATGGTTTCGATATGGAGCGAAGCTGCGGAAAGATCCGGCCCCGCCTGTCCGCGAAGGCTGTATGGAACCGCAAATTCCGAATATACGAATGTGCCGAACGGGGCTACATGGAGCTTGTCGGCCTTGTTAAGCCATACATGGCGGTAAATGCCCGCGCCCTCGTAGAACCATCCTTCCTCAAGGGTTGCGTCTGCGCGCACGCATATGATGTTCTCGCCACCGTAGTTGAGGTACTCCGAGATGTCATAGACCTGTGTCGCATAGCCGCTTGGCTCATGTCCGAGGTAAAATCCGTTCACCCACACGCGGGCGTCGCGGAATATGCCGTCGAACTGCAGCCACAGGTGCTTCCCATAGTCCTCGGCAGGAACGGTGAAGGTCTTTCTGTACCAGCCCACGCTGGTTTCCGGATACTTGTATCCTACGGTCTTGTATCCATGACTGTGGCTCGCTTCCGCTGCGTATGGAAGGTCAACTACCCAGTCATGCGGAAGGTTTACGACAGTCCATCCAGAGGCGTCAAACTTCGGTGAGTACGGGCCCTCATTGTGGATCGAGGCCGCCTTGGTCAGGTAGTTGAAATACTCGGTTCCGCAGCCGAAGTCCTTTGCCGGTGAGGATGCGTCGCCGAAGGCGAACTGCCAGCTGTCATCGAAGTTGATGCATTCGCGCTGGCTTTGGGCCGATGCTGCAAACGTGATTGCTGCGCAGATTGCAGAAAGTATTATCTTTTTCATGTGTTTATAGTTTTATCAGTCCGATACCTGGTCTGTCGGAAAGCGTGATCTTTCCGTCTATTACTTCCATTCCCTTGAAGAGGTCGTTCGTGATCAGCAGGTTGCCGTCAAGGTCGGCGAAGTCTGCAAGAGGGGAGAGCTGGGCTGCGGCGGATACTGCACATGATGTCTCTGTCATGCATCCGACCATCACTCTCATGCCCTCTGCATGGGCATAGTTGGCCATCTTCCATGCCTCTCGCATGCCGGTCGACTTCATCAGCTTTATGTTTATGCCGTGGTAGGCTCCCTTGATCGCCGGGATGTCTGCAAGTCTTTGTATGGCCTCATCCGCGAAGATTGGGAGCGGGCTTCTTTCGGTGATCCATGCGTTATCGTCCAAACGCTCCTTCGCCATAGGCTGCTCTACCATCACTATACCGTGCTCCTTCAGCCAGAATATCTCGTCAAGTGCCTGCTCGCGGTCCTTCCAACCTTGGTTTGCGTCCACAGCCAGAGGAAGGTCCGTCACTTCCCTGATGGTCCTGATCATCTCCTTGTCATTGTCCAGTCCGACCTTGACCTTCAGTATCTTGAAGCGGTCAGCGCACTCTCTGGTCTTTTCTCTTACCACATCGGGAGTGTCGATGCCTATGGTGAAAGTCGTGTTCGGTGTCTTATTTGGGTCCAGTCCCCATAGTCTCCACCATGGCTGTCCGAGCAGTTTGCCCACAAGGTCGTGGAGGGCGATGTCTATGGCCGCCTTCGCCGCTCCGTCTCCCGGAGACAGGCTGTCCACATATGCCAGTATCGTTTCCAGTTGGAACGGGTCCTTGAACTGGCTCAGGTCGGTCTTGGACAGAAAGCCGGTCACAGACTCTACCGTCTGGCCCAGATACGGCGGCATGGATGCTTCGCCATATCCTGTAAACCCTTCATAATCAATCCTTACCTGCACTCCTGGAGTTGTCTTTCTGGAGTATGAGGATACCGTGAATGTGTGCCTAAGCTGAAGCTCATACGGCTCGAAACTCAGCTTCAGGCCTGCGCCCGTGCCGAGCTTGTTGAAGTTGAATCCTTCTGTGGAAGGCGCGCAGCCGACAAGGCCGCTTCCGGCGGCAAGGACTCCCGCAGCTCCCAGTGCCGTAGTCTTTATGAAGTCTCTTCTTTTCATGTGGTGTAGGTTGGATGTGTAAAGTTAGCCAATCTCCCTAAATAATGCTATATTTGGGAACTTACTTATTTGTCTTCAAATACAGACAGCTATGAAAATATTTTTCGCTTCCATTCTTTTGGCTATGTTCTGCCTTGCGGCAGGCGCGCAGGACTTCCGTCTCAATGATTCCGGTTACTTCAACCATGAAGGCGTAGACGCCATGGCCTTCGATGACTTCTATCCAGAGGGCCATCAGGGCGGTATCTCATTCATCATGAACGGCAAACGCGTCGCCACAAACGGCGATATCCGTTTTGATGAAACCCCTGGTCAGTGGCAGCCTGTTCCTAAGAAACTATCCAGGACAGTCGAGGGTCAGAAGATCGTGACCCGTCTGTGTTATCCCGATTCGAGCCGTCATGAGACCGGATTCAACCCGATGGTCTATCCGGATGTGCAGTTGTTTTATACGGTTACTTTGGAACCTTCCGGAAAGGGATTCCTTGTTACGGTGGATCTGGAGCAGCCTATACCTTCGGAGCTTGTCGGCAAAGCCGGATTCAACATGGAGTTCTTCCCTGGAGAACTTTTCGGAAAGCCATGGATAATGGATGACAAGGCCGGCATTTATCCTCAGCAGCCTAACTCTCCGGTGATAGAGCAGGAAAGTTATCTGGATGTGTCGCATGGCCATTTCCATAACGGCAAGGCACCGCATGCGGACATAGACCACCTCAATGCTGAGGGTTACAGTCCGTTCCTCGCGGACCGTATAGTTGCTGAGCCTTATGCTGTGGGACGCACATTCACATCGCGTCCTGATGATCCTTACAGCAGACTTACAATCACTTCATACACTGCTGATCTTAAACTTTACGACGGAAGGATGAACCATAACAACGGATGGTTCGTGCTTCGTTCCGAGATTCCTGCCGGTGCGACAAAGGAAGCCGTGAAGTGGTACATAGAGCCGTCTGTGGTAGAGGGATGGCTGTATGAGCCTGTAGTGCAGACCTCTCAGGTGGGATATCTGCCTGGTCAGCCGAAGGTGGCAGTGATTGAGACTGACAGGCGCGCTGAGCCTCTGGCGAAGGCGACGCTTGTGAAGTACGGTCCTCAGGGTGAGGAAGTTGTGAAGGAAGTCGATGTCGTGGAGTGGCCTGGAGAGTTCCTTCGTTACAAGTATCTTGAAGCTGATTTTTCTGATGTGACCGAGGCTGGACTGTATTGTCTGAAGTATGGCGACAGCGCTTCTTCGGTGTTCACCATTGCGGATGATGTGTATTCTCGTGGAGTGTGGCAGCCGGTCATAGAGTATTTCCTTCCGGTGCAGATGTGCCATATGAGGGTAAGCGAGAAGTATCGCGTATGGCATGACACCTGTCATATGGACGACGCCCTTATGGCTCCGGCCGGCAACCATATCGACGGCTACGTGCAGCCTTCCGATGACATGACCAGGTATGAGGCTCTTGATGTTGTGGAGGGACTGAATGTCGGTGGATGGCATGATGCCGGCGACTTCGATCTTCGAATCGAGTCGCAGGCAGGCGAGTGCTACATTCTGACGAAGGCCTATGAGGCATTCAGGCCGTCTCTGGATGTGACTTCCATTGACCAGCTTCATCACTTGGTGGAGATACACCAGCCTGACGGAAAGAATGATGTCCTCCAGCAGATCGAGCATGGAGCCCTGACGGTCGTGAACGGATACCTTGCTCTGGGACGTCTGTATAGGGGTATCATCTGCAACAACCTTCGTCAGTATGTGCTTCTTGGCGATGCTTCCGCCATGACCGACGGCGTCATCGGCAACGGTGACGACAGATGGGTCTTCACGGAGGACAACCCTCGCAGGGAGATAAGCATAGCGGCGGAACTAGCTGCAACATCACGCGCTCTTCGCGGGTTCAATGATACATTGTCGGTGCATTGCGTGAACATTGCAGCCGAGATCTTCGGTGCGGCTCGCGAGTCCGGACGTCGGGACATGGGCATGTATCATGCGGCCGCAGAGCTGTATCAGACTACACGTGATGCCCAGTACCTTGACTTCATTGTGGCGGGCTGGGACCGCTGCGTAGCTTCTGTGGGCTCATGTGCATGGTACCTCGCTCCTGTGGAAAGGGAGATGGCAGGTCAGAAGAAATACAGGAAGCAGTGCGCTGCCTTCAGGGAGGCGCTGCTGGACTATGCCGCCGAGCTGGAGGCTCTCAGCTCGGAAACCCCATACGGAGTTCCATACCGCCCAAGCATCTGGGGAGCAGGTTGGGACATCCAGTCATTCGGCTACAGGCATTACTTCCTTGCCAAGAACTATCCGGACATCTTCCGTCCGGACCAGGTGTTCAATGCCCTTAACTTCATCCTCGGATGTCATCCGGGACTGAATACCCAGTCATTCGCCAGCGGAGTCGGCGCCAAGTCCGCAACAGTGGGTTACGGACTCAACAGGGCAGACTGGTCATACATTCCTGGCGGAGTGGTTTCCGGAACAGCTCTTATCAGACCGGATTTTCCGGAACTGCTGGTATTCCCTTACTTGTGGCAGCAGGTCGAGTACGTTCTCGGCGGCGGCTCGTCCCACTACATGTTCCTCGTCCTTGCCACGATGGACCTTCTGCAGTAGCCCAATGGACCTTCTGCAGTAGCCCGGCGTGTCACGATACACCTGAAATCGGAGTTTTGAGTGTATCATGACAGCAAATCCCGTAATATCATCGATTTCGTGTCACGATACACCCGGAAATACCTTTTCCTCTGTATCGTGACACGTCTTTATTGAGACACTCCTTCTTTCTGGTTCTAGTGAACCTGCCACCTGTAAAGTTCACTAGAACTCTAGGATTTGCAGAAATATGTTGTTATTCTCGTAGTTCTAGTGAACATCTGCCTTCCCAGCCTCACCAGAACTCCTTCCCTTTCCGTTACTCTTCTCCTTGTGCCGCGACGCAAAGAAAACGTCCAGAAACCCTGCGTCGTGTCTTGGGTTGTGAGGTATTGCGCCCTTCCTGTGCCGCGACGCAAGGAAACCGTCCTGAAACTCTGCGTCGTGTCTTTGATTGTGTGGAATGGTGTCCTTTCCGTGCCGCGACGCAAAGAAAGCGTCCTGAAACTCTGCGTCGTGTCTTTGATTGTGTGGAATGGTGTCCTCCCCGTGCCGCGACGCAAGGAAACTATCCGAAAACCCTGCGTCGTGGCAGGTATGTCAAAAATATTGTGCAACGTGTCAATAATTCCGTAAATTTGTGGGATAAGACAGAATAAGATATGAGAAAGACCATTCTTTTGGCATTTTTGCTCTTGGGGGCAGCTGTGGTATCCCTCGCACAGAATACCCTTCCAGTGACAGGAACATTCATCAACCTGCCGTATCAGGATGTACGTAATAAGTACACCAACCCTGAGGGTGTCGATGGCACGGACCCGCAGATGTGGGCGACCAAGGTTGCCGAGATGGGTGAGATGGGCATGGAGTACCTCGTGTTCATGTCGGTGGCAAACGAGTGCAAGGCATACTATCCTTCCAAGCTGATGGACTGGCACTATCCGGCAGACAGGCAGAGTCCTGTGGATGCCATCATGGACGAAGCGGCAAAGCATGGCATGAAGGTGTTCATGAGTACAGGCTGGGCAAAGGATCAGGACGATAATCTGCGTGACCCTGCAATCAAGGGACGTCAGATCGAGATGATGGAGGAACTTGCCGGTCTTTATGGAGACCATCCTGCATTCTACGGCTGGTATCTCCCTGTAGAGGACTGCTTCGGACCGGTGCTTACAGACTATGCGGTTGAGGCCGTGAATGCGCTTACCGCACGCGCCCGAGAGCTGACTCCGCATGCCAAGATCATGATATCGCCCTACGGCATCTTCAATTCGAACTTCGATGATCCACGTTACGAGCAGCAGATTGCACGTCTGACTGTGGACATCATAGCATATCAGGATGAGATCGGATGTGTCCGTGAGAAATATCCTTTGCCAAGACTCCGTGAGAACTGGAAGAAGCTCCGCGCAATCCACGATAAGACCGGCATCCAGATGTGGGCGAACTGCGAGTCATTCGCATGGGAAAGAGGAACTAATGACAGGACATCTGCTTTGATCCCGGCTCCGTTCCCTCGCTTCCTCTCGCAGCTGGCGGCAGCGACTGAAGGCGGAGCGGAAAAGATAATCTCATTCATCATCTGCGGAATGTTTGACAAGTCAGGCTCGCAATACCCTCTGGGTCAGCCATATTGGTCAGAGAAGGCATACGAGGACTACATGGCATGGCTTGGCGGTGATGCGCATTGGAAGGCTGCGGAGGAATACTTCCTGTCTGCGGCAGGACCTATGGAGAAGGTCACCGATGCTGCATGGACAAAGTATAAGGCAGGAAAATACGAGGTTGAAATGGATCCATGTGATGGTCAGCTGACAGTAGCGATGCTGAACTACAGCAAGAGGAGCATAGTGCCGCCTGTAAAGGTGTCGCTTTATGGAAAGGCCAAGGGCAAGTGGATATTGCTGGAGACAGTCGAGCCTCAGAAGTGGGCGAACACAAACCATGACGCATTCGTGGACCATGCCTTTTTCAATGAGGACCTTTCCGGTTTCAAGAAGGTCAAGCTGGTCTTCACCGTGGAGAAGGAGAGCTATATTTATTTGATGACACGATAACACAAGACAATCATATGTTCAATTCAGAAGTATACGTAAACAGACGCCGCGGTCTGCTCGGGCAGATGGCGTCAAGGGGAGCCCACGGCGTGGCCGTGTTCCTCGGCAATGTGGATGCTGCGACCAATTATCGCGGCAATGACTACAAGTTCCGTCAGGACAGCAACTTCCTTTATTACTGGGGCATCGACGAGCCTTGGTTTGCGGCTGTCCTTGACCTTGATACAGCACAGGAGTGCCTTTATGGAAACGATGTTGATATCGACGACATCATCTGGATGGGTCCTCAGCCGACAGTGGCTTCAAAAGGCGCTGCAATCGGTTGCGCAGCTACCGCTCCGTTGGCAGACTTCTACAAGGCAGTGACTGCAGCTGTTGCGGCAGGCCGTCCTGTACATTTCCTCCCACCTGCAAGATATTACAACCAGATGAAGCTCTCCCAGCTCACAGGTATCGATACTGAGGCAGTCCGTAAGGTCGGACCAGTGGCAGCAGGCGGCGCTTCAGAGGAACTCGTGAAGTCTGTAGTTGCTATGCGTCTGATAAAGGAAGAGTGCGAGATTGAGGAGCTTGACAAGGCAGCTGAAATCGGCTACTGGATGCACACAGAGGCACGTCGCGGCTGTAAGCCGGGAGTGCTGGAGCAGGAGATCGTGGGTCGCATGGAAGGTGTCACATACTCAAAGGGATGGGGTCCTTCATTCACGACAATCCTTTCGCAGAACGGCGAGACCCTCCACAACCACAGCCACCACCAGATCATCACTCCGGGCCGTCTGCTCGTAGTCGATGCCGGTGCCGAGAGCAACACACACTACGCTTCAGACTTCACACGTACCTATCCATGCAGTGGTAAGTTTACCACCAAGCAGCGTGAAATATATGACATCGTCCAGCAGGCGAACGACTATGCATATAGCCTCACAAAGCCTGGCACAACATATTGGGATGTGCATTATGCAACTGCGAAGTTCCTCCTCGAAGGCCTCAAGGCAATCGACCTTGTTCGTGGTGATGTGGACGAGATGCTTCCGCTCGGAATATCTGGCCTCTTCATGCCGCACGGCCTCGGCCACAACATGGGAATGGATGTACATGACATGGAGGACCTCGGCGAGAACTATGTAGGTTACGCAGAGGACCAGAAGCGTCACCCGCTCCTCGGATTGGGCAACCTCAGAATGGCCCGCCGCCTCGAGCCTGGTCATGTGGTGACCGACGAGCCTGGTCTCTATTTCATCCCGGCCCTCATCGAGCAGTGGAAGAGGGAAGGCACAGATAAGGGCTTCGTGAACTATGATAAGCTGGAAGGATACTATGACTTCGGAGGCATCCGTCTCGAGGACGACATCCTTGTGACAGCAGACGGTGCCCGCCGCCTCGGCCCTCACCGCCTCCCTATCCTCTCGTCTGAGGTAGAAGATATCATGGCTAATGAATAATGGTATCATATAGGGGTTGGAAAACTAAACCCCTATATGATACACTAAAGTTTTAACATTATGGAAACAATAATCATAATCCTTGCGATATTGGCAGGCGTGATAGGAATCGCCGGCAGTATCCTCCCCGGACTTCCGGGAACCCCTATCAGCTGGGTCGGCCTTCTTCTCCTCTACATCTGGGGACCTGAAGAAATGCAGATGAAGACCCTGATCATCTGGGGTGTGGTAGTGGCCATCGTATCAGTGGTAGACTACGTTGTCCCTATGTACTTCACAAAGATAACCGGAGGCAGCCGCTTCGCAGAACGCGGAGCATTGGTAGGTCTGATCCTCGGTATCATCTTCACCCCGATCGGAATGATCCTCGGATCATTCCTGGGAGCCTTCCTCTCGGAAATGTACTGGGGCAAGAAGTCAGCAGGTGACGCCCTCAAGGCAGCAATCGGCTCCTTCCTCGGCTTCATCACAGGAACAGGCCTCAAGACCATCGTTTCAGTCCTCATCCTCTGGCGCATCTTCGTCTTCTGCTTCTAAACGAGAGTCACCTAATATGTTGACTCATAGTGCATTAATAAATTAAGGGTCGGAAAATTTTCCGACCCTTGTTTGTGTAACATACTGATTGTCAGCACTATGTCTGCCGCCCTAACCGGTGACGTGGGCTTAGATATTCTTGATGATCTCGCACATTGCGTCGTACTGGCGCTCCATGCTCTGGAGGAGCTTGTACTGAGCGTGTGTACGCACGAGGTTGTGCTCAGGATATGCTGTCTTGTAGTACTTGTCGCCGTCGATGTAGTCCATCAGGAAGCGGAGTACCTGCTCGAAGGTGATGTATCTTGCAGAGAATGCAAGCCAGTCGAGCTCGCTCTGTACCATAGAAGTCTTCTGCTCGTGGAGGTAACCCTCAGCGTATGCCTTGAACATCTCGAGGCTCATCTCTACGTTGTCGAGGTTCTTGTCGTCCTCTGCACCTGTGTTGGTGTATGAACGGATAGCGTCACCGAAGTCATTCAGTGATGTCGAAGACATTACTGTATCAAGGTCGATCATACAGAGCATGCTGCCGTCAGCCTTGTTGAAGAGGATGTTAGAGATCTTGGTGTCGTTGTGAGTTACGTGCATAGGAATTGTGCCGTCCTCTACGAGTGACCAGAAGTCGAGCATCTCCTTTCTGCGTGACTCGATCCATGAGATCTCCTCCTGGAGCTCTGCCACACGACCTACAGGGTCAGCTGCGATAGTCTCATCCCACTGCTGGAATCTCCAACGGATGTTGTGGAAGCCCTTGATGGTCTCGTTGAGAGGCTGGGTGAAGTCTGCAAGCAGAGCCTGGAAACGGCCTGTTCCGAGACCTCCCTGGTAAGCGAGTTCAGGAGTGTCGGCACGTACAGGCGATGTAGTGTCAGGAATGAAAAGACATACAGCCCAGAAGTTCTCGCCGTCCTTTACATAGAGCTTGCCGTCCTTTGCAGGGATCACTGTAAGGGTCTCGCGGAGAGGGTCCGCAACCTTAGCCTTGATGTGCTCTGTAACGGCCTTGATGTTCTCCATCATGCCCGGAACGTCAGGGAAGATGATGTGGTTCTTGCGCTGGAGGATGTAGTTCGGTGCCTCACCCTCTGTCTTGATTACGAATGTATCGTTGATGAAACCCTCGCCAAGAGGCTTGATCTCGGCGATTGTGCCTTCCAGCTCGAACTGGAGGGCGATGTTAAGAAGTCTTGTTTCCATTTTTATGTTATTAGATTCCTCCATTCACTTCGTTCAGTCGGAATGACAGGAGGGTATTAAAATGTGATTTCTCCGAAAAATTCAGGGCAGTGGAAGTTAGGCTGAGGCAGGTCGATAGGCGCCCAGCTGAGGAAGTGCATAGGCTCGCAGCAGTCTCCGCACTTGTAGAAGTTGCCCTTGAGCATTGCAGGCTTCTCAGAAAGTCCGAGTAGCGAGAAAGGAATGATCTTCAGCATGCTCCACTCCTGGCCCTCTCCCTTGCGGTCGATCACCTCGTGTGGAAGCGAAGCGACCGTTCCGATCTGCTCCATCTGCTCTGGCCCGAACATGTCTGCATCTGTTTTAGAGCGTCTGTATGCGGCCAGCGATGTGCCTATGCAGTTGGTCTCGAAGTTGAAATAGCCTTCGCGACCTGGCACTGCGAGGAAGATCTCCACGCAGCTGTCCTCCCACACCGGTCCGTTCGCCTCAAGGCTCACGGCACGCACATGGTCTTCCTTCACGTCGAAGAGGACCACCAGCGCCTTGTCGGTATGAGCTACATGGAAGCTGACCTGCGGAGCATGAGGGTATTCCTTCCAGTTCACGCATGACAATGGAAATTCCTGGCTGCTCTCGATGGCAGCCAGAATATCTTCGAAGGTCATCTTGTCTGTGTCGGGTAGGTAAGTAGATCTTATCATGATTATTTTAAGTGTAGTTTCAGTCCATTGATCTTGTTCCAGTCTCCGCGTGTAAAGTCGGGCATTACGACAGGGATGCAGCCGTTCTCGATAGATACTCTTGTGAGCTCGCCAAGGCAGGACCACTCGGCAGCGTCGTAAACGTCCTGGTCAAGCGGAAAACCATTACGGAGGCAGTAGATCAGGCGGTAGTCCATGATGAAGTCCATTCCGCCATGGCCTCCTATTCGCTTTGCTGTTTCCACTAGGGATTCCTCGGCAAGAATAGGGTGATGGTATTCTCTTTCAAGGTCCTCCATGATGCGTCTGTTGACAAAGGATTCCCCATCAAGACCTTCAAGGAAGTCTACGGAAATGTCTTCTCTGCCCTTGGTGCGGATAGCATAGCCCTCATATGGATATTTGTTGGCGAAGCCTTCTGTTCCCTCCACCATATACATTCTGTTGTAAGGACGAGGAGTCACGACGTTATGCTGGATCTCGATTGTCTTTCCCTTTTCTGTGCGGATTAGGGTGATGGTGTGGTCTCCGTTAGCATATTCCTCCTCCCCATGAGCGGCAGCCAGTCTCTTGCCGTTGAATGCATCGGTATCCATTGCGACAAGGGTTGTCATTCTGTCTCCTCGGTGGATGTCAAGTGCCCAGCATGCAGGTCCGAGCCCGTGTGTCGGATAGATGTCGCCACGGTTCTTCTTGTTGAACTCATATCTCCAGTCGTCCTGATACTCGTTCCAAAACGGGTCAAGATTGTGGATGTATGCTCCTTCAGTGTGGATGATATCTCCGAAGACGCCTTGCTGAGCCATGTTGAGAGTGGTCAGCTCGAAGAAGTCATATACGCAGTTCTCCAGCATCATGCAGTGCCTGCGTGTCTTTTCAGCAGTATCCACAAGCTGCCAGCACTCCTTTACGGATGTTGCCGCCGGAACTTCTATTGCTACATGCTTACCATGCTCCATAGCATATACGGCCATAGGAGTGTGTGAATCCCAAGGAGTAACGATATAGACAAGGTCAAGGTCCTCCCTGTCGCAGAGCTCTCTCCATCCTTCCGGACCGCTGTATTCGGCAGCACGTGCCCTGCCGTTCCTCTCCAGAATCTGCTGTGTCTTTTCAAGTTTCTCTGCGTACAGGTCGCATATCGCGATGATCTGTGTGCCGTCAATGTTGGCAAATCTGTTCACTGCATCCGGTCCGCGCATGCCAAGTCCGATGACTCCGATCCTGACTGTTTCAAGAGGCTCGGCAGCAAATCCGATCATTGAAACCTGGTCCGCAGGACGTGCCGGTGTGTTGTAAATGGCTATACCATTCTGGATCTCATAACATTGTTCGTGCTTGTTGCTGCATGATGTGAAGCATAGCAATGTGATGATCGCGGTGATGATGTGAAGGAAATATCTCATAATCGTAATGTTTATATCTTGATGCGGAAGACCCCTGTCTCATATTCTTCAAACCCCTCTGATCTGTACAAGGCCCTTGCCTCTACTCTTGAAGGGTTTGAGGTCAGGTATATGACACAGTGCTCTTCTGCTCTCTTTACATGTGAAATGGCGGTTTGGATCAATGCCCTGCCTGCTCCCTTACCTCTGAATGCCGGGTCCACTACCACGTCTTCAATCCAGTACTTGCTTTTTGCTAAAGTGTCACATCTGGTCAGTGTAAGCATTCCGGTAATGGTTGCCTCCTCTTCGGTGACAAAGAGACTGAATGATTCCTTATCAATGAGGCTGTCTAGCCTTTCCTGGCTTATGTCAGGGGCCTTTGGGGACAATTTCTTTAGAAGAATGTTGATTTGTGAAAATTCCTCTGAACTGATATTTCTGAGCTTGCGAACATTCATGCGATGACATTGAGTATGCAAAAATACATTTTAAATTGTAAAAAATACTCTAAATCAGTATCTTTGGGTAAAATCTTTCATATATAAGATATGACACTGATTAAATCTATTTCAGGCATCCGCGGAACAATCGGCGGTGCACCGGGCGAGGGACTCTCTCCGCTTGACATTGTAAAGTTCACTTACGCTTATTGCGAGAAGATGCGCGAGCGCAGACCAAAGCCTGCGGGAGAGCGCTACAAGGTCGTTGTAGGTAAGGACGCACGTCTTTCCGGCGACATGGTCGAGCATCTTGTGTGCGGAACACTCATCGCTTGCGGCGTTGATGTTGTAAAGGCAGGATTCTGCTCTACTCCTACAACAGAGATGGCTGTTGTTTTCGAAGAGGCTGACGGAGGTATCATCCTTACAGCTTCGCACAACCCTAAGCAGTGGAACGCCCTCAAGCTCCTCAACGAGAAGGGTGAGTTCCTTAATGCGGCAGAGGGTGCAGCGGTGCTTGCATGCGCGGAGGCTGAGGACTTCACATTCGTACAGGTGGATGACCTCGGACAGATCGAGGAGAAGGACTTCACTGATGCACATCTTGACGCTGTTCTCGCGCTTCCTACAGTGGATGTCGAGGCTGTCCGCAAGGCTGGATTCAAGGTCGCTCTCGATGCTGTAAACTCTGTCGGCGGCATCATCATGCCACGCCTTCTCGAGCGTATGGGCGTCGAGTGCGTATGCGTGAACTGCGAGCCTACAGGCGAGTTCGCACACAATCCTGAGCCGCTTCCTTCAAACCTCGTGGAGCTTTGCGAGGCAGTTGTGGCTAACGGTGCTGACTTCGGTATTTCAGTTGACCCTGACGTTGACCGTCTTGCCCTCATCTGCGAGAACGGCCAGCCTTTCGGCGAGGAGTACACTCTCGTGAGCGTTGCTGACTACCTCCTTTCAAGAATCTACAACGAGGCTCTCGAGACCGGTAAGTCTATCGAGGAGATCGCTGCTCCATACCAGATGGTGACTTCGTCTAACCTTTCATCTTCACGCGCTCTTCGCGACGTTACCGAGCAGTACGGCGGCGAGTATTGCACTGCAGCCGTAGGTGAGGTTAACGTGACTACAAAGATGCGTGAGGCAGGTGCCCTCATCGGTGGCGAGGGTAACGGTGGTGTCATCTACCCTGCACTCCACTACGGACGTGACGCTATGGTCGGTGTGGCTCTCTTCCTCACTAACCTCGCATACAAGAAGATGAAGGTGTCTGAGCTCCGTGCTTCATATCCTGAGTACGTGATCGCAAAGAACAAGATCGAGCTCTCTGACAGCGCACTTATCGACAGGATCCTCGAGGAGGTGAAGACCGTTTATGCTGCCGAGGACATCAATACCATCGACGGTGTGAAGATCTCGTTCGAGGCTAAGAAGGAGTGGGTACATCTGCGCCGCTCGAACACTGAGCCTATCATCCGTATCTACGCTGAGGCCGCTACAGCCGAGGCTGCGGACGCTCTCGCACAGCAGATCATCGCTATTGCAAACAAAATCATAGGATAATAATATGGCAAAGAAAGTACTCGTTTCCGGCGGTGCCGGATATATCGGCAGTCATGTGACTGTAGAACTTATCGAGGCTGGTTATGAGGTTGTAGTGGCTGACAACATGTCCAACTGCGACATCAGCGGTTTCGAGGGTGTAAAGAAGATTACAGGCAGGGAGGATATTCCTTTCTATGAGATCGACTGCTGCGATTTTGCTTCAGTGGACAAGGTGTTCACCGAGCACCAGATCGACGCTGTGATCCACTTCGCTGCCTTCAAGGCAGTAGGTGAGTCTGTGTCGGAGCCTATCAAGTATTACAGCAACAACCTCGTGTCTTTCCTCAACATCCTTGAGGTGGCAAGAAAGCACGGCGGCTGCAACGTTCTCTTCTCTTCTTCTGCTACAGTTTACGGAGAGGCTAAGGACCTTCCTGTAACAGAGCAGACTCCACGTATGCCTGCGATGTCTCCATATGGAAACACAAAGACAATGTGCGAGGATATCCTCCGCGACGTGGTATATGCTACATCGACTCAGGACGCTGTGATCAAGGGTATCGCCCTCAGATACTTCAACCCTATCGGAGCACACCCTTCAGCACTCATCGGAGAGCTTCCAAGAGGCGTTCCTAACAACCTCGTTCCATACATCACTCAGACAGCTATCGGAAAGAGAGAGTGCCTGAGCATCTTCGGTAACGACTATCCTACCGAGGACGGTACATGCCTTCGTGACTTCATCGACGTGACTGACCTTGCAAAGGCACACGTTGCAGCCGTTGCGAGAATGTTCGGCGGCAAGATGAAGAAGGGTTACGAGATATTCAATGTGGGAACCGGTCGTCCTGTGTCCGTTTATGAGCTCGTGACTAAGTTTGAGAAGGTGAGCGGCGTGAAGCTTAACTACAAGTACGTTGCAAGACGCGAGGGTGATGTCATGGCTCTTTGGGCTGACCCAACATTCGCAAACGAGGAACTCGGCTGGAAGGCTGTACGTACAGTTGAGGATACCCTGGCTTCAGCATGGGCTTGGGAGAAATATCTTGCAGAAAAGAAATAATCGCCCTGGCGCCTAACCAGCTGTGTTACAGCTGTATATAAAAACCGCGTGCTCCCTTTTGGTGGCACGCGGTTTTTGTATATTGCTGGCAGTCAGCTGTTTAGCTGCCAGGCTATTTATGCCTTCGGAAGGAAGCCCTTCTCAATGAGCTTCTCAGCGATCTGGACTGCGTTGGTCGCTGCTCCCTTGCGGAGGTTGTCGGCTACACACCAGAAGTTGAGGCCGTACTTCACTGAAGGGTCGCGGCGGAAGCGTCCCACGAACACGTCGTTCTTGCCCCAAGCATAAAGCGGCATAGGATAGACGTTGTTTGTTGGGTCATCCTGGAGTGTAACACCTGGCATCTCCTCCATCATCCTGCGTACGTCAGCGAGGTCGAAGTCGTTCTCAAACTCGAGGTTGATCGACTCTGAGTGACCGCCCTGTACAGGCACACGCACTGTTGTAGGGGATACTCCGATGCTGTCGTCTGCAAAGATCTTGCGTGTCTCGTTAACCATCTTCATTTCTTCCTTGGTGTATCCTGTCTCAAGGAACGAGTCGATGTGTGGAAGGATGTTCTGGTCGATAGGGTGTGGGTACACAGCAGGGTATTCTCCCCATACTCCGCCCTCGCGCTCAGCAGTCATCTGGTCCATGGCCTTGTAACCTGTTCCGGTCACTGACTGATATGTGGAAACGACTACTCTCTTGATCTTGTATGCCTTGTGGAGCGGCCAGAGTGGGAGAAGCATCTGGATTGTCGAACAGTTAGGGTTCGCAATGATGTAGTCCGACTCCTCGATCACGTCGCCGTTCACCTCCGGAACCACGAGCTTCTTTGTCGGGTCCATTCTCCACTGTGAAGAGTTGTCCACCACGCGTGTTCCCACCTCTGCAAACTTAGGTGCAAGCTCAGCTGATGTGCTTCCGCCTGCCGAGAAGAGTGCGAGGTCAGGGCGTGCAGCAATCGCATCCTCTGCGCTCACTACAGTCCACTCCTTGCCCTGGAATGTGATCTTACGTCCAACCGACTTTGCCGAAGCTACCGGGATGAGCTCCGTTACAGGGAAGTTCCTCTCTGCGAGCACTTCCAACATTCTTGTGCCAACCAATCCTGTGGCACCTACTACTGCTACTTTCATATAAAAATCGCGATTTTTATATGAAAGTAAATTCCTTTAATGCCTAGGGGCTCTGCCCCTAAGCCCGGCGGGCTAAAGCCCTACTGCTTCGGGACGAACATCCACCGGATGTTCTCTAAAGCCCTCGCGACCCCGCGGCCTTTGGCCTTTCGTTCGTTCCGAACACGGCGTCGGCCGTCGCTCTGAAGAGCGAGGGAAGCATATTAAAGAAACTTACTTCATATAATGATTAAACACAAATTATTCTTTTTTCTTTCTCTAAAAGGGACTAGCTATCGCTCTGCTCCAAAGTTTTGCGTTATCATGTATTCTGTTGATAACCAGTTATTTGTGTAGGTATCCTGCCTTCCTTGCCATGCAGGACACTGGCGTAATTGTCTGCAAATCAACGAGATGTGTAAAACGCTCTCTGGACCCGTGGTTAGGGGTTATAGCGCAGCTTTAAGATCTGCGATGAGGTCATCGACGTTCTCGATGCCGACGCTGAGGCGGAGCATGTTAGGGTACACGCCTGCTGCGACCTGTTCCTCAGGGCTGAGCTGTGAGTGGGTTGTCGATGCCGGGTGCACGATGAGTGACTTGGCATCTCCCACGCTGCCTACATGCAAAATGAGCTCAAGACGTGTAACCAGAGCAGCTGCTGCCTCAAAACCGCCCTTCACGCGGAATGTCAGCACTCCTCCGAAACCGTTCTTGAGGTATTTGCATGCCAGGTCATGGTACTGGTTGCTCTTCAGACCAGGGTAGTTCACGCTCTCCACTGCCGGGTGCTTCTCCAAGAACTCTGCCACTGCAAGAGTGTTCGCGCAGCAGCGCTCGGCTCTCAGTGACAAGGTTTCAAGACCCTGGAGCATCAGGAATGAGTTGAACGGAGATGGTGCTGGGCCAATGTTGCGGAGACCGTCTACACGGACACGTCCGGCGAAAGCCGCATCACCGAACACTTCCTTATATACAAGTCCATGATAGCTTTCTGATGGTGCTGCAAGAAGCGGATACTTCTCCGGAGTCCAGTCGAAGTTTCCTCCGTCCACTACCACTCCTCCGAGTGCTGTTCCGTGTCCGCAGATCCACTTTGTCGCAGAGTGTACCGATACGTTACATCCCCACTCGAACGGACGGAAGAGGTAACCTCCCATGCCGAAAGTGTTGTCCACCATCACGCACACTCCCTTGCGACGCGCCATCTCCACGATCGGCTCATAGTCAGGAATGTTGAACGCCGGATTTCCGATGTTCTCAAGGAATATCGCCTTTGTGCGGTCGTCAACCAGTGCCTCAAGATCAGACACGTGGTCGCTTGCCGCGAAGCGCACCTCGATGCCCATGTCACGAAGCGTGATCGCGAACATCGTGAATGTACCTCCATAGAGATATGGCTGAGCCACGATGTTGTCTCCCGGGCCGCAGATGTTGGTGATGGTGAGGAATACGGCTGACTGGCCGGAAGCAGTAGCACATGCTGCCACACCGCCCTCCAGGGCTGCCATCCTCTTCTCGAACACCTCTGTGGTAGTGTTGGTGATGCGTGTGTATATGTTGCCCGGACGCTTCAGCTCAAAGAGCTCCGCGCCGTACTCCATGCTGTCGAATGTATATGCAGTGCTCTGGTAGATAGGCACAGCCGTACCCTTAGAAACAGGATCGATCTCCTGTCCCGCCCTTACCTGCAATGTCTCGAATCTATATTTCTTTTCCATATTTCATTTTTTAGTGTGGCGCTTAAATGGTTGTTAATCAGCGAATTGTATTCTTGTTATCCTTCTAAATCTGAGGGTAATAAGGAGGCAACATCCTGATTGTCAATAAGATATCTGCCACGGGCCTTACATGATGATATCGTTCAACACACCGGATGCAGTCTGGTATGCACCTGCGCCGGCTCCCTGGATCACCAGTGGTGACGGGTAGAAGTCGGTCTGGATCAGGGCGGCGTTATCTGTGCCGCAGAGGTTGAACAGCGGATGTGTGCTGTCAATGGACTCCAGTCCGATCTTGGCCTTATAACCGAATGGCGCTGATGAATCCTTCACGAGTGATGCCACGAATCTCTGACGGAGGCCCTTGGAAGCAGCCTCTTCATATCGTGCAGCAAACATAGCCTCATTCTCGGCAAGCTTTGCATAGAAGGCATCCACGTCGCCCTCGAAGAACTCTGCAGGAAGCAGTGGAGATATCTCCACATCCTTCTCGTCAATGCCGACTCCTGCCTCACGGGAGAGGATCAGCAGCTTGCGGAGCACGTCGCGACCGCTGAGGTCGAGGCGTGGATCCGGCTCTGTGTAGCCGGCGTCCTGTGCCCTCTTGACCACCTCTGCGAATGTGCCTCCCTCGCCACCGGCATAGTTGCTGAAGATGTAGTTCAATGTGCCGCTCAAAACAGCCTCGATGCGCACGATCTCGTCGCCGCTGTGCACGCTGCGTGAGATTGACTCAAGGATAGGGAGCGCAGCTCCTACTGTAGTTTCATAACGAAGTGTCGCACCTATCTCGATTGCGGCCTCCTTAAGTGCAGAGTAGTGCTTGTATGGTGCTGAGAATGTGATCTTGTTACATGCCACCACAGAGTAGCCTCTCTTGAAGAGGTTCATGTACTTGAACGCGATGTCAGCGGAAGCGGTACAGTCCACGAACACTGAATTTTCAAGGGTCAGTGTGGCGAGCTGTGTGAAGTATGCCTCATCAGCTGCATTGTCTCCGGCTGCAAGCTGCTCTGCTATGTCGTCAAGCGAAAGTCCATTCTTGTCAAGGATGAACCTGCGGCTGTTCGCCAGTCCGCACACATGGAGGCGGCGTCCAGTGCGTGCCTCGATCTTCTCCCTGTTCTTTGATATGATGTCCACGAGAGCCTTACCAACGACACCGTAACCTGCAATGAAGAGGTGGATATCCTTTCCGCTGCGACGGTCGAAGAACTCGTTGTGGATGGTCCTGATGGCGGCGTCAGCGTCGGACGATGATATGATCACGGAGATGTTGCGCTCCGATGAACCCTGAGCTGTCGCTCTGACCGGAATGCTGTTGCGTCCGAGGGCCGCAAGCATCTTTCCTGTCGCTCCGCTCTGGTTGAGCACGTCATCTCCTACAAGACACACGATAGAGTAGCCCTTCTCAACCTTCAGCGGGTTGAGCTTTCCGAGCGAAATCTCATATGCGAAACACCTGTCAGCAGCCTCACGTGCCTTCTCTGCATCCTTCTCCGCAACTGCGATACACATCGTGTGCACTGAAGATGCCTGGGTGATGAGGATGATGTTTATGTCGTTCTGGCTCAATGTCTCGAACAGACGGCTCGAGAAGCCTGGGATGCCGACCATGCCGCTACCCTCCAGGGACAGCAGCGCGATGTTGTCGGAATTGGAGATTCCGATGACCGAGTCCTTGCTGCGTGGCGGATGCTTCTCGATAAGCGTTCCGGACGCCTGAGGATCGAATGTGTTCTTGATGTAGATAGGAATGCCCTCTGCCACAACCGGCTGGATTGTAGGAGGATATATCACCTTCGCTCCGAAGTGCGAGAGCTCCAGCGCTGCCTTGTATGAGATGTTGCTGATGGTGCGTGCAGTAGGGACGACCTTAGGGTTCGAGGTCATCATACCCGGCACGTCAGTCCAGATCTCAAGCACACGGGCCTTGCAGCCGACTGCATAGAGCGCAGCGGTGTAGTCGGAGCCGCCGCGACCGAGGGTCGTGGTGCGGCCCTGCTTGTCGGAAGCGATGAATCCCGGAAGCACGAAGAGCTGCGTGATCGGATTGCTGTCGACCATTTCATTCACGCGTGAATATGTCTTCTGCACATCCACGATGTTCTTGTCGCCCTTGGCCACTGTGCGGATGATGTTGCGTGAGTCGATCCATTTTGTCGCGATGCCGATCGAAGCGAGCTTGGTGGCAAGGATCTTTGTCGACCACAGTTCGCCGAATCCCTGGATCGCGTCAAGGCTGGCAGGGGAGAGCTCGCCGAGGAGGAACACTCCCTGTGCGATGCTTCTGAGCGAATCGAAGAGCGAATCGCATACCTCCTGTGACTCAGCCTGCTTTTCAAGCGGAAGGAAGTCGCGGATGATGACATGGTGCTTCTCCTGCAGCTCGTCGATGAGGGTCTTGTAGCTCTCGTCGCGCTGTGAGGCAAGCGTACCTATCTTGATGAGGGTGTCGGTGCATCCGCTGATGGCAGAGGATACCAGAATGGTCCTGTCGCGGTCCACGGCATTGACAACGATGTCAACTACCTTGGCCATATTCTCAGCATTGGCTACCGATGAACCTCCGAATTTTAATACCTGCATATATTGTGAAGTTTATAGTTTTTATGGTAACAACGGCTGTATGATGGCAGTGAGCTGGTCGTTTTCCAGCAGGAAGCCGTCGTGGCCGAATTTTGATGTGATCTCGTGATATACGGCACCTGGGATGCATGAGGCTATGAGCTTCTGCTCCTCCACAGGGAACAGCCTGTCGCTGTCGATGCCGATGACGGTGCAGTCGGTCTTGATGCTGCCCAGCGCCTTCTCCACTCCGCCGCGTCCGCGTCCTACATTGTTGCTGTTCACTGAACCGCAGAGATAGTAGTATGAGTAGGCATCGAATCTGTCCGAGAGCTTCTTGCCCTGGTATCTCTGGTATGATCCCGCCCTGTCGGCAAAGAGGCAATCCTCTTCCTTTTCCCACTGGGTAGCATTGTAGCCCTCATAACTCCTGTATGATATCAGGGCAATGCTTCGTGCGCATCTGAGACCGGTCTCGCCGCCTTTGAGCGACGCGCATTCACGGAATGTCGGATCAGTCTCCAGGGCCATCTTCATGGACTCGTTATAAGCCGTAAGCCATGGGGTCACCCTCGCTCCGCATGCAATGTACACGGCCTTCCTGATCACCTCCGGCTCCATGATGGACCACTCCACCGACTGGAATCCTCCGATGGATCCTCCGACCATGAAATCGATATGCTCGATTCCGAGGTGTCTGCGCACCAGATCATTGGCACGTACGATATCGCGTACTGTAATGTCCGGGAAGTCAAAGTAATATGGCTGGCCTGTCTCCGGGTTCACTGTTGCTGGTCCCGATGAACCATAAGCAGAACCGAGCATATTGGCACAAACGACGAAATACTTCTCCGTGTCGAAAAGCTTCCCCGGGCCCACGAGCTCCGGCCACCAGTCCTCTGCATCCGAGTTCGCGGTAAGTGCATGGCATATCCATATCACCTTACGGTCGTCGCCGCTGCGCCACTCGCGCTCCGAGCGGTGGTAAACCACCTTCAGAGCGCTGACGCTTCCGCCAGCCTCGAACTCGAACTCTCCCTCGTGTATATATTCACATCTGATCATTTCAAATCTATTTTGCAGATTGCCACGCTTCGCTCGCAATGACGTGGGTTATCTTTGTTTTCCTTTCTCTCCTCTGCCTGACGTGGCATCGTTCTGTACAAGTATTCCGGTTCCACGTCATTGCGAGGCGCACAAAGTGCGACGTGGTAATCTGTACTACGAAAACGTGCAAAGATACGTTAAAATTCTCTGTATCACTGACTGCAAAGATGATATATTGGTGGAATCTATGCAACGTTTCGGAAAAATTCGGAAAATTATTCTATTTTTGTTGAAAATATCACTTAATGCAGAAAATTATTCTGCGAAAACGGTAAAATATGGAAACATTAGACCGGACAGATATCCTGATTCTTCGCGAACTGCAGAAGGACGCCAAGCTGACCACTAAAGAGCTGGCAGCCAGGGTGAACCTTTCGCCTTCTCCCGTATTCGAGAGACAGAAGCGTCTCGAGAAGGAAGGCTACATAAAGAGGTACATCGCCGTGGTCGACCCGATCAAGGCCGGCAACGGGATCATGGTCCTGTGCAACGTCCGTCTCAAGCACCACAGCAAGGAATATAGCCAGCAGTTTACCTCGGTCATTGCGGTGATTGACGAGGTGGTAGAATGTTTTAATACATCGGGCGAATATGACTACATGCTGAAGATCTATGCACGGAATATGCAGGACTACCAGAACTTCGTGCTCGGTACACTCGGTGACCTGGACTGCATCGGCTCCCTGCACAGCATCTTCGTCATCGGCGAAGTGAAGAACACCCTGACCATCCCTGTGAAACCATAAACTAATATGATAGCAACTCTTATAATACTCCTGATTTCGGCCATTCTGTTCGTCAGCGGCAAGGTCCGCTCTGACCTCGTGGCCATCTGCGCCCTCCTGGCCCTTCTCCTGTGTCAGATCCTGACTCCGGCAGAAGGCCTTTCGGGCTTTTCCAACACCACCGTCATCATGATGATCGGCCTGTTCATCGTCGGAGGCGGCATCTTCCAGACCGGTCTTGCAAAGATGATCGGCAGCAAGGTGATGACTCTCGCAGGCAACAGTGAACTGAGACTCTTCCTCCTTGTGATGATAGTTACTTCGGCAATCGGCATGTTCGTCAGCAATACCGGAACAGTGGCCCTCATGCTCCCGATCGTGGTCAGCATGGCAGCCGCTGCGGGCACATCCCCACGCCGCCTGCTCATGCCTCTGGCCTTCGCCAGCAGCATGGGAGGCATGATGACCCTCATCGGTACGCCGCCCAACCTTATCGTCAGCGACACCCTTGAGGGAGCCGGCTATGAGCCCCTGGCATTCTTCTCATTCCTTCCTGTCGGTCTGATTACTCTCGTAGTCGGTGTGCTTTACCTCCTTCCTGCCACTAAGATGCTGACAGCCAAGGAAAAGGCCAAGGACAAGAAGAGCAAGGGCAAGTCGCTCAAGGACCTTGTCAATGAATACGGAGTGACAGACAACCTCTTCCGTGTTCATGTAAAGGATGAAGATTCAGAGGCAATAGGAAAGACAGTGGTAGACCTGAATATCTATAGAGAATATGGCATCAATGTGCTCGAACTTCGCCGCAGTACCGGCCCGAACAGATTTGTTCGCACGGTGAACCAGCAGCTCGCATCTCCGGACCTGGTGATCAGTCAGGGAGACGTGCTTTATCTGTCAGGAGATCCGGAACAGATTGAGAAATTTGCGACCGACTACTCCCTCAGGCTGATTGACAAGCACACAGATGAGATCGAAGGCAGCTCGGCAAATGCAACGATGGACTTCTTTGACATCGGAGTGGCGGAGATCCTGATCATGCCGACTTCGTCCATGATCAACAGGACCATCATCGAGGCAGGCTTCCGCAGCAAGTTCAGTGTCAATGTCTTGGGTATCAGAAGGAAGCAGGACTATATCCTTAACGATCTCGGCCAGCAGAAGATGCAGGACGGCGACGTGCTTCTGGTCCAGGGAGCATGGAAGGATATCGCTCGAATGAAGAGCGAATCATCAAACTGGGTCGTGCTCGGCGAGCCTCTTGAGGCTGCCGCGAAGGTTACACTTGACTATAAGGCTCCGATTGCGGCTCTGATTATGATTGCAATGATCGTGATGATGGTGGTGGACAGTATCCCAGTGGCTCCGGTGACTGCGGTGCTCCTGGCAGCTGTCATGATGGTGATCACAGGTTGTGTGCGCAGTGTTGAGGCCGCATACAAGACCATCAACTGGCAGACTATCGTCCTTTTTGCAGCTATGCTTCCGATGTCCATAGCCCTTGAAAAGACAGGAGTCTCAGAGATGATATCAGGCGCTATCGTAACTGGTCTTGGAGGCAGCGGCCCGCGCCTTCTGATGGCAGGAATCTATGCTGCGACATCCGTCATGACCATATTCATCAGCAACACTGTTACGGCAGTCCTCATGGCTCCGATAGCCCTGCAGTGTGCCATGCAGATAGGTGTGAGCCCGGTGCCGTTCATGTTTGCGGTGACCGTCGCGGCAAGCATGTGCTTCGCCTCGCCGTTCTCGACACCGCCTAACGCCCTGGTGATGTCTGCCGGCCAGTACACATTCATGGATTATGTGAAAGTGGGACTCCCGCTCCAGATACTGATGGGAGTGGTGATGGTTATCGTCCTTCCGCTGCTCTTCCCGTTCTAGAAGAAAGAAGGGTTATAATTGCTGAATGAATCTGGTGCCGAATCGAAGTTGCCGTATCTGATGGTATGGGTAACTCCTTCGGCATCAATGTAATCCATCTCAAAGTTTCCGGAAGCTACTCCTGTGGTGTAGCTTCTGAATTCTACCCAGCCTTCGGTGGCTGGGTAGCCGTTTATCAGTATCCATACATGCGGAGTGCGGAAGTAAAGTTCCAGCTTTTCCTCGTTGGATGGCTCGCTGTATGGAGTGACCTCGTACCTGATTCCGGAACGGATGTCTTCCGGATACTCCCTGCGGATATCGATCATGATGCTGTTTCCACCGTAGTCAGCGCCTTCCGCTCCGACCCAGCTTTTGAATACATACGCATTGACGTCAGCCCATGAGAATGTGGTTCTTTCGGCCATGCCGAGGTATCCGCGCTCATGAAAGCTGCGCATCGCGACTCCGTCCATGTATAAGCTGACCTTGTTGTTGCCTTCATCTGTCTCCTTGAACGGCATGTGGAACTTGTCCTCGCATGAAACGGCAGTCAGGAGGATCATGGAAATGAGGTATATGAATGATCTTCTTTTCATGGCGCTGTCGTTTAGTAGAGTCCGTCGAATGTTCCTCCGGTTATCTCGATCCTTTCGCCGTCTTCATTTTCGGCAGTGAATTCGAAGTTGCCGCTGATGACCAGATATCCGTCCTTTTCCTTGTAGTTTTTGATCTTGCGGAGCTTGATCCATCCGTCCACCGACCTGTATTCATTGAATCCGCCGAAGTATACGGGAGGTTCCGCAACCCTGTCTTCGCTCTGTCCGGTGTAGTATTTCAACGGGTATTTCCTGCCGGTTTTAATCGGTTCTGTATCGCTTATTGTAAGCATCAGGACGCCTTTCTTGACCACATCCTTTTCCATAAAGGACTTCGCGCGTATGTCCAGGAAGGTGTCGTTGTAATATGCCACCCTCATAGGGGATTCGTTGTTCTGGTTTACATATTCACATTTGAACATGTCCCCGTTCACACGGAAACTTACGGTAAGGTTGCCCTTGCTGGTGTCTCTGAGGGTTCTGTCACAGCCGGTCATGGAAATGACGCATAAGATGATGGCTGCAACAGCTGATAGGTGCTTGATTTTCATAGTGTTGCGATTTGGTGTCCGCTGTCTAAGATGCAGAGTCTCCGTGATGTGTTGCACGGCCGTTATCTGGCGGAGGTGTCCGGCTCTATGTGGATGCTGGTCTGGGTTTCGTTTCCGAACCTGCTGCGGAGGGCTTCCTCCACATTGGTGGCGATGTCATGTGCCTCTACCACGCTCATGTGCGGATCCACGACTACATGAGCATCAATGATGAACGACATTCCGTTGCGGCGGGTCTTGAGTTCATGGATGTCGTTCACGCCGGGGACGGAACCGGCAATCTCGATGATTTCCTTTTCGATGTCTTCCGGAAGCGATGTCTCCAGAAGTTCATTAAGTCCTGGCATCGCCATCTTCACGGCCACAACAATGATGGCTATGCTGATGCCGCATGATGTTATAGGGTCCAGTATGGTCCACTTGTCCCCGAGGATGATTGCACCTCCGATACCCAGAAGGGCTCCGATGGAGGATAATGCATCGCTTCTGTGATGCCATGCATTTGCCATGACGGCCGTGCTGCCGGTCTTTTTTCCGACAGTCGCCGTCCACTGGTATAGGATTTCTTTCAATACGATCGAGCCGGCGGCAGCGGCGAGCGCTATGAAGCCGGGTCTTGGCAGAACTACTCCATTGACGCATGCGGTGATATCCTTTATGCCGCCGCTCATGAGCTTTGCCGCCACAATGACCAGGATCAGGCTTATTATGACGGTCGCCATCGTCTCGAACTTGCCGTGTCCGAACCGGTGTCTGCGGTCTTTGTCTTTAGAGGATATGTGTGTGAATATCAGGACGACAGCGTCGCTCAACAGATCCGACAGCGAGTGCACGCCATCAGCAATCATGGCGGCACTTCTTCCGAAGATGCCCGCCATGATCTTGCCTGCGGTCAGCAGCAGGTTCACCGCCGCTCCCCACAATGTGACGCTGTTTATCTGTTTCTGCCTGTCGTTCATGTCATTGTCCGTCATTCCCGACCTGATCGGGAATCCTACGCCTGCAGCCACTTGTACTTCTCCACGCTGTAGATAGGCACGAACGGAAGAAGGATAGGTGTCTTCTTGATGTATGCCTGATACTCAGGGTCGGCGCCGTAAGCTCCGTTCTGACGAATCTCAAGTCTGCGAGCTCCGCTGAACATCACATATACGATTCCGATGTATCCGATTGCTGCGATGATCCACTGCCAGAGTGTGCAGCATGCTCCGAAGCATACGATGAATGCTCCTGTCCATATCACCAGCTCTCCGAGGTAGTTAGGGCAGCGTACCAGTCTGTACACGCCTGTGTCCACGAATCTATGCTTGTTGATCTTCTTTGCAGCCTTCTTCTGTGCGTCAGCGACTGACTCAAGAACTACGCCGGCAGCCATCAGCACTGCTCCGATCCAAGGCATCACCTCGCTTACAGGAGCGCCTGCTGCCTTGTTTGCAAGATAGAATGCTACCGGGCTCACCTGGCCGACATAAAGGAGTGCGCAGAAGATCCATACTACAATAACTACTGGTAATGGTTTTTTCTTCGCTGCGTCCGGTCCATAAAGAATCTTCTTGTACTCCGGCGATCTCTTCTCGCGTGTCAGGAGATACAGTCCGAGGCGGCATCCGAAGATGAACATCACCGCACACAGCATCGCTGTAGGAGGTGTGAGGACATCACGGAAGAGGATTGCGATGGTCACTGCAAGAGCGGATACTCCGAATCCGTAACCGATGCTGAAGAAATAGATGAAATAGATCCATCCGAGTCCTGAAACGGCAAGTGATACTGCCAGAAGAATAAGAAGATAGTTCATAATGTTATAATTTATCGATGTATTTCACCTTTTGGGCGTTGCGTGGCTTGGCTTCCGGTGCCTCATCCGCATATCCCAGTCCGATGCACAAGCAGAATTCATACCCTTCGCTGAATCCGAGCTTCTCTACGTATGGCTTGCAGACGTCGTTGTCTGTGAGGAAGCGTACAGGGCTGCCAAGGCAGATCGAACCCACTCCGAGTGACCATGCCGACAGCATGATGTTCTCCGCAAGCAGTCCGCAGTCGTATGCTGAAAAGTCGTATGAAAGGTCGCGTGCGATGAACACCATCACAGGGGCGTCGCGGAAGCATCCCTTTACGGAGTTTGCCGGCATGTCGGGATGTCCCTGTGCAATGGCCTCCTTGAACTCGGCCATGATGGCTGGATCGTCAACGATGCGCACCTCCCATGACTGCCTGTTCTGACCGTTAGGAGCATTGATTCCGCATTTCATGATAAGGTCCAGAGTGTCCCTGCCCACAGGAGTCTGCTTGTATTTCCTGATGCTTCTGCGTGCCATGATGTTCTCGATGACAGCATTCTCGCCCTCGTCCTGCTGGGCATTCTGCGTTGTTTGTGTGCAGCCCGCTGCCAATGTCATGCACAGCGCCGCAATGATGATCTTCAAAGTCTTCATGTTTATCGTTCTATGGTTATTGATGGCCTTCCAGTTTAGTCCGGCCCTACAAATATAACTTTTTGATATCAAATTCCTCTATTTGCAACTGGTTTTCTTCAAGGTGATGAGGGTGATTTCCGGTCGGGCACCGATGCGGGCAGGGAAGATGGTCTCGCCTAGACCGACATTTACATATAGGGATTGCGTGCCTGAGTCTGAAGTGTATAATCCTTTATTGTGCTTGAACATAAGGCTGCTCGGGCTCCATCCGAATAGGGACAGCTGCATCGCGTGGGTGTGGCCGGAAAGCGTGAGAGGGTAGTCCAGGCCGAGGATTTCGGACTCCCAGTGCAGAGGATCGTGTGTCAGGACTATTCTGAATGCTCCTTCTGTGCCTTCCGAGGCTTTGGTCAGATTTCCGTTCGAAGGGAAGAAATGAGATGAGGAAGTGTTTTCTACTCCGACAATCACTATCGAATCAAGGCCTCTGTGCAGTACTTTATGCTCATTGAGGAGTAGGTTCCATCCCATGTCCCGCTCTTTGGCAATCAGATCATCCACGAGTACTCCCGATGTGTCCGCATAGGTTCCATAATCATGGTTGCCCAGTACTGAAATCACGCCATCCTTGGCCTTGATGGTCGACAGCGCAGGAGCAATGCAATCCAGTTCATCCGGAACCAGTGATATCAAGTCGCCGGTAAACGCAACCAGGTCAGGGTCAGTGCCATTGATCATGTCCACCGCCTTCTGCATCTGCTTCGCGCGCTTGCTGAAGGATCTTGCATGAATGTCTGAAATATGGACAATCCGATATCCGTCAAAACTCTCCGGCAGGTCGTCGAACTCCAGCACGACCTCCTTGACCTCAAACCTATTCCTCTCCATCAACGTTCCGTAAGCAATCACCACCGGCGGCACCAGCAGCGCCAGCAGTCCCCACTTGAAAGCCTTCCGGAAAGGCACTTTCGCCACAAGCCGCAGCAGCCCGCTCACCACAAGGTCAGTCGCCAGCAGGATCGCCCAACACAGCAGAATGATCATCAAAGTCGCATAAGTTTCCATAGTCATGTCCATTGTTCTCCAAAGTTACGAAAACCTCTTCAATCCTCGGACCTCCGCTCAATGGTTAAAAGCACGTTCTTCTGTATGTTGTTGATTGTCAATCTGTTCTAAAACAGTCTGCCGTCAACCCCTCCTTTAAAGCATGGGTTAACGGCAGCCTATTTTGTATCTTATTGATCTTTACTGTTTTGTGAGATCTGGTGCCGTTAACCAATCAGCGACTTTTGTTTTTACCTCTGTAGCTCTCAGTAAGAGCATGGCAATTGGGACATAAGAGAGCTAGATTTTCTAGCCGATTGTCTCTGTAGTTACCATTTATATGGTGTAGTTCCAGAGGAATTGGAGCCCCTTGCCATTCAGATAGTCTGCATCTTTCACAGATATTATCTTTGAAACCTTCTTGAATTAGCCTTCTTTTTAGCTTGTATGACTGATAATTGGAATCTGTGACTAAAATGTCCTCTATGGGTTTGGCCTCAGTTGGTTTGAAATGGAGGTCTGTATTCCATCCTTGCCCAGTAAAATGACTAATGTCCAGGTCGTATTCCTTTATGGCCTTGTGTATGATTTTATAATTCCCTCCACAAGGCTTTAATCCAAAGTACCTGCACATTCCAGCAATGCTGTGAGATGTCTTTGCTGCATTCTCGTAGTCTGTTTTAGTCCTTTTCGTCGCCATGGTCTCAACTTTTGAGCAAATATACCTACCTGGTGTGCCATTCTGCTGCTCATTTATTGAGGAGAGTATACAAAAATAGCCCTTCTTAGAAGGGCTATCACGTGCTCCGGACGGGAATCGAACCCGTACGGACATTTCTGTCCACGGGATTTTCTTGCTACTCTTGCTTTTACACAAGCCGGCTTCATCCGTAATGCTAAGCCGTTGTAGTCTGGACTATTTCTTGACCGTGCGCTAGGCGTGTATTACATGCCGTCCTGCGTTTAGGCCCTCCCTGTATAGTCTCTACGCCATTTATCAGCCTGAGCTGAATTTAGTGAGCCGTCGCCAAAGCCTGCATTTCTGTGGGCGAGGTTTCCGTTTGTTAGGGGAGTTCTACTCTCAAAGTTTCCTTTGAGGCACTCTGTAATGGCAACTTTTGAGGGTTGCTCCTTAAAGTCCCGCGTGTCTACCTATTCCACCACCAGAGCGATCCGGGTGCAAAGATAGTCAAATTTTGGAAATTGTGACATGATTTGTTTCAGAAGGAAGTCTTCTTGCGTAGTTCTAGTGAATGTTTCTTAGCAAATATGCACTAGAACCACTTATTTCGTGCTCTTTTAACTGTATGAATACATTTCTAGTGAATCTGCGAGCAGAAAAGTTCACTAGAACTACATGTGTATATGGCTGTGATACGCTTAACTAATTGGTTATCAGTGAACTGTGAATATGTCCTGCCGCCCAAAGACAGCAGGATACTAAGGTAATCAATTGATCGATAATTAGTTGCGTGGTACGCCAATGTGGACTTGCAGTTTTACCAGAACCATCCGGTGCCGAAACCGACGATGACGGTATTGAGCCAAGGCTGTTTCCCGATAGGAACGCCAACGCCGCTGCCAACACCACCACCGCCGCTGCTGCCGACCCCGCGTGTCTGCAGATCCATAGACTCCAGTTCGGCAAATGCCTTGATCCTGAAGTTGTTGCCGGTGATCATGCTCAATGAGAAGCCGGCTCCGAGGCTCACTCCGGCCCCTGCGCAGTAAGCGATTGGTCCGGTGCTTCCTCCGGCAGTAATGGCAGGGCTCCATGCATAACCGGCCATCGCCTTCACCTGAAACTCAAGAATCTTTGCGAAATGCAGGTTGTAGAATCCTCCGACCAATGCAGAATAGAGGCATCTGAGGGTAGAGTCAGAATATGTCAGGGAATTAGCAGTGGCGCGTCCGGTTATACCGAGGCCGGGAACCAGCGGGATGTCCACGGATACACCGGCAAGGCCTCCGCGTACAGGGTACAATGTGCCTGAAGCACCGATGATGAACCTGCGGCCGAAGATGAGCTCGGCATTATAATGCTTGACGGAAGGATCATAGAAGAAGCATGTCTTCTCGTATCCGTCATAAAGATGTTTCTCCCTGAATATCAGGTCGGTAAGGAAGTAACCCAATTCCACTGCTCCTATGCCGACGGCTGCGCCTGCGACTACATCAGACAGCCAGTGCCTGTTGTTGCATATGCGTGAAACGCCCGTCACGGCCGCTGCGGTGTATCCTCCGATACTGAACCACGGACTCCGCCAGCCATACTCCTTATGTAGCAATGAAGCTGTCATGAATGCGGTTGCAGTGTGTCCGGAAGGGAATGAGTTGTGCCGACTTCCGTCAGGGCGGAGACGTCCGACCGAGTACTTGATGCCGTTGACCGCTCCTGCCATGATGGCTGCTGAAAATGCGTCACTGACCAGCATCCGTCCCCATGAACTTCTGCCTTCATATCCACATGCTTTCATCCCGATCATCACCGCAGCAGGGGCGTACTGAAGGTAGTCGTCATAATGATACCGGAAGTCTGGGATGACGGTGTTGCGCAGCTGCCACAGGTCGGTGTCTATGCTCGGCCTCGGAATGTCGGACTGAGCGGAAACCGGCCTACCTCCAAAACAGAGCAGGATTATAAACGCGAATATGAATACTTTAGACTTCATAGGTCAGTTGCACAGGGCGCAAATTTAGTTAAATTTGCAGAGTAAAGGCGTAATGATATGAAAAAGTACACAGACAAGGACGGACGCAAGGTCGTCGAAGTGGAGGATCTTACTTTCATCGGTGACAGGGACTATCCCTACAACTGGTTCCAGAGACATTATCACCACCATCGCCTCCGCCTGTCTCTGAAGAAGGCCGACAGGGTCGTGGCTGCGAATCCGCAGGTTGCCGTTGACCTTGTCCGTTACTATTTCGTACCTAAGGAAATCATCGTCATCCGCGATCAGGAGATCCTGAACGACTGATCAGCGGCCAGAACTAAGGTCGTCCGACAAAACCCAGGGTAGCGAAACTGATTCTAGCGGAAGGATAGTTCTCCCTGATCGCCCTGTAGCATGCATATAGTGTCGCGCCGGTGGTGAATAGGTCATCTACCAGCAATATATGCGAAGGTTCATGGGCGTTCTTCACTGCCTCAAATGCACCAAGAACATTACGTCGCTTCTGCTTGACGTCAACCTTTGTCTGGGTTGCGGTCCTTTTTCTTCTGAACAGAATGTCAGTGCGGAGTTCTATGCCCATGGCTTCAGAAACTCCCGCTGCTATATGTTCCGCCTGGTTGTAACCTCGCTTCCATCGTCTGGTCCAGTGCAACGGAACAGGGATGATGGCGTCCACGTCTGCAAAATGTTCCGCTGAAGCCATTCTCCGCCCCAGCATTTTGCCGAAATGTTCTCCGGCAGCCGTGTTGCCGCCATATTTCAGACTATATAATATATTACGGTAATCGCCTTCGTCCTGAAAGAAGAACAGGGCACACGCGTATGCATACCTTTCCCGCATCCGACGGTCCGTGTTGTCATCGGGCACCGAAGCTTCGAGCCCATCCTGTATGAGTCCATTGATCTTGTCAGCCATGGGATTATGACTGCGATCCCAGAAATAAGTCCGAGGCATTTCTGCCAGACAGTACAGACACAGATGCTTCTCCTGCAGCCCCAGCTTCCTGCCGCAGACCAGACAGGTCCTCGGCAGCATCAGATCCGCCAGCGCTTTAATCCAAAGTGTTTGCTCGCTGACCTTCTGTCCCCATATGCACAATCTCTCCCACATGTCCCAAACATAAACATTATCTGTCAAATAGCCATCAATAAAATCCGGAAAGTTCTACAGTTTGACCGCGACGCAGAGAAATCCGCCGAAAACTTTGCGTCGTGTCCAGATTGCCACGGCGACGATAAGTCTCATGACATACTCCGAATAAAAGAATGAGCGGGCAGACATCACTGCCGGCCCGCTCGAAGGTTTAGGTTTTATGCAAATACGAATTTTGCGTTAGTAAGCCAAAAGGCTCGAAGAACTTTTGGCTCGTCCCGTGTAGGGACGAAAATATTGAAATGTGTGTGTTAAGAATGTCAGTTCATTCCTCCGCAGCAGCTGATCACCTGTCCGGTGACATATGCGGAGAGGTCGCTTGCAAGGAAGAGTGCCACTCCTGCCACATCTTCCGGTGTGCCTCCTCTGCGCAGAGGTATCTGTTTCTCCCATTGCTGACGCATCTCCTCTGAGACTGCGCCCGTCATATCGGTCGCTATGAATCCCGGTGCAATGCAGTTCGCACGGATTCCACGTGAGCCCATCTCCTTTGCTATCGACTTGGTCAGTCCGACCAGTCCTGCCTTAGAGGCTGCATAGTTGCACTGTCCCGCATTGCCTGCGAGTCCTACGACCGAAGACATGCAGATGATGCTTCCGCCTCTCTGGCGTGCCATCACAGGTGTGCATGCATGAATGAAGTTGAATGCGGACTTGAGGTTGGTGTTGATGACCGCATCCCACTGCGCCTCATCCATCCTCATCATCAGACCATCCTTGGTTATGCCTGCGTTGTTTACCAGTATGTCAATGCGTCCGAACCCGGACTTCACGTCTTCAACTACCTTGTGCGCGTCCTCAAATGACGCTGCATCCGAAGCATAGGCCTTGGCCTTTACTCCCAAAGCTTCAAGCTCTGCCACCAATGATTCCGCAGCCTCATGCTGTGACCTGTAGGTGAAGGCTATCGAAGCTCCTTCTTCCGCAAACTTCAGGGCGATGGCCCTTCCGATGCCTCTTGTCGCGCCAGTTACAAGCGCTGTCTTGCCTGTCAATAATCCCATATCCGAACGATTAACCAGCATGCAAAATTACCCATCTATTCCACATTCCCAAAAATATCGGACATGAATTTGGTCAAAACCACCTGGTTGTGGTGAAATTCCGCCTTTTGTGGTCAAAAAAAACTATCTTTGCACCCGAAATCACGAAAAACAACAACAAAAGACAACAATATGGCAAGCGAAATCAGAGACATCCAGCTCTGGCCTGACGGCAGGCTCAAGATCGATTGGGTAAGGCATCATATGCCGCTTCTTAACGGACTCGAGGAAGAGTTCAAGGCAACACTTCCGTTCAAGGGAATGAAGGTCGCACTCTCAGTGCACCTCGAGGCAAAGACCGCTTACCTGTGCGAAGTTCTCGCGGCAGGCGGTGCGGAAATGTATGTGACAGGAAGTAACCCTCTTTCGACTCAGGACGACGTGGCAGCGGCCCTCGTTCAGGCGGGTCTGAATGTGTTCGCATGGTATGATGCTACTCCTGAGGAATACGAGGCGCACATCCGCCGCGTGCTTGAGGTCGGACCGAACATCATCATTGACGATGGCGGTGACCTTGTAAACCTCATGCACACAGAATACACAGACCTCATTCCAAACGTGATCGGAGGTTGTGAGGAGACCACAACAGGTATCCTCAGGCTCGTTCAGCTGAACAATGCGAAGGCTCTGAAGTTCCCGATGATGCTTGTCAACAATGCGGACTGCAAGCACCTCTTCGACAACCGCTACGGTACCGGCCAGTCAGTATGGGACGGTATCAACAGAACCACAAACCTCATCGTTGCAGGTAAGAACGTGGTGGTAGCAGGTTACGGCTGGTGCGGAAAGGGAGTTGCGATGCGTGCCAAGGGTCTTGGTGCCGAGGTCATCGTAACCGAAGTTGACCCTATCAAGGCGATGGAGGCTGTAATGGACGGATTCAAGGTCATGAAGATGGACCAGGCTGCTCCGCTCGGAGACATCTTCGTTACAGTGACCGGTTGTGATGGCGTTATCACAAAGGATCATTTCGTGAAGATGAAGGATGGTGCTATCTGCTGCAACGCAGGACACTTCGACTGCGAGGTGGATGTGGCAGGTCTTCGTGAGATTGCAAAGGAGGTAAAGCCAGCCCGCAAGAACATCATAGGTTACACTCTTGACAACGGTAATAAGATCTACATCATTGCAGAAGGCCGTCTTGTCAACCTTGCGGCAGGTGATGGACACCCAGCGGAGATCATGGACATGTCATTTGCCATCCAGGCTCTCAGTGCAAAGTACCTCGTGGAGAACCGCGACAACATCTCACGCGAGCCAGGCCAGATGGTCAACGACGTTCCGCTCGCAATCGATCAGGAGGTTGCTGCCCGCAAGCTTGCATACTGGGGCTGTGAGATCGATACCCTCACTCCAGAGCAGCACCGCTATCTCTTCGGAGAATAAGCATATCTGAATAATAAAGGACCATCGTTACAAAGATCTCATGAAATTAGTAACGGTGGTCCTTATTTTATTCCTAAACAATGTGTTTTCAGTACCATCGTACCATAAAACACTTTAATTCTGTAACGATGGTCATCAGAAATACTTCCTTTCGTTTCTATCCAGAGCGATGAATATGAAGATCAGGATGGTGAAGGCCCAGAGGGACGAACCTCCATAGCTGACAAGCGGCAGAGGGATACCGATCACCGGCATAAGTCCGATCGTCATACCTATATTGATAAAGAGATGCATGAAGATGCAGCAGGCGACGCAGTAGCCGTATATTCGTGTGAAGGCCTCCCTGCTGCGTTCGGCGTTCTTGATGATCCTCCATATCAGGAATACATACAGAAGTATCACGAATGTACATCCGAAGAATCCCCATTCCTCTCCGATGGTACAGAAGATAAAGTCCGTACTCTGCTCGGGCACGAATCCGAATGTGGTCTGGGTGCCGTTGAGGTAGCCCTTTCCGAATAATCCTCCGGAACCGATAGCGATCTTGGACTGGTTTACATTATATCCAACACCTGCAGGGTCCTCCTTCATTCCGAGCAGTACCTCGATACGCTTCCTCTGGTGGTCCTGCAGCACGCTGTTGAAGATGAAGTCTGCGGAGAATACCAGTATGATACCTCCGACCATCGCCACAAGGGCCAGCTGCGAGAACATATTCATTTCCCTGAATGCGAAATATCCGGCCACAAGGAGCAGGAGTCCGAGCACTATCAGCAGTATGTGAAGCGGCTTTACGCGTGCGATGAAGGGAACGTCGGCGGCCTCTTCAACCATAGCGGCGTCATCTGCCATGGCTGCCTCATCAGCAGCGACCGCCTCCTCTGTAACCATTTCTGCAACCACAACTTCGTCAGCAGTCTGTGCCTCGACAACCTTATTCAGTATCATAGGCACGAATGCCATGAGCGTGATAAGCGGAACGCCAATGATAGCCCACCACTTGATTCTTCCCGAGTACAGGCATATGCACAGCGAACCGACTCCAGCCATGACAAGGATAGCCACGAATGGCGAAGCCGTAAGCGTCAGGATAAAAAGCAGAATGGCCATTCCGGCAATGAATATAAGCCATCCGGACAGGCCTTCCCTATACAGCATGAATATGAATCCTACATATACCAGTGCCGATCCGGTCTCACTCTGGAGCACGATTATGGCCATAGGAACGAGGATCACCAAAGCTGTGACTATGAAGTCCCTGAAGCGGCCGATCTTATATCCCAGGCGGCTCATCACTGCCGCCAGCATCAGCGACGTAGATATCTTCGATACCTCCGCCGGCTGAAACCTGAACGCTCCGAAGTCGAACCATGACCGCGAGCCCTTGACTTCGACTCCCAGGAATATGACGGCCACCAGCAGACAGATGACGAACAGGTATATGGGCAGTGACAGTCCTTCGTATATCCGGGGACTCAGCACGAACAATATCACGACCGCAATGATAAGCGATGTTCCGATCCATATCGCCTGCATGCCGCTGCGGCAGCTCAGGTCGAAGATGGACGACGGCTCCGACGACTGGACGGAAGCATATATGTTCACCCAGCCGATGAGAATAAGAAGCAGGTAACAGATCACCAGCTTCCAGTCGATGGTCTTTGCCAGACCTCTTCCTCTATGTCCTCCAAGATCCCTCATCTTACTTCTTCACTCTTACTCTGTCAAGCAGATTGGCATCGAGCATCCTCTTCTCGAGAGCTTTTCTCTCATCTCCGATTTCACCATTGAGGTACATCTCCGTAAGCAGAGATGCGATAGGCGCTGCATATGAGGCGCCGAATCCTCCGTTCTCCACATAAGCGGCAACCGCGATCTTAGGATTGTCGCGCGGAGCGAAGCAGATGAACACCGAATGGTCATGTCCATGCGGGTTCTGCGCCGTACCGGTCTTTCCGCAGATGTCCAGGCCCTCGACTGCGGCGATGCTTGCGGTTCCGCCGGAACCGAAGCCGCTGTTCACGGCCCTGTACATTCCTCCCACGACCTTAGGGAAGTGTGTTGTATCGACCATAGTGTAATGTCTTTCCTTGTACTTAGGGTCGATGGTCACGTTCTCTGAATCCTTTATGATGTGAGGGATGTAGTAGTGGCCGCGATTTGCTATAGTGGCGCACAGGTTTGCAAGGTGCAGAGGCGTACAGCCGATCTCGCCCTGTCCGATGGACAGCGAGATTACTGTGGTTGCCTTCCAGCCGCCCTTGCGGTAATATCTGTTGTAGTATTTCGAGTCAGGAATGAATCCTCCCAGCTCGGAAGGAAAGTCGCTGCCGAGCTTCTGTCCGAATCCGAAACTCATCACATACTCTTTCCACTTATCAGTAGCCTCGTCAATCGATCCATACTTCGGATTCTCAAGAATGCTGCGGAATACATAGCAGTAGTATGCGTTGCAGGACATCATAATAGATTCCTCGAAATTGATCGGCGACTTGTGTGCATGACATCCCAGCTTGCTTTTACCGAAATGGTAACCCATGCTACATGGATATTGGGTTGAAGGAGTGAATACCCCTTCCTCAAGGCCGATCAGTCCGTTGACGAGCTTGAACACCGAACCCGGAGGGTACGGAGCCTGCACGGTTCTGTTGAACATCGGCTTGTAAGGGTTGGAAAGGATTTCGTTATAATGCTCTCCGAAATTCGCGAGCATATCCACGTCGATACCGGGACTTGAAACCATGGCCAGTATCTCTCCTGTCGACGGCTCGATGGCCACAAGACTTCCCACCTTGTTGTTCATCAGCATCTGTCCGTAGTTCTGGAGGGTTGCGTCGATGGTGGTTGTTATGTCGTCACCCGGTACTGCCTCCTTGTCCTCCTCTCCGTCCTTATATCTGGACTCTATGCGGTTGTGCGAGTTCCTGAGCCATATATTGTATCCCTTCTCTCCGCGCAGTTCCTTCTCCCTTGCCGCCTCGATACCGGTCATGCCGGCATAATCTCCGGGCTTGTATTCGTCCGGATGCTTCGCCATGTAGTTCGCGTTGACTTCGGAAACATATCCGAGAAGGTTACCGCCGGCGTTGAAAGGATATTCCCTGATACTCCTGGCCTGTCCCCTGAATCCCGGGAAACGGTACGCGACTTCAGCAAACTTCATGTATGTTTCAGGAGGGAGTTGCTTGAACATCACGACGCTCTGGTAGCCGATCCTTCGGCGGTTCTTGTAGAACTCGTCCATCTTCTCCTTGATCGCCTCGGGCGTTACGTCAAGTACATTCGCAAGTGCAAGAGTGTCAAATTTCTTTACTTCCTTGGGCGTGACCATAAGGTCGTATGCCACCCTGTTTCCTACAAGGATGTTACCGTTCCTGTCGTGGATGATGCCGCGGGTAGGGTAGATGGTGGAGTACACCATCGTGTTGTTTTCCGCACTGAGCTTGTATTTGTCTTCAACGATCTGGATGCCGAACAGCTTGACGATAAGGATGCCGGCAGCCGTACAGAGTCCGATCAGAAGCTTGTTTTCTCTGTTCAGTTTCATGCTGTCTCCTTATTTTCTGTCATCCGGTGAAAGAATGTTTATGACTATCATCGAAAGAGCAAGGCAGCAGATTGTGGAAAGACCCAATCTTGTGAGGTTGAACCATGTCGGACGTGTTCCGGCACCATCGAGGAATATGTATATTCCGAGATACACGACAAGTGCAGTGAACATGACCACAGATATCTTGAACAGTCCGTTCTTCTTTATCGAGAATCTGTCGCCTCGTGTGATGAGGTCCTCTCCAAGGAAAATCTTGATCGCGCCGTTCCTGAGCAGGGCCACAGGCACTGCCGCTGCGGCATTAAGTCCGATCA
Source organism: Bacteroidales bacterium (assembly GCA_017631875.1). The sequence goes on along the minus strand of JAGBSL010000003.1, from coordinate 5,996 downwards.
GTCCCTCCGAAAGCCAGTCCACCGCCAGTCCGCTAGCAAATGCGATGAGCATGCATGTGGCGGTGCTGATCGTGGTAGGGATGCACATGATCATGGCAGGCAGCATGGTGAGCATGATGTATGGACCCAGTGCTCCATAATTGCACAGTACAAGCTGTCCGATAAGAAGCAGACAGTACAATATTCCGAAATGCTGGCTTACCTTCATCTGTTTTCCTCCTCCAGTCTAGTCATTTCCTGCCTTCCCAGATTGTCCACTATGGTTACATGGCGCAGGGCTGCGAAATCCTCGAAGAGCGTGACCTCTATTTCATAAGTGGCGCCGTTGACGATCTTTGCCTTGCCTGCAGTTCCGAGCGGGATGTCAGCAGGGAATATTGACGAGAATCCGCTGGTGTACACGGTGTCTCCCGGATGGAACTCCACGTGGTGTGGAATCTCCTTGAGGATGGCTCCCGCGCTGCTGCGTCCGTCCCAGCTGAGCGGACCGACCGCTCCGTCTGCTCCCAGTCTGGCACTGATGTTCATATCGTGGTTCTTGAACGAACGGGCATATGAGAAATGTTCGCTCACGGCGTCTATGACTCCTACCGCTCCCTTTCCTGTTATCACTCCCGCTCCTTCTGCCACGCCGTCTGCCGCTCCCTTTCCGATGATCATGTAGTTATGCTGCGTGTTGTTGCTTATCTTCATGATCTTTGCCGGGATGTAGGTGTATTGTCCGGTCTTGCCTGCAGCGAACAGCGGTGTTTCCTGTCCTGTTTCTGCGAGCACCTCCTCCAGCTGCGCCACCCTTACCCTGAGCGCATGGTTCTCAAGCGCGAGCGAGTCGTTGGCGCTTCTGAGGTGGAAATAGTCCTTCACCCTTTGGGTGCTGCCCCAGATGCTTCCCATAAAGCCCTGTGCCGCTTCCGAGAACCACATCCTCTGAAGCGTTCCGTTGTTGCCGAGCATAGCCAATGCAGCTATCTCCAATCCGATGAAGATAGCTGCTGTAATGACATGCTTTATGATACCTCCCTTTCTCAAGGCTTATCTCATGAGGAAGGTGTAGTTGTCTGTGTTCTTGAGTGCCAGACATGTACCTCGTGCCACGGCTCTCAGTGGGTCCTCTGCCACATGGAAAGGAATGTTAACCTTCTCTGTGAGACGCTTTGCCAGACCTCTGAGGAGCGATCCGCCTCCTGCGAGGTGGATACCGTTCTCTACGATGTCCGAGTACAGCTCCGGCGGAGTCTGCTCAAGCACGTGGAGGATGCCGGCCTCGATTCTTGCAACTGACTTGTCAAGACAGTGCGCGATCTCCTGGTAAGTCACTGTAGCGTGGACAGGGTGTGCTGTCATGAGGTTAGGACCTGTCACCTTGTATGGCTCCGGCTCGTTCTCGTCAAGATCAGGAATAACCGCTCCGATAGCGATCTTGATCTTCTCGGCTGTCACCTGTCCTACCCTGATGTTGTGCTGCTGACGGAGGTACTGCTGGATGTCGTTTGTGAATACGTCACCTGCGACCTTGATCGAATCCTGCACCACGATACCTCCGAGTGAGATCACAGCGATCTCAGTTGTACCACCTCCGATGTCCACTACCATGTTACCCTTTGGCGCCTCGACGTCGAGACCGATACCGAGCGCAGAAGCCATAGGCTCATAGATCAGATATACGTCACGTCCTCCTGCGTGCTCCGAAGAGTCGCGCACCGCACGGATCTCGACCTCAGTCGATCCCGAAGGGATGCCGACCACCATCTTGATGTTCGGCTGGAAGAGCGATCTGCGCTTGCTGTTTACCTGCTTGATGAATCCGCGGATCATGAGCTCTGCAGCGTTGAAGTCTGCGATGACTCCGTCTCTCATCGGACGGATGGTCTTGATGCCCGGATTCTCCTTCTCCTGCATGAGCTTGGCCTTCTGTCCCAAAGCCAATGCCTTGCCTGTAGCGTTGTCTATAGCCACGATGCTCGGCTCGTCGAGAACGATCTGGTCATTCTGGAAAATGACTGTGTTCGCGGTACCGAGGTCAATCGCAAGCTCCTGTGTCAAAAATGAAAATGCCATATTTTTTAATGCTTTTTATCTGATACGTATAATGGGGTTCAAAATTACGAAAAATAACTTAATTTTGTGGAAGAAATAATTGAAAATTATCTGAAATATGTCAAGGAAGAAATACGCCATAATCATGGCCGCCGGAAGCGGCACGCGAATGGGTGCGGAGTTGCCTAAACAGTTCATCGAGCTTGAGGGCAAGGCTATCCTTCAAATGACCATCGAGGTCTTCCTGAAAGCATGCCCGGGCGTGAACATAATCACCGTCCTGCCGGAGTCTCACATGGATTATTGGCGCCAGTATTGCCTTGACAGGAACTTCATCTGCCCTCAGGTGCTGGTCAAGGGAGGCATAACCCGCTTTCATTCCGTAAGGAACGCACTTGAAAAGGTTCCGAGTGGTGCGGTTGTGGCAGTCCATGATGCGGTAAGGCCCCTCGTTACTGAATCTTTTGTCAAGACCATGTTTGAGAAGGCGGAAACAACTCCGGCGCTTATTCCTGTCCTTCCTTGCGTCGATACGATGAAGGTTCTTGAAAAGAAGAAGATAAACGGTGAGGATACCCTCGTCACCAAGGAGGGTCAGACTGTAGACCGCTCAGTGCTTTATGCAGCGCAGACTCCGCAGATTTTCCACTCTGAAATGCTTAAGGAAGCATACGCTCAGGCATTCGACACAACTTTCACTGATGATGCTTCAGTGGTCCTTAAATACGGAAAAAACCTCTCATACCTTATCGGTGAGAGGTTCAATATAAAGCTTACCACGCAGGACGACCTTGTCCTGGCAAAGGCTATTCTTTCTCTTTCTTCCTCTTCTTCACACTAGCAGAGAAGCTGGTGTTCTGGTATTCCTTGACCCATACCTGACGCTCAATCGCCTGGTCGAGTGAAATTTGGGTTTCTGTCTGCTGTACATAAGGAATCCTCTGGATTGTGTTCAGGAGGATTTCCATCAGATGGTCATGGTCAAAGCAGAAGATCTTGATGAGGAGGTTGTGTTTGCCTGTAACAAAGTGGCACTCAACGATTTCGGAAATCTTCTTGAATGCTTCGATAACCTCCGGGTACTTGTTCGCCTCGGACAGCGATACGCTGACGAAGGCGCATACGTTCAGGCCAAGCGCCTGCGGCTTTACGAGAAGACGTGAACCGGTGATGACTCCGTTCGCTTCGAGTCTCTTGACCCTCTGGTGGATCGCTGCTCCGGACACATTACACTCACGTGCAATCTCCAGAAACGGCATTCTTGCATTCTTTACCAGGAATGAAAGAATCTTCTGATCGATCTGATCAATCTGATAGGTAGGCATAACAGTATGTATCTTGTTGGTTTTGACTGCGAATTTATATATAAAAATATATAATGTCAATAAAAAAGACGTCTTAAGTTACAAATTGAAACTTAAGACGTCTTTTTTATAAATTTAACCCCCGATATGCCTGACGGCATATCACCCCGAGGGGTATCTCGGCCCTACCCGGGCCGGTCGTCATGTTGTTGTCAACATGACTCTTACTTGCGTTTCTTCTTCTTGCCTGTGGGCTCTGAGGATGCGATAATCTCCTTACACTTTTCTTCGGTCAGTTCTGCCGGATCCGTGCCCTTAGGGATCTTGTAGTTGCTGCCGTTGCACTTTATGTATGGGCCGTAGGCTCCGTTGATCACCTGGATGCCGCTCTCTGTGTATTCGGCAAGGATTCCGCCTGCCTTCTTGCTCTCGTTTTCCTCGATCAGGCGTACACATGTTTCAAGGTCTACCTTGAGAGGATCGGTTCCACGCGGGAGGGAGATGTTCTTATCGCCATATTTGATGTATGGTCCGAATTTTCCCTTGGTGCAGATAATGTCGATGCCCTCATGCTGTCCTACTGTCCTTGGAAGTTCGAATAGCTTCAGAGCCTCTTCAAGGGTTATACTCTCGATCAGCTGGCCAGGAGCGAGGCTCGCATACTGCTTGTGGTCTCCGTCGCCTTTCTGAACGTAAGGACCATATTGTCCGAAGCGTGCTACCAGGGGCTGTCCATCCTTAGGGTCTACTCCCAGCTCGCGGCTTACGTTGCTGTATTCCCTGTTGTTGAGGGTTTCCTCCACCTTTGCGTGGAACGGACCGTAGAACTCGCTGATCACGTTGCTCCATACCAGCTCTCCCTCTGCAATCTTGTCGAAGTCCTTCTCCACGTTTGCCGTAAATCCGTAATCAAGGATTGTATCGAAGTTCTTTACAAGGTAGTCAGTAACGATCATTCCGATGTCCTGAGGGAGGAGTCGTCCCTTCTCCACTCCTGTGGTTTCGGTCTTGGCCGCCGCCTTGATCACTCCGTTCTTGAGGGAAAGGTTGGTCACGGCATGCTTCTCTCCGGTCTTGTCGCCTTTGATTATATATCCTCTTCCTTTTGTGAGGGTAGATATTGTAGGGGCATAGGTTGACGGACGTCCGATGCCGAGTTCCTCGAGTTTCTTGACGAGGGTCGCCTCCGAGTAGCGCGACGGTGCGGAAGTGAACTTGCACTCGGCTGTAATGCCGTTCTCGAACATTCTGTCACCCTTGTTCATCTCAGGAAGGATTGCCATCTCTTCGTCCTGTGACGGCTCGTCGGTGCTTTCCATGTAGAGCTTGAGGAATCCGTCGAAGAGGACTTCGCTGGCCTGTACGTTGAATTTCTCTTCGCTCTTGTCCGATGAAACCTTGATGTCGGTTTTCAAGAGTCGTGCATCCGCCATCTGTGATGCGACTGTGCGCTTCCAGATCAGCTCATACAGCTTCTTTTCCTGAGGTGTTCCCTCGATTGTGACGTTCTCGATATATGTAGGACGGATTGCCTCGTGGGCTTCCTGTGCTCCCTTAGCCTTTGTCTTATACTGTCTTACCTTTGAATACTCCTCTCCGTAATTGTCACAGATGAAGGTTTTTGCAGTGCTGATTGCAAGTGCGGAAAGGTTGGTCGAGTCGGTACGCATGTATGTGATGAGTCCGTGCTCGTAAAGCTTCTGCGCTATGCTCATGGTCTGGCTTACAGACATTCTGAGCTTTCTTGAAGCTTCCTGCTGGAGTGTCGAGGTAGTAAATGGCGCCGCAGGGGTTCTGGTCGCCTCCTTCTTCTCGATATCAGAGATTCTGAACTCAGCTCCGATGCACTTCTCAAGGAAGGACTTTGCGCTTTCAAGATCAGGGAACCTTCTGTCAAGGGTTGCCTTGACAAGGACATTGTCAGGTGTTCCCTCAGGATGGAAGAGTGCGTCTACCTTATAATATTGTTCCGGATTGAATGCGAGGATTTCCCTTTCGCGGTCTACAACCAGACGCAGAGCCACTGACTGTACACGTCCTGCAGAGAGCTTCGGCTGGATCTTTCTCCAAAGTACCGGAGATAGCTCGAAACCTACCAGACGGTCGAGCACTCGGCGAGCCTGCTGCGCGTCCACCAGACTCATGTCTATGCTGCGGGGATTCTGGATTGCATTAAGGATGGCTGTCTTTGTAATCTCGTGGAATACAATACGTTTCGTGTTATCCTCCTTAAGACCAAGAGTTTCAAAAAGGTGCCATGAGATAGCTTCTCCCTCGCGGTCCTCATCGGATGCAAGCCATACGACCGAGGCCTCTTTAGCAGCCTTTTTCAGTTCAGATACGAGCTTCTTCTTATCTGCTGGTATTACATATTCGGGTTTGAATCCTGCCTTCACATCGATGCTGAGCTCGCTGTCGTGCAGGTCACGTATGTGTCCGAAACTTGATTTTACTATGAAGTCTTCTCCAAGAAACTTCTGGATTGTGCCGGCCTTGGCAGGAGACTCCACGATCACTAAATTTTTTCCTTCCTTCATGCTCATTAACTCCTCTTTTTCAAAAGAAAGTGCAAAGTAAGGGACTTTCGGGGCAAATTTCCAAATTTTGTTGCTAATTTTGTGAGTTTGTAAGAAAAAAGGAAAATATGACAGACGC
>JAGBSL010000018.1 GCA_017631875.1 Bacteroidales bacterium | reverse complement strand
GTCGCACTCCGCAAACAACTTCAAGATGACCGACCTCGAGGAGATCGTGAAGATCTGCTCGCAGTACGGCGTGAAGACCTACCTCACCCTCAACATCGCCCTCTTCGGAGAGGACCTTGAGGACATGAGGCGCACGCTGGATGCTGCCAAGGCAGCCGGCATCACTGCCGTGATCGCGTCCGACATGGCCGCAATCATCTATGCCCGCCAGATCGGTGTAGAAGTGCACATCTCGACACAGCTCAGCATCTCCAACATCGAGGCTCTGCGTTTCTACGCGCAGTTCGCCGACGTGATCGTGCTTGCCCGCGAGCTGAACCTCGGACAGGTCAAGGAGATCAAGAGAATAATAGATGAGGAGCAGATCTGCGGACCATCGGGCCGTATCGTGGAGATCGAGATGTTCGCCCACGGAGCCCTCTGCATGGCGATTTCAGGCAAGTGCTACCTCAGTCTCCATGAGTATGGAGCATCAGCAAACAGAGGTTCATGCTTCCAGCTTTGCCGCCGCGCATACAAGGTCGAGGACAGGGAGACAGGCATGCAGCTGGAGATCGACAACAAGTACATCATGTCACCTAAAGACCTGTGTACCATCGAGTTCATGGATAAGATCATCGACGCCGGAGTCACAGTCTTCAAGATCGAGGGACGTGCCCGTTCGGCAGAGTATGTGAAGCGCGTGGCATCATGCTACCGCCGCGCAGCCGACGCTGTCTGCGACGGCACATACACTCCTGAGCTCGGAGCATCCTTCAAAGGAGAGCTCGAGGAAGTGTTCAACAGAGGATTCTGGGACGGATACTACCAGGGAGCGAAGATGGGAGAGTGGTGCGACGTTTACGGAAGCACTGCGACCCGCAAAAAAGTATACAGCGGAAAAATCACCAACTGGTTCGGCAAGCTCGGTGTGGCGGAGATTCTCGTAGAATCACATCCATTGAGAGTCGGTGACAAGATCCTGATCATCGGACCGACATCAGGATGTGTGGAATATACAGTTCCGGAGATCCGTGTTGACTTGAAGCCTGTCGAGGAAGCGACTAAGGGAACATACTGCTCTATCGCCATTGACTGGAGCAAAGTGGTTCCGGGAGCACGCGAGGAGGCCCTCAGTCTGTGCGGCGACGGCTGCGACGAGTCAGCATGCCGCGCCATCGAGGACCAGCGCCTGCGCCGCAGCGACAAGGTCTACATCTGGCCGGAAGTGTAACATCGTCCACACTTTCTATATAAAAACGTGGCAGATACCCTGTTCAATGTGGGTATCTGCCACAGTTTTTCAGTCATATCGTGGACGATGTCTGCAGAAAATCTAAGATTAAGCGAAGAGTTCGCGGAGGACTTTCAGGGAGTTTATGTTTACCGCCGAGTCGGTATGGAATTCTATGTAGCGGAGGATTTCCTCCGCTATTTCGTTTCTTACGGAGCCGTTCATAGGTATGAGCATGGACTCAGCGAACGGAAGCGACATAAACTGCTGGATGATAGGATAATGATCTCCGACAAACGGCATGAGGTCAGTCGTCTCCGGACGAAAGCCCAGCTGGACTGCCAGTTCCAGCAGGAACCTGATATGGAAGTTGCTGAAATCGGTCTGGATGGCATCAAGAAGAAGTATGTTCTTCTCGCACCACTCGTACATTCCATGTTCATAGACACCTTCTTTCAGCACACGGAACATCACCTCTGCCATGAACATGGTCATGGTGTTCTTGTAGATGCTGTTCCTGATACCCATGAGAGGATGTCGCGACACCAATCCCTTGATGGTAAAGAGTGTCGATTTAGATGATTCTGTCACATCGCCTTCCAGAAGCGTCAGAGGCAGGAAAAGCGACATGCCGGACTTCTTTCCGACACCGCGCAAAAGAAAACTTCGTCGTCCATACTCCCTGCTGAGGGTATGGACGACGATGGAGTTCTCACCGAACTTGGTGGTATGCAGAACTATAAGTTCGGTATTCTTTGTCATTACTTATGTATTAGATCCCTCGACTTCGCTCGGGATGACAATTTAAGCATTTTCATGAAGCCATGCAGCCATGGCGCGGAGAGCCTTTCCCCTGTGGGAAATGGCGTTCTTCTCCTCCTCTGAAATGTCTGCCAATGTAAGTCCCGGATATTCGTCTGCAATGAATATAGGGTCATATCCGAAGCCACCGTTACCGGACTTCTCACGCGCGATCACGCCCTCGAGAGCGCCTTCAAAGACCTGTATCTTTCCGTCGATGATAAGTGTGATCACACTCTTGAAGCGAGCTCTTCTGGACACCTTCTTCACCTTGATGCCGAGCGACTCTGCCATTCTGGCCTCCCCCTCGAGAACACCAAGCTCATAAAGGACCTTGTCCATGTTCTTATTGAAGTCCTTGTCATCGCCCGCATATCTCGCAGTATAAACTCCCGGAGCACCTCCGAGCGCATCAACTTCAAGTCCTGTATCGTCTGCAAAACAGTTGCAGCCCAACTTCTCGTATAGATACTGAGCCTTCTGCAATGAATTGGCTCTCAACGTATTTCCTGTCTCCGGAATATCCTCAAGGATACCCACATCCGCGAGAGAAACGAGCTCAAAGCCCTCGCCTAAAATTTCTGATGCTTCACGCAGTTTGCCTACATTGCCCGTTGCAAATACTATCTTCATATAAACTGCTTCTTATTACTTATTAAACCGTCGCAAAGGTATAAAAATATTTCGTACTTTTGTGGTATGAGAAAATTATATACCATAGCGGCAATCGCCGTAACTTTCCTGGCAGTTACAACTGCATCAGGCCAGTCAAAGAGCTTCAAGCTCGGCAAATGGACAGAGATCCATAATGCAATCGTGAAGGAACTGAACCGCTCGTACGTTGACTCACTTCCTGTCGACAGGATCATGAGGGCGGGAGTGGACGCGATGCTCGAAGAGCTTGACCCATACACCGTATATATACCTGAAGAGGAGAACGACGACCTCCAGATGATGCTTTCAAACACATACGGAGGCATCGGCGCGATCATACATAAGCCAAAGGGCAGTAACGTGATCATCAACGAGCCGTACGCAGGTTCCCCAGCCGTCAAGGCCGGCCTCGTCTGCGGCGACGAGATCATAGCGATCGACGGAGTCCTGACCAAAGACCTGGAGATCAAGGAAAGCACAGACAGGATGAAGGGAAAGCCAGGAACCACAGTCGTCTTCAAAGTGAAGAAGGTACGCACAGGTGACACTCTTGACGTGCCCGTACTGCGCGAAAGGATACATCTGCCAGACGTGGAATACGCAGCAATGATTGACGATACGACCGGATACCTGCTTCTTTCCGGATTTACAGAAAATGTAGGAGCTGAGGTAAGGGCTAAGTTCATTGAACTTAAGAAGGCTGGCATGAAGAGGTTCGTACTTGACCTTCGCGGCAATGGCGGCGGCCTGATGAGCGAGGCTGTGAACATCCTTTCCATCTTCCTTCCAAAGAACACTCTTGCTGTAACCTCGAAGGGCAATAGCGCCGCAAACTCATACGAATACCGCACTTCCCTTGAACCGGTCGACACAGAGATGCCAATAATCGTGCTCATAGACTCAGGCTCGGCATCCGCTTCCGAAATCGTCGCAGGAGCCATCCAGGACCATGACAGAGGTACGATCATGGGCACAAGGAGCTACGGCAAGGGACTCGTCCAATCGATCCGTCCGCTTCCATACAACGGTCAGATGAAGGTCACAACCGCAAAATACTACACTCCGAGCGGCCGCTGCGTGCAGGCTATCGACTACAGCCGACGCAACGAGGACGGCAGCGTGGGACATATTCCTGACTCGCTGACCAGTGAGTTCAAGACAGCCTCAGGACGCATCGTTCGCGACGGTGGCGGAATTACCCCAGACATTGAGATCAAGCCTAAGGACTATAGCAGACTGGTTTACGCACTCGTGCTGGGTGGCGTTATCGACCAGTATGCCATCGACTATTCACGCCGTCATGACAGTCTTCCTGCTGTAGAGGATTACCATTTCTCTGATGCTGACTGGGAAGATTTCGTGAAGTTCGCGAAGACCCAGGACTTCGACTACCGCAGCAGCGCCAAGACCCTGTACGACCAGATGAAGGAGGAGCTGGAGAAGGACGGACTGGCAGAGACAATGAAGGCCGAACTTGAGGCTTTGGAGAAGGCTCTTGACATGGAGAAGGAGCAGTTCCTCAGACTGAAGAAGGACGAGATCATCCCGTTCATCGAGGAGGAGCTGGCTACAAGATACTGGTTCCAGGAGGCCGGAGTGCAGATCCGACTCAGATATGACGAGCAGCTTGAGAAGGCGCTCAAACTCCTCGCAATGACGTATAGGGATATAAGACAATGATTATATTATTCGATTTCGACGGCGTGATTGCCGACACTGAGAGCCAGTATACGATATTCTGGAACAAGAAGGGCAAGGAGTACCTCGACCTGGACAATTTCGGACTGATGATCAAGGGACAGACCTTCAAGCAGATTGCGGCAGGTCCGTTCAAGGACAACCTTCGTGAACTGTACGAGGAGATTGAGCCGGAGCTCAACGAGTTCGAAAGGACCATGTCATATGAATATGTTCCCGGAGCGCTCGAGTTCATGCAGTCACTGAAGGCGGCTGGCATCAGGACAGCTATCGTGACAAGTTCACATAATGTAAAGATGGCAAATGCCTACAGGGCACATCCGGAGCTGCTTGAGGTTGTCGACAGGATCCTCACCAGCAACGACTTCAGCAAGTCGAAGCCGGATCCGGAATGCTTCCTCAAAGGAATGGAAGTCCTTGGCGGCAAGCCTGAGGAGACAATCGTCTTTGAAGATTCGCTGCACGGCATAGCAGCCGGACGCGCAGCCGGAGCAAAGGTCATAGGACTCACCACAACAAACAAGAGCGAGGTTCTCACCCCGCTCTGTGACATGGTCATCGACGATTTCACTCAGATCCGCCTGGAAGACCTTTAATCTATTTATCCAATCTTAGGGAATTGATGTAGCCTTCCTGTGGGACGCAGTTGTCGAACTTGCAGGCTTCGATGAAGTCGAGCATTGCCTGGCGTGTAACTGCCTGATCCGGACGGGCGTCGCGTACCTCGAAGTATGTTGTGCGAGGAGCTTCTGAGAACTCCATCACCTTGTCCCAGTTCTCAGGAGGGGTGATGCCGTTGAAGCATGAGTTTCGGATCTTCTTGTATGGCCAGAATGTATAGCCGATGTTGCTTCTCTCCATTGCGATGCAGAATGCCTCCTGCCACTCGTCTGTATTGTGTCCTATCTCACCCATGTACATAGGAAGGTTAGTCTTGTCGCGGAATGCGATGAAGTTACCGATAGCCTCCACACATGCATCTCCGCCGTATCTGTGGCATGAATACATCATGTTGTCATCATAAGTCCAGTCGGTGAACGGATCGAAGTTGCTGTTCCACTGAGGAGCACCGATCATGATGATGTGGTTAGGATCGACTTCTCGGATAGCAGCCGTCACTCTCTTGTGGAGAGGCTCAAGCTTGGCATTGAGCTCGGGAACATTCTCGAAATATGGGGCGATAGGCTCATTGATGAGGTCATATGCAATGACTACCGGCTCATTCTTATAGTACTCGGCAATACGCTTCCAGATGTCGCAGAAAAGCTGCTGGGACGCTTCGCTCTCAAGGAGCCAAGGATAGCCATAGCTGTCATCGATGTTGTCTCCTGTCTGTCCTCCTGGAGCATCGTGCATATCAAGGATAACATAGAGACCATGTGTACGGCACCATCCGATCACGTCGTCAAGCCTCTTGAAACCGTCCTGGTCGGCTGTAAGGCCCATATAGTCCTCATCGGTGAAGAGCTTATAGTGGAAAGGAACACGAATGGTGTTCGCTCCCCTTGAAGCTATGAACTCGATATCCTTCTCGTTCACATAGTTGTCCTTGAACATCTTCCAGAATTCGGCTGTGAAATCAGGTCCGACCATCTGCTTGAACATCTGATCGATCATCCATGCCGAGTTGGTCTTCTGGAAACCGAACATGTAGCCTTCCGGATTGAGCCAGTTTCCGAGGTTTGTACCCTTGATGAAGAGAGTGTCACCATCGGGTTCGATGAGGTACGGACCGCTCACACGGACGAATGCGTCCTTCGGAAGGTCCTGAGGCTTCTGTGTGCAGGCCAGGCAGCAGAGTACCAGGGCCAGAAGAATAAAATGTCTAGTTTTCATAATCGTGTTTTAGATTTCTCGACTTCGCTCGAAATGACAATTTACAATTTGTTTATTGCGGTATTCATCCACTCCACTCTCTTCGAGTAGAACTCCTTCAGGAAGTCAACCTCCTTTTCATATGAACCCAAAGACGGGCAGTCAACCCAGTCCACAGACTCCCAGATACTCCACACCTTGAAGTTCTGCTGCTGCGCCTTGTCAAGAATGAGCGCCTGCTCATCAATGAAGTCCACCATTGCCACAAGCTGCGGATAAAGCTCGTTCCAGCGTGCCTGCAGTCTGTCAACGAATGCCGGATCCTTCATCATCCTGTTGAACCAGTTGTCGCCGATGTACCAACCAGGAGTATAATCCTTGATGAAGAAGCCCTCCGGATCATGGAGAAGTCCTCCGCTGTTTCCAAAAGTCAGGTCGAAGTCCCAGAGATGGTGCATTACGAGCTTGCCCCCCTTCTTCTTCGTGATAAACGAACTCTTACGCAGGTTTCCGTCGGTGTTCTTTGCCAGCTCCTGAACGATATAATAGTCAATGAACGAGTCCACATCTATGTAAGCCGCATAGCCCTTATTCGGGTCAGCCATATCCTTGCTATACAGCGCGTCCTCAAAGTCGTCAAAATGCTTCTGGATCTCTGCAAGAAGCTCTGCAGAAGGCTCCTCCGGATCGCTGAACATCATAGGAACGCCCATGCTTGTCCACCAGCATGTGGTCTCATCCTGCTGCTGCTCGATCTCAAGGTACACATCTCCTGCATCAACATCTATATCAACACGGTCCGACGACACCTTCTTATGCTCGCAGAACGTATATACACCTTGATATTCATTATTCAGGTAGACATGGACGCTATACATGTGAGGAGTCCATGCAAATCCGCAGAGTTCTGATAACTTCATCGCAAGGATGTTGCGCATCAAGGTACGGTCTGAGTAGTTTGCAAGCAGACACCACTCCTTGTCGGCTCCCATGCCGAAGATGGAAGCCTTGCTGTCCAGCTTGACCTTCCATGGCTTCTTAGGGAAGCTCCATGTTGAGTTTCCGCGACCACGGATACCCATAGGCGCCGAGAACTCCTCAACATCACTATAAAGCTTCTCCGGATCCTTTATGGTGATAGTTCCGTCTACATAGTTCTCCTTGTCATAGATACCCTTTCCGCCGGTGTCAATCTCTATAACAGGGATATTCTGTCGACGAGCAAGTTCCTCTTCAGGAGTCAGACGGTTGCTGGCGAACTTAAGGAAAGCCCGGTTGCTGACATACATATATAATGTATTGGCGTCGTAATAGACATACACAGGCTCGGCATCGTATTTAGACATAGCCGAATGCAGGGCCTTTATACTTGTCATCTGTCCACCTATGGACCACCACTGCATTCCTGTCTCAACCTCGACTGTCGGAGCAGGGGTCTTCGTATGATCATGGATCATGAATGAGGATACGGGCACATTTATCTTCGAGCCGTCCTCAAAGACAACGACGTTGACTTCCGCCGAGGCCTGGACTTCCTTGAAGACCTTGCCGGCGTCGTATGCCTCCAGCAGCTCTTTGTAGCCGGGACGTGCCTTACCGTCGGTATCAGGACCTGGTTCCGGCTTCTCGCATGCAGCCAACAGCACCAATGAAATAAGGATATATACAATTTTTTTCATTCTATCATAAAGATTGCCACGACCTTACGGTCTCGCAATGACGTATAGGACGTCATCCTGAGGAACGAAGCGACGTGAGGATATGTTACTTCTTCTGAAATACACGGACGTAGTCGACCTCCATTTCGGCAGGGCCGTTATTGAGGGCAGTCACCTGGTTGATGTCCCAGATACCTGGGAAGTTTCCGCCGACTGCAAGATTCAGGAGGATGAAGTTGTCCTTACGGAACTCGTTGTCACCGAAGTCCTTGATGGTCATCTCAAAGTATGGCTTCGCATCTGGATATGTCTCCAGATCAATATACATCGAGATCTTGTTCTCGGTCCATATACAAGTGAATGTATGGAATTCGCCGTCCTGGACAGAGTACTTGTTGTTGATGTCATGTGCATAGTATGCATGTCCTGGCTGTCCCCAATGGCAAGCGCCGTTAAGGAAGGTCTCCTGACGGTTGTTGAAGCCGTTGGAGTGTCCCATCTCAAGAATATCTGTCTCACCGCAGTTAGGCCAACCCTTCGACTTGAAGTCGTTACCCATCATCCAGAATGCAGGCCAGAGACCGTTAGCAGTCTTAGGAAGCTTGATTGACGCCACAATATATCCATACTTGAAGTACACCTTTCCGAGAGTGATCAGACGGGCAGAAGTGGCAGTTGCACCCTGATAGTTCTCCTTGCGCGCTGTCATGACCAGTTTGCCGTCACGCACGTCCACATTCTCAGGACGATCTGTGTAATACTGAAGTTCAGCATTACCCCAGCCGTTGCTGCCGCGGCCGATCTCGCATGTCCAGTTGTCAGTATTGAGTGACGGACCGTCAAACTCGTCGCTCCAGAAAAGCTTGTAGCCTTCAGGCACGAACATGGCCTCGCCTGTTGTACTCGTCTCCTGAGTCACCTTGACAACAGTCTTAGAAGAAGTTGTCCTGAATGTGATCTCATTCTGACGGGCCTCAGTAAGGATATTCTTCTTGATGGTCACCTTTACCTTTGTCTCACCCTTGATTCCACCTGTAGGGGAAACAGTGCACCATGTCTGGTCTGCAACCGACGAACCCCAGTCAGCGTCTGCAGTGACTGTAAGTTCAACAACCTGTTCCTCAAAATCCACATTGATTTCGGTCGGGTTAACCTGCACTGTACCTCCCTTAGGGGTTTCAGTCTGCGCAGGTCCTGTGCATGAGGCCGCCAAAAGGGCCAGGGCTAGAAGTTTTGTTATCATTTTCATAATGTTAAGATTTCTCGACAAGCTCGAAATGACAGGGGTGTCATTTCTGGAATACACGTACGTAATCGATTTCATATGTTGCAGGGAGGCAGCTTTCGTCCACGCCCATCATTCCGCCCCAGTCTCCGCCCCATGCGAGGTTAAGCTTGAGCTCGAAAGGCTTGTTGAACGGCCATGTATTGGCGTTGCGTCCCTGAGAATAGTCGTCTGGGTTGTAGTAGAACAGCTGCTTGCCGTCCACGTAGGTCTTTATATATTCCGGAGTCCACTCGAGGGCATATGTATGGAACTCATCCATCACGCCGGCAATTTTGCGGGCGGCGGTCTTCTGGGTTCCGATGGCATGGTAATATGACTTGCAGTGGATTGATGACGACACCTCTGTAGGCACACATCCTACATGCTCCATGATGTCGATCTCGCCTCCGTCAGGCCATCCTGACCACACCGAAGGCATCATCCAGAATGCCGGCCATGTACCCTTGCCCTTCGGCAGCTTGAGGCGTGCCTCGAAGTAGCCGTAGGTCCAGTTCTTTCGTGTGTTCACACGTGCCGAATACACCCTGCTGCCGCTCTTTATAGCGCGGATCTTGAGAGTGCCGTCACTCACATCGGCTGTGATGATATCGCCGGTGCGACCGGCAACGTAAGTCTGAAGCTCATTGTTAACCCAACCCGGCTCGGCGGTCTCGTACCACCACTCCTTGGTATCAGGCATAATGAGTGAAGGGTCATTGAACTCGTCCCTCCATACGAGCGTATATCCTGCCGGGGTATAGATCTCCGGTTCCACATACTGTGCACCTTCAGGGATCTTGAACCCTGCCGGCGCAGTAAAATCCGACCACACATAGACTGTGGTCAAAGGGTTTCCTGTGAGATCCAGGTCCTTCAGTTTAGAAAGCAGCTGGATGTCAATAGTCTTGATATTGTTTCCCGAAAGATTGAGAGAAACAAGGTCAGGGAAGAGCTTTGCAAGCTCCGACACATCCTCAAGATCGCAGTTCGAGAGGTCAAGAGATGTCACTCCTGCGACCTCCTTGGTGCTGAGCACGCCGTCACCATCCTTGTCAAGAGCCTTGAGAAGAGCAGCAAGAAGCGCGGGATCAGACACTGTCACATTCTCCACCTTATAGTGCTGGCGCACAGGAATCTCGATCTTCTGAGTACCTGTCCTGAACAGAAGCGTGGTCTGGCGCTCATCCGAGGACTTGTTCTCCTCTATGGTCACCTTCAACGCAGTCTCGCCCTTTCCGCCACCTGTCGGAGAAGTCTTCACCCATGAATCGACCGGGGTCACTCCCCAATCGGCATCAGCGCCGACGGTAAGAACAACCTCCTGCGCCGCTGAAGACACGGAAATCTCACTCGGAGTCACCTGGAGATTGATTTCAGGAGCATTTCCCTGCTCGGGTTCCTTCTCTCCGCAGCCGACACAGAACAATGCTGCTAACAGTATCATTAAAACAGATTTCTCGACTCGCTTTGCTCGCTCGAAATGACAGTGTGGCATATTGAAATGATTTAAATATAAAAAGTCAGGGCAAAGCCCATTTCGGGCCTTGTCCTGACTTTATAAAGACATTAGTTTACTCTCTTGAGACGATATCTCCAAGCGATAGGACCGCCGTTGTTACCTGTCGCAGTGTATGCAGAGATCTCAAGCTGATTCTCCCAGACACCTGTGATGTAAAGCTCAGGTGCCTCAAGGAATGCATCGTTAGGAATGTATGAGAAGATTGTACCTGCAGGAAGGATGATTGCCGGGAAGTCACCGAACTCATCAAGTTCCCATGTTGCAGTCTGCTTCTCCACTGAAACTCTGAAGTCTCCCTCAGGTGCAGCTGCACCAGGAACTGTAGGATTATCAACCTTCTTGTCGTTCATCTTGGTCACGCCGGCATTCATGAATGTCATTCCGTCGACAGGATCATATGTATATGTTCCGTCAGCAGCGAATGTCATGAGGTCGTCATACATCGAGCAACCCTCCTTGCAGTTAGCGGTACCGTTCCACCATCCGCATGGGTTTGCAATCGCATCACCGCAGCCGAAGTGGCCGTCTGTAGATGCCTCCCAAGTCCATGTACCAGGCAATACGTCAGCTGCATCAAGAAGATCAAGCTGCTCGCCAGGAGTGAACTCACCAGGAGTTGGCTCTGGCTCCGGTGCAGGAGCACTCTGGCTCTCGCGGATGATGATGTCGCTGATTGTAATCTCAGTGCCTGCTGCGCAACCGCCGAAATCAAAAACGAGTGTCATCTTCTCCATGTCTATACCAGCCATTCCCACTACCTGATAAACATAGTCCTCATATGCTGTAAGAACATGTCTGTCAGCGAAATAGAACGAATTGTCATCACCGGTCTTGGTCAGCTTGATTGTAGTGCCAGGGTGATCGTTAGAAGAGTTCAGCACGCAGTAGAAGTCATAAGTCTTGTCTGCAGATGTAGAAAGATTTGTGAAGATCTTCATCTGTGCCTGCCACTGGAGAGTAGTTGCCTGAGGAAGAGTTACAGTGTATGTTCTTCCATCCTGCTCAACTTCAGGAGCATCGATCTGAGCCCAGTCCGGAGCATAATAGTACTCATATCCTTCGATCGCAGAATCGTTCCACATGTTGTTTGCCGCCTCAGGATCAAACGCAGGTACGTCCGGAGTGCTGCCGCCACCTGTTACCTGGCTCTCACGGATCACGATACCCTTCACTGTAACGGTTGTTCCGGCAGGGAATCTACCGAAGTCGAATACGAGCTTGAGGTCAGGAATGTCTGTGCCAGGAAGAGCCGCCTTGATGTACTCGAGATCCTCGTAAGCTGTCACGGCGATGCCGTTGTCGTAGAAGAGCTCGTTCACGTCAGCCGGATTATTGTTGCTGTCCTTTTCAGTAGGATGCTCCCAGCAAGGCTTGATTGTAGCCGTACCGTCGTTTGTAGCGCTGATGATGGCTCTGAAGTCGTATGTCTTGTCCGGTGAAAGAACGAGGCCAGTGTTTCTGAACACTACCTGTCCCTGCCACTCCAATCCGCCGACTCCCTCAGGAACCACGAATGTGTATTCGTTGTTTCCGAGAGTTGCCTCAGGATCCGCGATCTGACCCCATGAAGAGTTTGCGAACCAGTATGTAACTGTAATTGCAGCGTTGTTCCACATGTTGGTTGCAGCTGCAGGATCGAACGGAGCCACAACAGGCTTTTCTGGCTCTGGAGCCGCCTGTGCGTCACGGGCACGGAAGATCATCTGCCAGTAGCATCCCTCGTTCATTGCAACCACCTTGAGAGTTGTCTCAGTGAGTTCTGTTACAGTGAATACAGGGTTTGCCCACATTGCATCTGAAGGCACGTATACCATAGGTGTCTCGGCTGCAAGAGTGATTGTCTCACCGTCGAATGTGTAAGTAGACTCAGTCAAAGGCCACTCGATGTCAATATCAGGCTCAGCGCCAGGATTTGGACCGATAGCAGTCACACCCCAGTTGATGTACATCTTGCCATCCGGACCAGAGCTGTATACATACTTTCCGTCTGGATAGAATGTGATTTCATCATCGTAAAGACCGAAGTCCTTCTTCTCATCAGCGTTTGCTGACCACCACTCTACAGGGCTCTCGACAGAAGGACCGCAGCCGAGGTGTCCCTTAGCCGATGAATCCATGACCCAAACCTTACCCTTGCCGTCAGTACCTGCGAGGAGTTCCTCAGGAGTAGCTACCTTGACTGCAGGAATGAAGTTGTAGTACCATGAGATGAAGCCCTCGCCATTAGGAGCATTCTGAGCAGCGAGCTTGAGCTCTTTTCTCATTGCAGATGGCTTTGAATCCATCACGAGGAAGCGAGGCTCATCGTAAACTGTCTGGTTAGGGATATAAGAAAGGTTGGTCTTTGCAGGAAGCACGAGCCAGATTTCCTCGATACCGGCGTCATTCCAGTTGTTCTCGAATGTATAAGTAGTCTCATACGCAGCGATGTCAACCATGAAGTCGTTACCGTCAGGAGATGTTCCGAGCTCAGTGAAGCCTGTATTCACGTATACCTTACCGTCCTCACCAGGGTTGAAGCTGTACTTGCCGTCCTCAGTGAAGGTCATACGGTCGTTGTAAAGGCTCCAGTCGGCCTTCTCATTAGCACCTGCCTTCCACCACTCGAATGGAGAATCAGTAGAAGGACCGCAGCCGAAGTGACCTGCAACCTCATTGTTCCACTGCCACTCACCCTTGATCACCTTGAAGTATGGTGACGGATCGAAAGGATCGCGGTAAGTGTTCTCGAGAGTGAACTCGACAACCTTCGAACCTACAGAAACTCCGTGCGCATTGTAAGCCTTTACCTCAACAGAGTGTGTACCTGCATCACGAAGGCGAAGCTGGAGACCGTTTCCGGTGTAAGCATATTTCTTGTTAGCCTTTCCGTCGATCTGTTCCTCGCCGAAAAGCCACATAGGCACCATTCCCTGATTCTCGATCGAGAATGTCACATAGTTGGTAGCCTGGTCGACCTCAATCTTGACATTGAGCTCAGAAGCAGAAGGAACCTTGCCTGGATCAATCTCCATGATTTCCTTTGCACAGCCCATGGTCACGACAGCCGCCAGAGCCAACGCCATATATTTAAATATCTTCATAATCTGTCGAAATTAACGATTAGTAGTTGTTCTGAGTAAGAGGGTACTGAGTACTTGCAGTTGCGTCCATCTCTGACTGAGGGAACGGCAGATACTTCTTGTTCTCAGTCCAAGCCTTTGTACGGAAGCCGCCTTCGTCATTAGCAGGAGTAAGAACTGTTGCTGCCTGACCCAGACGAACGAGATCCCAGTAACGCTTTCCTTCACCCATGAGCTCTACGTGACGCTCGTGAAGAATTGCATCAAGGTCTGCACCTACATTACCAAGACCTGCACGTGTACGCACCTCATTGAGGTATGCATCAGCTGAACCCTTTCCTGAGCAGCCGTGAACAGCGATGAGCTCGGCAGCGTTGAGGAGGGTCTCAGCATAGCGATACAGACGGATGTTTGTACCATAGTTAAGAACCGCATCAGCGATCTGACCTGCGTTGCCGTCAAGACGAGGGAGATACTTGGCAAGGTGATATCCTGTCTCCTGGTAACGTGCAGTGAATGTCATACCTGGCTCAGAAGCGGTCTCATAAACTGTAACAGCCTTTCTGAGGTCGCCTTCCTCGAATGCCTTGGCAGCCATTGGAGTAAGCGGGAAGAATCCCCAACCCTCGTTTCCATACTTGGCGCTGCCTGACATACTGTTCAGACCCATGAGGGTAGGAAGAACTGTACCGCCGGCGTTAAGAGGAGCACCCCATGAGCGGTATGCACCCTGGCTGAAGTAGTTGATGTCGAAGATTGTCTCCGAACTCCACTCACCTGCAGGCTCCCACATATTAGCGAGGTCTGCTGATGACACGAGAGCATACTCACCACTTGTAATGATCTCCTCCATATAGTCGAGGGCCTTCTGCATCTTCGCCTGGTCGTTCTGATACATCACGATCTCAGCATAAAGCATCATTGCGGTAGCCTGAGTAACGCGTCCCTGCTCTGCAGTCCTCTTCATAGGAAGAACCTTAGAGTCGATCACCTCAGCAAGAGAAGCCTCCATTGCAGCATAAACCTCTTCAGCCTTTGACTGAGCGCACTCGTAAGGGAAGTCAAGGTTTGTCTCATAATATGGGATGTTACCCCAGATCTTCCACATCTGAGTGTAATACCAGTTGCGGAGAACTGTTGCCTCTGCAAGATACAGAGCCTTGTTGTCGTCAGTGATACCCTGTACATTAGGCATATACTTATGGACACAGTTTGCACGGTTCACACCCGAGTAGCAGATAGTCCATACAGAGGCAGGAGTATTCTGAGAATCGACTGAATAGTCAAACATAAGGTGGTAGTGACGGTTGTCTGACACACCTGATCCTCCAGGATAAATATCATCTGCCATCACCTCATAGATCATAGGGACAGGATTGTACATGCCCATTCCCCAGTCGAACCACTGCATAGGGTCATAAGCAGCTACGAGAGCCTCCTTGATACGTGGTTCTGAGTTATAGTACTCGTCAATGTAGATCTTGTCGTGAGATTGTACATTAAGCCAGTCCTCACCGCAAGAGTTGAGAGTCACAGAAAGCAGTCCAGCTGCTAAAATGTAATATATCTTTTTCATCTTAAATCTCTTTATTGGTGATTAGAATGTAATGCTTGCACCGAACTGAACTGTGCGTGACTGAGGATAGATACCTCTGTCGACATAGTCAGCGATTTCAGGATCGAATCCGTCATACTTTGTGAATGTGAGGGCATTCTCGCATGCAACGTAAACGCGAAGCTTCTTTACGAATACCTTGTTTGTCCACTTTGCAGGAAGAGTGTAACCGAGGGTCACATTCTTGAGACGGAAGTAGCTTGCGTCCTTGATGAAGAAGTCAGAAGCCTTAGACCAGTTCTGGTTAGGGTCAGTCACTGTGAAACGAGGATACTCGTTTGTCGAGCCTTCACCTGTCCAGCGGTTGAGGACATACTTAGGCTGGTTCATTGTAGGGATGTCTGTACGGCGTGTTGCGTCGAAGATCTTGTTACCTGCTACACCCTGCCATACCATCGAGAAGTCGATTCCCTTCCAGTCGATAGATGCGTTGATACCGTAAGTCCATGAAGGAACGCACTTACCGAGGTTTGCACGGTCACCTTCAGCTGTGATGCTGCCGTTGCCGTCGAGATCCTTGTAACGGAAGTCTCCAGGCTGTGCATCTGGCTGGATGAGACCACCCTCAGCGTTAGTATATGCATATACCTCGTCCCAGTTCTGGAATACTCCGTCAGTCTGGTAACCGTAGAAGTAAGGGAACGGCTGACCGTTCTCACCGCGGATGATCGTACCCATCTGGTGAACGGAACCTCTGTCGAGGATACCTGACTCGTTACCTGCATTGATGAGGAGGGTCTTGATGTATGCTGCGTTAGCACCAACAGAGAAGTTGAAGTCACCGATCGAGTAGCGGTAGTTGAGATCAAGCTCGACACCGCTGTTAGACATAGAACCTACGTTACCCCAAGGCTTAGACTCACCGAGGTATGTAGGAACAGGCATCTCGATGAGCATACCGTCTGTTCTCTTATAGAAGTAGTCTGCTGTGAACTGGAGAGAGTTTCCGAAGAAGCCGAAATCGAGTCCCACGTCAGTCTGGTTACTTCTCTCCCACTCGAGGAGGTCGTTTGGAGTGACAGTAGTCTTCACACCATTTACGATAGCCTCGTTTCCGAGAGCGCCGCTGCCGAATACGTAGTTATTGCCGGCTGCAGTCTGGGCTGCGTACATGAAGTTACCGAGACGGTCGTTACCGTTGATACCCCATGAAGCACGGAGCTTGAGGTTCGAAAGCCATGGAGCCGAATCCTTGAGGAATGCCTCATTCTTGATGTTCCAGGCTGCCGAAGCTGAAGGGAAGATTGCGAAACGACGACCTGGTCCGAAACGTGAAGAACCATCACGACGTACAGTCGCCTGGATCATATAGCGGTTGTCATAGTCATATGAAGCACGCGCGAATACAGATGCGAGACGATAGTCAACATAGAGGCTTCCGCCACCATCATTGTCCTCACGCTGGCTTGTAGCGAATCCCATGTTTGCCTTGGTAGGATCCTCCTCCATCAGATACATTCTCGATGCATTGATGTTGCGGCCCTGAGTTGCAGATGCCGACTGGCCGAGCATTACTGTGAGGTTGTGCTTGTCTGCGAATGACTTGTTGTAAGTCAAGGTGTTGTCAACCTGCCATACAAGACCGCGGTTCATAGAACCCCATACTGATGAGTAGCCCTGGTGGCGTGTCGATGAAAGATAATAGTTAGGTGTCCATCCGTCTGAACCGCCGACAGAGAAGTCAACGCTTACAGAAGAGCGGAGAACGAGACCTTCATAAAGCTGGAACTCGAGCTCTGCACCACCGACGAGGCGGTCATAGTTGTTCTTTGTTCCTGGGAGAGAAAGGTCAGCGAGAGGGTTGACCATTTCCTGGAATTCAGTTCCCGGTACTGTGAAGAGGCGTCCGTTTCTTGGGTCACGGATGAGGTTGAAGTCGCTCCAGTTAGGGTTGAGGAGCTCACCTGTTGTCTCATCTACAGCATGTGCAGCATCATTATAATAATACTGGTCGATCACTGACTGCTCGTCTGCAGGGTCAACGTATACGCTGAGGAGTGGAGAAAGAGCTGCAGCTGAACCGAGTGGAGAACCGAACTCAGAGTTGGTTGTGATACCTGTTGTAAATGTACGTGAATAAGATGCATTCACGTTGAGGCTCATCTTGTTGAGCCATGTACGATCCTGAGTTGCATCAAAGATGCTGTACTGGTCGTTCACGCGTACTGAGAAGCGCTCGTAGTTAGCTCTGTCGAAATCACCTCCGACGATACCTTCCTGAGAATAGTATCCGGCTGAAACGAAATACTGGTTCTTTCCGCTGTTTCCGCTGATGGTGAGCTGGTGGGTCTGCTGAGGAGCATTCCTGTAGAAGAGCTCATCCTGCCAGTCTGTACCTAAGCCAAATGAATAAGGATCTGCATACTTAGGAGTATTTCCATCGTTGATTGCAGCCTCGTTCATCATTACGGCATACTCTGTCGCATTGAGGACTTCACGCTTGCGCCAAGGATTCGACATTCCATACTGGAAGTCGTAAGTTACAGTAACCTGATCCTTGGAACCCTTCTTTGTTGTCACGAGGATTACACCGTTTGCACCACGTGTACCGAAGACTGCACAAGAAGCCGCGTCCTTGAGGATGTCGATACGCTCGATGTCGCTCGGTGCGAGATAATCGATACCTCCGTCGACTGCCATACCATCCACCACATAAAGAGGATTGGAATCGTTAATGGTACCGATACCACGGATACGGATCTGGGATCCTGCACCAGGGTGACCGGAGTTAGATGTTACGTTCACACCAGGGGTCATACCCTTGAGTGCGTCGTCGATTCTGACTGCGCCGACCTTGTCGAGCATTTCAGATCCGACTGTAGAAATGGCTGCTGATACCACGGCCTTCTTCTGAGTACCGTATCCGATCATCACCACTTCGTCAAGCATTTCCGCGTCCTCTTCAAGGACAAACTCCACAAACGGAGCTGCCGGTGCTTTGGCTGTCTTGTAACCGATTGAAGTCACAACGAGGACAGCGTCCGCAGGGACTGCCTTGTCAAACACGAAATTACCGTCAAGATCCACTGTCACACCGAGAGTAGTACCCTCGACAACGACTGCAGCGCCTATTACAGGCTCACCTGCTGAATCCTTGACTGTACCTTTCACTTGCTGAGCGAACGCGCTGGCGCAGCTCAGAGCCATTATCGCGAAGATAAGGGCGATTCTGTAAGTTAGGTGTTTCATGGGTTAGTGATTATGTGTTAGTAATGTGTTTACGAAGCAAAACGTTCGTACCTCAAATTTAACAAAACAAAAAGCCAATTCAAAACCCTCCGAAACACCTTGAGGCGATTTAGTGGAAAGTGGATATAGAAATCATTGATAAACAATGCATTACATTCTATTTTTGAGCAAAAAAAGTGGACCGGTAAAAAATTCACTTTGGTCAAAGACGAAAAAAAGTGGATGACATTAACTATGTCACCCACTACTTTAAGCTGATTTTCAATTATTTATAAAATAACTCAATTACCAGTTTAAGTGGAAATCACTCATGCTTAGAACCTATTTTTCTGACCATATCTTCGAAGTTTTCCCTGTCGGAAAGGGCCGCATTCTTGACCTGAGCCCTGTAGTTGTAGATGGTGTTCACGGAGTACCTCAGAAGCGACGCAATGTGCGAAGACTGGGTTATTCCGAGCTTGATCAGAGCGAAGATCCTGAGCTCCGTATTGAGCAGTTCGCCTTCCTTGAGGACCACGCGGCTATCCTCCTTGAGAAGAGCATTGAAGTCGCTCACGAAAGTCGGATACAGGGACAGAAACGAGGTATCGAATGTCTTGTAGAAGTTCCTGAGTTCGGACTCGTACTGCTCACGGGAAATTGTCTTCTTAAGCTTATCCAGATAGCCTGAACACATCGACAGGAAGAGTCCCAGGTACTCCTCCTTGGCAGCATTGGCCTCGACAAGGGCAAGATTGGTCTGCCTTAGCACATCCTCGGTCATTGCGATGGACTTGTTGGACTCGGCAAGAAGGATATTCTTCTTCTCTATCGTCCTTGCCGTCTTCTTTCCCTTCATGTGGAGCTGGACGGCGACAATGGCGAAAGCCAGAAGCAGAAGAGCGGCTATAACAGTGACCATCAAATATTTGCGGATTATCCTTGACTGTCTCTCATTCGCATCTATATATGCCTTCTCGATCCATGGCATAGTGGAAGCGATCTGCACCATGCGGAGCTTTGCATTATAGAAGATCGCATCCTCAAGGGAAAGCCTTATATACTTGAATGCACGCTCCGTGTCTCGCGGATCAGTGAGCTTTATGGCAATCGAGCATAATGACGCATTATCCTTTATCGCTCCCTCGATGTCACATATGGCCGAATTGACCCACCAACGGATATTCTCCTCCTTCCTCTCGAGATTCTCGCAGATGAATCCCTGCCAATAAGCCTGGACCGCATAATCACGCGAGGACTTGTTCAGCGTCTCGATAAGGCGCGTGTTTTCTTCATAGGCCTCCTCCCATCTGCTTGCCCATATCAGGTGCAGGATGGAGATGTGGCGGTTCAGATATGAACTTTCGGGAGTATTCTCCAGCAGAAGGTTCTGATAAGTAGTGATCTTCGACGCCTCGGGAAGATCGATGCCAGATGTCTTCAGATATGCCTGATAGTCAGTGAGGTACTTCTGTCTGGCATTATACCACATGATCTTCTGCTGATAATCGAAGGATAACGTATCCAGCTGCGCAAAGGTCTGTTCTGCCTCATGGTAAAGACCGGACGTAGTCAGAAGGAAGGCCTTGTTCAGCAGAGATGTTGTCTTCAAGGACCTGTCTGAAATGGAATCAGCTATCTCCTCCTGCCTGTTAAGCATATAAAGAGCCTTGTCGAACTGATATGGAGCATATTCCTCATACAGACGGCCATATATGCCATATTTCTGATGGAGCGTGATGTCCGGTGAATCCAATGATTCTTCGATGACGCTTATACGGCTCTCCTTCAGCGCCACATACTCCGACATGTGTTCCAGCGCATGATCCACCCTCTGGAGTTCATGCTCCATCGGATGTTCATAATTACCGGAGCACGAAGCAAGAAAAAAAACGAATAGCGATATATAGAGCGACTTCCTCATAGTTTAATGCCATTTGGGACGATTGCAAATATAATAAATTTCAATTTTCTATTATCTTTGTAAGTTGTTTAAATACTTATTTGAACTTATATGAATTTTAATCGCACACTTATCACAATAGTCGCGGCAATCATGTCGATTGCCTGTGAAGAGAATCCTTACGGACCTACAGGTTACCAGCCTGACGTTCAGAAACCGGACAAAGAGGAGCAGCAGACTCCACCACCTGCGGAAAAAGGCGGCTATGCCAAAGGAGCCGACATCAGCTGGCTGACGCAGATGGAAGCGGACGGCCAGAAATTCTACACATCAGACGGCAAGGAGATGGAATGCACCGCTCTGATGAAGGAACTGGGATTCAATTCGATACGTCTTCGCGTATGGGTAAATCCCGAAGGAGGCTGGTGCGCCAAGGAGGACGTGCTTGTAAAGGCCAAGCGCGCACAGGAACTCGGCATGAGGATCATGATCGATTTCCACTACAGCGACACATGGGCAGATCCGTCAAATCAGAAGACTCCGGCCGCATGGGCTGATCTTCCGGTCTATGAACTCGCTTCTAAGCTTGAAGAACATACAACAGAGACCCTGCAGCTGCTCAAGGACAACGGAGTCGATGTCGAGTGGGTGCAGGTGGGCAACGAAACCAACAGCGGAATGCTGCATCCGACAGGAAAGATCGGCAGCGACGCGACCAATTTCGCGATTCTTGCCAACAAGGGTTATGATGCCGTGAAGAGCGTATATCCGGAGGCGAAAGTCATCATCCACAGAAGCGAAGGCCACAAGGCAAATGAGTGCAAGTGGCTATTCAACCTCCTGAAGACCAGCAAGGTAAAATATGACATTATCGGTCTTTCACTCTACCCTACATGGTGGGAGAACAACGGTTGGTGCGCATGGAAGCCGAATGTGGACGCATGTATAGAGAACATCAAAGCCCTGGCTTCTTCGTTCGGCAAGCCTGTGATGATCTGCGAGATAGGTCTTCCGGTATGGGAGCCTCAGATGTCGAAGGACGCTGTCCAGTACATCCTGGACGAGACCAAAAAGATCGAAGACTGCCACGGAGTCTTCTACTGGGAGCCTCAGACAGACGGAGTATGGAAGCCGGCAAGCTATGCTGCGCTCGGCTGGAACGCATACGACAAGGGCGCCTTCAAGAACGGCAAGGCTACGATCATATTGGATCCATTCAAGGAATAAAACCAGATAACATATGAAAATTTCACAATTCATGCTGGCTGCGCTTGCGCTTGTCGGCATAGCATGCACAAAGGAATTCCCCGAGGGTGCCTTAGGTCTGCAGGAATCTACTGAACTTGGCGCCAAGCTCGTGGGAGGCACTGACGGCGAGATCGCCCCAGGTACCCTTCTGGTGAGACTGGATGCCCAGAGCGTAAAGGCCATCGAAGAGGGCAGACTTGCAGAGGTTTCGCAGGACCTGCTTGACGGTATCGAAGGCGCAACCTTGACGTCAGCACTTCCTGTACAGCCAAAGAACATGGAAGTAGCGCGAAAATATGGCCTGGACCAGTGGTTCATGGTATCCTTCGGCAGTCAGACAAGCGCAGAAGAGGTTGCAAAGGAAATGGCAGCATCACGCAGGGTGCGTTCCATCCAGTACAACAGACTGGTACAGCCGGTCTGGGAAGGTCAGGTACACCCGTTCGAGGCCATGCCTATGACGAAGGCTCAGGACCCCGAGCAGAGCGGCATGTTCAATGATGAATACGCATCATACCAATGGAATCTATACAATGACGGAAGCATCGATGAGAATGCAGTTCCGGGTGCTGACGTAGGCGTAAAGGACGCATGGAGACTTACCGGAGGCGACCCGAGCGTAGTTGTAGCTATCTTCGACTGCGCCGTTGCGAACAGACACGAGGACCTTCAGGATGCGCTTTGGCAAAATGAAGCAGAGGTCAACGGACAGGCTGACGTGGACGACGACGGCAACGGATTCATAGATGACAAATACGGATTCAACTTCGTGAACTGCTACTCTATTGACGCGGAGTATGTTGAAGGAGCGCTCAAAGGTCAGAAACAGACTGCGCTTAAAGGAAATCCGCTCAACAGCACGGCGGGAAGCGGCCACGGAACGCATGTAGCCGGCATCATAGGCGCAACCAACAACAACGGCAAGGGAGTAAGCTCGATTGCAGGAGGTACCGGAAACGGTGACGGCGTGAGACTTATGACATGCCAGATCTTCCAGGGATCCTCATACTGTGCAGACGCTCAGAATGCTGCAGCATTCATATATGCGGCCGACAACGGAGCCTGCATCGCACAGTGCTCATATGGAAACGCCAACATCATCACAAGCGACGACATCTACATCAACGGCGGAGAGATCGAGCAGGACGGACAGACAATCAAGGTCAATTCCTCAACCCTTGAGAACGCAGCTTTGAAGTATTTCCTTGATCCGGCTAACAGCAACCACGAGTCGCTTGAGGGCAACATGGCTATCTTCGCTGCCGGTAACCACAAGAACCCTTATTCAATCTACCCGGGTGCGCTTCCGTACGTCATTTCCGTAACTGCATTCGGTTGTGATTTCCAGCCTGGCACCTACACAAATTATGGTCCGGGATGTAAAATTTCGGCTCCAGGCGGAGAGTACAAAGGCGTACAGGGAGAATACGGCACCATGATCCTTTCTACAGGAGTTTCCGGAGCTGCAACCCAGTCACCGGGAGTAGAGACCGGAAAGGGACAGAGCAAGAGCTATGTATACATGCAGGGAACATCGATGGCATGTCCTCATGTTTCCGGAGTTGTAGCCCTCGGCCTTTCATATGCCAAGAAGATCGGTAAGAAGTTCACCAGGGAAGAGCTCACTTCCCTTCTTCTCACCTCTGTGAATGACATCGACAGATATATGGCAAGCGGAAGCCAGTACCATAACAGGATGGGAACAGGAGCAGTAGATGCATGGAAGTTCCTGATGGCCATCGAAGGCACTCCATGGGTCATGGCGGAAGTTGGACAGAAGGTAAAGATCGACCTGAGCAAGTATTGCAACCCGTGGGATACATATACAATAACCATTGACGAGGCTTCACGTAAATCCCTCGGTCTGACTTCAGATCCGGTAAAGAGAGAGGGCTTTCTTGAGATCGAATGTACAAAGGTCGGAGCGGGAAAGATTACCCTCAGCGCTGCTGTGGGCAAGGATCCGGACAAGACTGACGGCATCGGAGAAATGAGCTACTCACGCGAAATATCGATCGTATCGAGAGCGTTCGCAACTAACAATGGAGGATGGTTATAATGAAAAAGATATTTGCAGTATTCTTCGCCCTGATGCTCCTTGTATCATGCGGCAAGAACAAAGATGACAACAAGCCGGAGCTCACCCTTGAGCAGCAGCTGATCGGTCAGTGGCACAGCGTTTCAAATGCATTGGAAGCAGACCTTTACATCGACTTCCAGGAGGGCAAGACCTTCGAGCTGTACCAGCAGATCGGAGAAGGTGCGCACAGGCTCTATCGTGGAACATGGAATCTTGAAGGCACCCTCCTGACCGGAAAATACAATGACGGTGAGGACTGGGCAGCGGCATACCAGGTGGAGATGAGAGAAAAACAGCTGGTTATGACGTCAAACAACGATGCTGCCGAGAAGTCAACATACGAAAAGGCTGAAATTCCGGCAGAGGTTAAAGAGACATGCGAGATAGTCGTAAAATCAAACTAAGTTTATGATATATAGGAAGTTAACCATGGCTGTCGTTATCATGGCAGCCGTTTCCTGCGTAAAGGAGCATGAGATTTCGCCGGTTATGGAAAATACTCCGGCCAGCGAATGCCTCATGACCAAGCTGACAGGACAAGCAGACGGAGAATTCATAGAAGGATGTCTTCTTCTGTATCTTGACGAGGAAACTACGGAGCGTTATGAGAATGGAGAGGACATTACTGAAGATCTGTTTGACGGAGCCGGGTACACCAGTTTCGAAAAGGCCATAAGCCATAAGCCGAAGAATGAGGAACTTGCCCGCGAACTCGGCCTGCACAGATGGTTTATCGTCACATTTGACGAGAGCACATCTATCAGGTCTTTTGCGGAAAACGTCGCAGTACGTCCAGAGATCCGCGCAATCCAGTTCAATTCTGTACCGAAGCTGGCTTCGGACTGCAAGAGCATTCCGTTCAGGCCTCAGGCAAGACTCAATGCGGCATCTTCACAGGCCCGCATCCCATTTGACGACCCGATGAACTCATATCAGTGGAACCTCAACAACACCGGAGACAAGAACGTGGCCGCTACCGCACGCGAAGGAGCTGACGTAGGAGTCATCGATGCATGGAAACTGACCGCAGGCACACCTGACGTTATCGTTGCAGTCTGCGATGCTCCTGTGAAATATACCCACCCTGACCTTGCAGGCTCGATGTGGGTGAATGAAGCGGAGCTGAATGGAGTGAAGGGAGTGGATGATGACGGAAACGACTACATTGACGATATCCACGGATACAATTTCTATAAGAGAGGCGGGTCTAACGGCGCAATCAACTGGGAGACAGAAACGGAAAGCGGCCACGGAACTCATGTTGCCGGAATCGTTGCTGCTGTTAACGGCAACGGCATCGGTGTCAGCTCGGTTGCCGGAGGCAGCGGCAAGGGCGACGGCGTACGCCTGATGTGCTGCCAGGTTTTTGAAGGCATATATTCGGATGGAGACAGAGGCATGTCCGAGGCACTGATGTATGCAGCCGATAACGGTGCATGTATCGTACAGTGTTCCTACGGATATCCTGCCGGCACTTTTGAGTGCGATGATGCATTCATCGAGAATGCATCATTGGAACACCGAGCTCTGAAATACTTCACAAATCCAAAGAACTGCAACCACCCGTCACTGGAGGCCAACGTCGCTATTTTCGCCGCAGGAAACGAGAGTGCATCCATTTCAGGATACCCTGCCGCACTTCCTATGTGCGTTTCCGTGACCGCCTTCGGTCCTGATTATCTGCCAGCCGGATACACAAACTACGGCCGCGGATGTAACATCGCCGCTCCGGGAGGAGACCTTTGGGTTGGAGCCCCTAAGGAGGAGGATAACATAAGCCAGATTCTGTCTACCGGACTGAGCGAGGTCAGCGGAGACTATATATGGATGCAAGGCTCGTCTATGGCATGTCCGCACGTGTCAGGAGTTGCCGCGCTGGGTGTCTCTTATGCAGGCAAACTCGGCAAGAAGTTTACAGACAACGAGTTCAAGACCATGCTTCTGACATCTGTAAATGACATAAACCAGTTCATGACTGAAGGAGGAAAGTCATTCAAGGACATGTGGATAAACATGCAGACCTACCACAACCGCATGGGCACAGGTGCAATTGACGCATGGAAACTCCTCATGCAGATTGAAGGCACTCCTTCCGCCATGGTTCAGGCTGGAAAAAAGACTCAGGTCGATCTTTCCGAGTATTTCGGAGAAGGAGCGGCAGACCTTACATATCTCGGAGTGGAAATTGACGACGAGGCCAAGAAGACCCTCGGACTTGCCTCAAATCCGAAGGTTACAGATGGAGTGCTTGAAATTGTCTGCATGAAGACCGGATCTGCAAAGATCAGGATTTCCGCTATCGCCGGAGGCGTTCAGCTCGGCGGAGGAAGCAACATAGGAGGTACAGAGATCACACGTGAGATTTCTATCATCTCAAGAGGTGTACACTCGACAAATGGAGGATGGTTCTAATGAAAAGAATACTATACATGCTTGCGGCCCTTGCCTTGTTGATGGCAACAGGCTGTAAAAAGGATGAAAAACCTGTAGACTATAAAGGATTGCTGCCGGGAGAATGGCACTGCGCCGCTGTAGAATTCGGGGTAGACGTATATGCCAGCTTTGAGGAAGATGGCGATTTTGACCTCTACCAGATGCTTGGTGAAGGCCGATACAGACACTACACCGGAAGTTGGTCAATAAAGGGAGACATCCTTTCAGGAACATACTCGGACGGGGCTGCTTGGGGAAGTTCCTATAAGATGAGTTTCAATGGAAACGATTCCATGACTCTTACCGCGCAGAACGGTTCCGAGGAGGTTATGATCTACTCGCGCGAATCCATTCCGTCAGAAGTCAAGGAAGGCTGCATCGATGTCAAGTCATCCTTCGGCATGCTGAATTCGCAGCCACAGTATCGCTGGTTGTAGAAATCATATTCCTTAAGAATCTGGTTCCTGCGCTCCTGCAGGCCACCTTTACGCCAGTTCTGGTCCCACCAGACTGGCGTTTCTTCGTTGCCGCAAGCCCATCGGCCGGCCTCGTTAATCTGGTCCAAGGACTTCCATCGTGATGATGCGAGGGTGGTGGTAATGACCTTAATACCCCTTTCGCGGGCGTACTGCGCCGTTCTGAGAAGCCTCAGCTTGAAGCACTTCAGGCAGCGCCCTCCCCTCTCGGGTTCACTCTCAAGGCCTTTCATCTCGGTGAGCCAGTTCTCATGGTCATAGTCAGCGTCAACGATCTCCAGCCCCAGCGCCTGGGCATATCTGGTGCACTCGTTCTTACGGATCTCGTACTCCTCCCGGGGATAGATGTTGGGGTTGCAGTAATATATAATAGGTGTGATGCCGTTCTGCAGCAGCGCCTCTATGATGGCGCTTGAGCACGGCGCACAGCACGTATGGAGAAGAACCGTCGTCTCCCCCATCGGCGCCTGTATGATATTCCTTTTCATCTCCACAAAGATAATTCTAAATTCAGTATCTTTGCACCCATAAAACGAATTTTCCCATGGGTCTGAAAGCACTGAGTCCCCTTATCGTATTCCTCGGACTCTACCTCATATCATGTATCATCGCACAGGATTTCTATGCGATACCGATCTCCGCAGCATTTCTTCTGGCTTCGGTCTACGCCATATGCATTTGTAAAGGCGGCAGTCTTGAAGAGAAGATCTCCGTATTCTCCAAAGGCGCAGGAGACAAGAATGTACTGCTGATGATATGGATATTTGTCCTTGCGGGAGCATTCGCCTCGACAGCAAAGGACATCGGAGCCATCGACGCTACCGTAAACCTCGCGCTGAAGATACTCCCCGGCAAGCTTCTTTATGCCGGACTTTTCCTTGCAGCATGTTTCATATCCATGTCCATCGGAACCAGCGTCGGCACAATCGTGGCCCTCGTGCCTCTGGCTGCCGGCATCGCCCAAGAGATATCATTCGGTGCCGACCTCGCATCCAATACCGCATTCATCACAGGAATCATAGTCGGAGGATCATTCTTCGGCGACAACCTCTCGTTCATATCGGACACCACAATTGCCGCCACAAGATCACAAGGCTGTTCGATGGCAGACAAGTTCAAGGTGAACCTGCGCATCGTCGGGCCAGCCGCCATAGTAGTGACTATCCTATACGTGATTCTTGGCGCCTCTGTCGTTGCTTCTCCTGAAGCAGGCATGGTGGAGTGGTACCTACTGATCCCTTATGTGCTGATCATCGGTCTGGCCCTGTCTGGACTTAATGTGATGGCGGTGCTGACCATAGGCATCCTTGTCAATGCTGTTCTTGGATTCATCAGCGGCAGCCTCACATGGAGCGGATGGCTCGTGTCCATAGGAAACGGCATCAGCGGCATGGGAGACCTGATTATGGTGACAATGTTGGCTGGAGGAATGCTTGAGGTGATTCGTGTAAACGGTGGTCTTGACTACATAGTGAACGGGCTGACACGCAGGATCAGCGGCAAGCGCGGCGCCGAGTTCAGCATAGCAGGACTGGTCTCGCTGGCCAACCTCTGCACTGCGAACAACACGATAGCCATCATTACAACAGGACAGATTGCCCGCGACATAGCGGAGCGTTTCGGTATCGACCCACGTAAGGCTGCCAGTATCATGGACACATTCTCGTGCCTGGTGCAGGGCTTCATCCCATACGGAGCCCAGCTCCTCATGGCAGCCGGTCTTGCAGGGGTGTCATCAATATCCATCAGCGGATATCTCTATTATCCTTTCGTGATGGGACTGTTTGCCATCGGATCTATAATTTTCCGTCTTCCACGCCGTTATTCTTAATCTTCATCCTGGTTTCCGACCGTTCCTTCCTGATTGCCGACTGCCACTTCCCGGTTTCTGACCGGCATGCCCGATCCTATTGATTGCCACCGGCAAACTGCTGGTAGATTTCGTCCAGCCAGGTGACGCGTTGTTGCTGACTCGCCTGCTTGACGCCGTTCAGACTGATCCATTGGATATCCTCAATGCCTATCTGGCGGAAAGTTCCCTTGATAAGCGAACCCTCTATCGAATTGTTAAAGTTATCCCTGTACACATCCGCAGGGGTGTTCATGGTCGTGATTACCGTAACCTTTCTGATCGGCAGTCTTGAAACCAGCTTACCCTTGTCCATATTGTAAGCCACGGCCGGGAAAATGACCTTATCGACAAATCCCTTCATCATAGCTGGCATCGTCATCCACCAGATCGGAAATATCATCACAAGATGATCCGCCCACTCCAAATCTTTCTTATACTCCAGCACCAGTTCGTCAACGGTTCCCAATGCCGCTTCCCCCACTCTACCTGCTCCACCGAATGCTATAAGGTCCTTGGCCCTCATAACCGGATCGAAATCGTCCTGATCAAGATTGATCACGCGGCATTCCTGTCCGCCATCCTTTACTCCATCCTCCACAGCCTCAAGTATAGCGCTGCAGTAGCTCCCTCCATAGGGATGATTAAATACAACAAGTGTCTTCATGTCTATATTTGTTATTGTTCAGCCAAAAGACATAGCAACACCCGTTCCTCTCCCTCTTGAAATAAGCACCTCGGAGCAATCCGCACGATATCCCGCCATGGGTTAACGGCAGTCACCCATACAATAGACTGATAATCAATATATTACAAAAGACACTGCCGTTAACTATCGCTTTAAAGGAGGGGTTAACGGCAGCATTCTCACTAAGACATTGATTATCAACTACTTAAAATTTACACTGCCGTCAACCATCGACAGACTTGCTTTTCTCATGGAATATTCAAACCTTTGTGACAGTCATTTCCTGACTCTCATAGATATCGGAGAGAGGGAGACAGTGGCGAGAGGATTACTAATACTGATATATATGGGAAAGAAAGGATTCTACCATCTGTTTTCTGACGGATTCCGTACAGACGTACTTTTCGAGGACAAGCTGGCATTCATTGCCGGAATGAACATCGTTGCCTTATGCTTCTTCAGATGCAATGTAAGCATTCTGGCATTTTGTCTTATGGACAACCATGTGCACTTCATTCTATATGGCACGAAGGAAGACTGCCTTAAGTTCCGTGACAAGTTCATCCACAAATATGGAATATGGCATTCTAACAGATACTCGGGAAAAATACATGAGACCATAGACTTCGACATCAAGCTGATGGATGATGAAAGATATATCCTGAACTCGATAGCATATGTTCTGAGAAACTGTATTGCAGCCGGCTACGGATACTGCGCATCTGATTACCCATGGTCATCGGGAGGTCTCTATTTCAGACATCCTGAAATCCTTAAATCAATTACATCATCATGGAAGAGTTTAGCTGCTCTCTCTCAGAGGGAACAGTTCCGAACATTGCAGACACAGATCGAATTGCCTCAAGAATGGAAAATTACGCCGGAAGGATACATCTGGCCGGGAAGTTATGTCGACACCAATCATGTTGAAAGGCTATACAGGACAGCCAAGAGCTTCACATACTTCATGGGACAAGGCAAAGAGGAGGAGATAAACAAGAGCCTCGGAATCGACAATTCTGCCGAACTGCCTGAAATAGAGATAAGGGACAAAGCCGTTGCTCATTGTTTCCAGCTTTTCCGCACAACCAACATGCGAAGTCTGGACATCCCAAAACGTCTGGTCTTAGGGAAAACTCTACGCAAAGAGTATAGATGTTCGGCCAAACAGATAGCCAGAATTATCCACCTTGATCCCAAATACATAAAGGAACTGCTATAACCTCACCGATTAACGGCACCTATGTCTATAAACACCTCTGGTACAGCCACTTACAAAACACACTGCTGTCAACTGTCACTTTAAAGCAAGGGTTAACGGCAGTGTACCGTACAAGATCCTAATAATTAAATTGTTACAGGAAATACCGTCGTTAAGCAACTTTTGGTCAAACGGTTAGCGACAACGGAAAATCGTAACAACTTAATAAACAATATCTTATAAAACCTGTTGCTGTTAACTGTCGTTTTAAAGGAGAGGTTAACGGCAGTAAACGACACAAGATACTAATAATCACCATGTTACAAAAGGGACTGCCGTCAATCAATTGAAGCGCCATCCAAAACCGAGAAGGAGGTGACCAGGGTCAGTGAAATGCCAGAACTGGTATCCCGTGTGGATATAAAGATTCTTTGTGATACGTGTCTTCAACGCCACAATCTGATAGAGGCCTCTGAAGTCATCACCTCTATATATGATATTATGGCCGACACCGAAATGGACTGAGAATATAGGCATGACAAGTTCAGTCCTTACAGATAAGCCCATGGCAAACTGTTCTGCGAAAGACGGACGGAAAAACCTTATGTGATCATCCAGGGTTGTACCGGCAATATGGTCGGAAAGGTTTGCACTTTCATCATAACTCAGATCAAGAGAAAGGCCTATACGGAAATTTCGATGAATATCATAAAAAGGATTGACATGCACTCCCGCCACAGCAAAACATCCATCCACCTGGTAATACTTCATACGATAGTCGACAACGCATTTCTTTAAGGAGCCGAAAGCAGTGACGTCGCATGATATCCTATCGGTCCATTCCTTGTCAACATCTGATGTTTGTGCAATCCGTGGGAAAAGTTCTCCACCGAATGCCCTGGCGGCATTAAGACGCACGCCCACAGTATTAAGTCCCACATTAGGCAGCCTGGTGTGGCCGTTTGAATAATGGATAAAATCCGGTCCTACAGAAAGTTGCCAATTGTCAGACGGATGCCACGAAAGCATAATAGCTCCGTTTATATATGCATTTATCTTAGATCCTATTATGATGTTATAGGGATGCTCGTCGTGTCTGTGCCAACCGAAAGAGACTCCGAAATTCCACTCATAATCCAGGGACAAGGAACGGGAAAGCCGAGCTATCCTTGCACCTTGAAATACATATACCGAGACAGGAGTTCCTACATCCTCGTGGTCAAACAGCGAGAATACCGAAACGCCTACTCCCTGATAAGTCGAGCCGGGAAATACGAATCCATATTGCAGATCGGCTGAAGCGGCTACATTCAATGGTCTCCCGAGACTGTTGACCCCATCAAGCAAAGGTTTGGAAGGAGAAAACGGATAACCGCTGCTGACACCTGCACTTATACGATGCTGACTGTACGCCTGCACCGACAATAAGACAAAAACCAGCAATATGAAAAATCTCCGGAACATTTCATCTAAGTTTAGGGGTCTCATTGTCGAATCTTCCTGTGAAGCAGAAATTTATACTGTCATTACTGACATGCTTTACATAAATATGAAAATTAGTAATATAGTGAATGTACTCCACCCTCTCCGGAAGCACAATTGCTTCGCTATCCGGATAGACATCTATTTCATAGGAGTTCACATCAGGTAGTAACTCCATGGATATTCCACTGAACGTAAGGGTTTTATCTTCCGGATATGGATCAGGAATCGGGAGCATTACCGAATCCACATTCAGCAGCTGCATCATACCAGAGCGGGAAATCGGAGACTCTCCTATATACATGCCTTCTGGTATATATATTTTTCGTTTAGCGAGAGTCGGATTGGGATGGGTCACCATGAATGATCCGATAGTCTTCAGTTTATCATCCCACTCTACCCTGTCGATAACAAAGCCCTCAGAAGCTCTTTGCGTAAATATCAGTTCAAGAATCTGAGTCTCTGTAGCAAGAAACATATGAAGTCCGGTTCCTTTATCACTGAAATTTGGGTCCATTACTATAGTCAGACCGTCAAGTCTGTCGCGTATCACCTTGAATCCATTCATCTTGCGGTCCAGCCATATCTCCCCAAGTCCTTGAAGGGCCATAGGAACCGAATTCTTTATAGTATCATTCTCTTTTACATATCCTTTGTCATATATATCGTCTTGATCAGTATATACAATTCCCTTGATATACCAGTCATCCTTGCTCAACGAGATATTCAGTGTATCTCCAGTATCGGGAAATTCATAGCTTTCCACTGACGAGAACAAAACATCCTGTTCACGGACAAACACCTCATCATTACACCCCGCCGACAAGACGAGGCTCAATAATAGAAGTATTATATATTTCTTCTGTGCCATGATGCTTAAAATCCCTACATGAACAGACCAGCAACATGGAAGGTGATGAAGGCGGCGACCCAGGCGAGGATGATGGTGTAGACTGCTGTGATGATGGCCCATTTCCAGCCTCCTCCCTCGTTCTTGATGGCGATGAAGGTCGCTATACATGGGAAGTAGAGTAGGATGAAGACCATGTAGGCAAGGGCTCCGGCTGGGGTTACGGAGTTCACCAGGGCTTTCTGGAGACGGGTCTCGGCTAGCTGTTCCGGCTCGACAGACTTCTCGACTTCGCTCGAAGTGACAGAAGGAGAGGTCGAAGTGACAGAAGAAGGGGTTGAAGTCACAGAAGGAGAGGTCGAAGTGACAGATGATGTATCAGGCAAGACAGTGTCAGGAAGAACCGGAGGAATATAGGCTTCCGTGTTAACCGGCTGGTCATCGGCGTACATGACACCGAGGGTGCTGACGACGAGTTCCTTGGCGCCTACTCCGGCGATGATTCCGACTCCCATTCTCCAGTCGAAGCCCAGAGGTTCGAGGACCGGTTCGATGGTCTTGCCGATGTATCCTATGAACGAGTGCTCCTGCTGTTCCTTCACTGTGTCATAAGCGTCGTGATTAGGGAAGTATCCCAGGAACCAGATCGCCATAGAGCAGATCAGGATGATGCCGCTCATCTTCTGAAGATACTGCTTTCCCTTCTCCCAAGTGTGGCGGAAGATGGACTTGGCAGTAGGAATGCGGTAAGGAGGAAGCTCCATTACGAACGGAAGATCGTCATCCTTGAAGAAGCGGCTCATCACCTTAGCGGCAATGATCGCCAGTATAATGCCCAAAGCATACAGGCCAAGCATCACCAGGCCGGCACGGCGAGGGAAAAATGCTCCCGCAATCAATATGTATACAGGCATACGGCCTGCGCATGACATCAATGGAATGATTAGAATAGTGATTATCCTGCTCTTCGGACTCTCGATCGTCCTGGCCGCCATGACTGCCGGCACGTTACATCCGAATCCCATGATCATAGGTATGAATGACTTGCCGTGAAGGCCTATCTTATGCATGAGGCGGTCCATGATGAAGGCCGCACGAGCCATGTATCCGGAGTCTTCCAGCAGCGAAATGAACAGATACAGGAGCATGATGTTCGGCAGGAAGACAAGCACGCTGCCGACGCCTCCTATGACACCGTCTACGACAAGGTCCTTGAGCCAACCGTCCGACATCATCGAAGCGACGAAGGACGAGAAATGCGACACCAGCCACTCGATCCAGCGCATCGGATACTCTCCCAGCACGAATGTACCGTCAAATACCAGATACAGAAGAACGATGAAAACAGGGAACGCGAGCCACCTGTTTGTTACAAACGCGTCTATCTTGTCGGTCAGGGTCTGACGCTTCCTCTTGCCCTGATATGGAATATATGTCTCGGCGAGCGCACCCTGCACGAATGCATACTTTGCATCTACCAGAGACGATTCCAGACCAGAACCCAGCAAGCTGCGCACCCTGGCGTTCTCCTCGAATCGCGCCGCGATGATCTCGTCGCGGTTCGGCAACGACTCGACAACAGCCTCTACATCCTTGTCATTCTCCAGATACTTGATCGTAAGATACCTGGTCGAGTATTTGTTTCGGATATCTGTATTCTGCTTGATCAGGCCCTTGATGCGACCGATGCTCTGCTCGATCTCGGCTCCGTGGTTGATGTGGATATGGCGCGACAGGTGCGGATCACTCTTCTCATACACCTGGATCACGATGTCGAAAAGTTCCTCTATACCCTTTCCTGTACGGCTGACCGTCGGCACGATCGGCATTCCGAGAAGGTAGCCCAACTGCTTGATATCCAACTGGTCTCCCTTTGCCTGAAGTTCGTCGTACATGTTCATCGCCATGACCACGCGCAGGTTCATGTCAATGAGCTGAGTCGTCAGGTAGAGGTTTCTCTGGAGGTTCGAGGCATCGACCACATTCACGACGATGTCCGGCATGTCCTCCAGCAGGTTCTTACGGACATAAAGCTCTTCAGGGCTGTATGCTGAAAGGGAATATGTACCCGGAAGGTCCACAAGCTGGAACGTGTATCCGCCATGATCGAATGTTCCTTCCTTCGCATCCACGGTCACGCCGCTGTAGTTGCCCACATGTTCATGACTGCCGGACGCCATGTTGAAGAGAGACGTCTTTCCGCAGTTCGGATTTCCGACAAGGGCTACCTTGATGATCTTACGGCGCTCCTCCGCCAAGGCTCCCATTTCCCTCTCGATCCAGTCTTCCGATCCAGCCTCCAACGCCGGTAGCGCCTCGCGCGAGGCGTGCAGGAGCTTTGCTTCGCTCTCACTGATAACCTCGATCTTCGCAGCCTCCTCACGACGGAGCGACACCTTGTATCCTATGATTTCATATTCTATCGGATCACGCAAAGGAGCATTGAGGATTACCTTGACCTTGCTTCCCTTGACGAAGCCCATCTCGATGATCCTCTTACGGAAACCGCCGTGACCGTAAACCTTTACGACCACGCCACGCTCCCCTGTCTTTAATTCCGATAATTTCATATTT
The DNA here is from genome assembly GCA_017631875.1 of Bacteroidales bacterium. The sequence continues at coordinate 18,564 of JAGBSL010000018.1, read as the reverse complement.
TTTAACCTTGTTCCTTTATTTTATGGCTGATAACCCGTCACTTTTATGACCTTTGTACATAAATATGAAAATATGTACAACGTTACCCATCCCCTAAAAACCGTCACTTCGTGCTGCTCGCTGCAAAAGTCCACCGGACTTTTGCTTATCGCTCGCGACCCTTCCTCGGGAAGGGGACTTACCTTATTAAGTCCTACCTTGTTCCTTTATTTTATGATGACAACCCGTCACTTTTATGACCGTTGTACTTTCCACCCTACAAAATCTCTATTGTATAGACACTTGAGAATTTCTGGCCGGGAGCAAGGGTGTTCATCCACTCCTTGTCCTTGTACTCACCTTCATATCCTGCGCTGTCGCAACGTCCGTACCATGGTTCCAGGCAGATGAACGGAGCCACCTTTCCCGGAGGCGACCAGATGCCCACAACCGGAGCATCGAATGTCAGGCTGAGCCACGGGGTTCCATCTACACAGCGAAGTTCTGTCTTATGAACCTGGCTATCCTGAAGCATGATGGTATCGATCACATCAAATGTATCGCTTGCGATAGGAAGTCTGCCGTCAGCAGGAATCTCCAACGGATACTTAGTCACGGAATCCACACAGCCCTTCTCCTTGATCCTTATGCACTCCAGACCCTCTGTGCGGTCAAACACGAGGTATCCGCGTTCCGGGCGCTCCATTGAATAATCAGGATATATGAATGCAGGATGGGCTCCGATCTGGAAATGCAGGTCCTTATCATTTGATGGATTGGCCACTTCCCAGACCACGTCAAGAGAGTTGCCATGAAGCCTGTAAGCGATCTCCAGAACGAACTGATATGGATATTTCTTGAGAGTCTCCTCAGTTGATTGGAGCCGGTAACGAAGTTCAGTTTCAGTCTGGCCGACGAGTTCAAACTCCATGTCGCGCGCAAAACCATGCTGTCCGAGTTCATACTCGACTCCATCGACACGGTAGCGCTTCTCCCAAACGCTTCCCACGATCGGGAACAGCACCGGAGACCTTCGGCCCCAAAATGCAGGATCACCCTGCCACAGATATTCGGTAGCACCCTTCTTTATGCTCTGGAGCTCCGCTCCATGCTCAGCGACCTGCACGGTCAGCACGTCATTTTTAAGTGTCTGCATGATTTCAGTGTAAATAACTTGTAAATATACACATTTTCTGCGACGCAGCACACTTTAAGGCTATAGCAGATGAGGACACGGTGTCATTTTTGGCCCATATTGCTCCTGACCCCCCTTTAAAAACAGTAATCTGGAACGTATTGGGGATCAATTGAAACTTCCGATTGGCAAAAATTTTAGTTCATGACCATCGTTACATGAAAGGCCACATTTTTGGAACGATGGTATCAAAATCCTCCTCCAAATCCCCAAATCAGATACCATCGTTAAATAAAAGAGCGATTTCTTTGAACGATGGTGTTTTTCAGACGTTCCTCGACGAATCCATCCGCAGAATTTTAACGACTCGCCAAAAACTCGCCAAAAAAAAGAGGAAGCTTCATCTGAAACTTCCTCATGTGGTGATTTTGTGCGGTGGGCGAGACTCGAACTCGCACAGGCTTACGCCCACTACCCCCTCAAAGTAGCGTGTCTACCATTTCACCACCACCGCTTCTTTGTTTTGGGATTGCAAAGGTACGACAAAAATCTTTACTTCCAAATTTTTCTGCAAAATTTTTCACTTTTTTGAAGATTTTTGCAAAAAATGGGCGTTTTTTCGGGAAAAATCATGAAAAACGCCCAAATCCCTATTTCAATTCAATGTTATATCTGACAAATTCTGCTGCACATGCAATCTGAAGAGAGTCGATTTCCGGTCCCATTCCATAACAATATACAGAAATAAGGTTGCCATTATGTACAATTTCGTGACAAACGGCCACTGTATTGTCATCATTAAAGTAACCGATATACCTCAAAGCCTCCCTATCACCCAAATTACGCATACGTGGGAATGCCAGGATAGTATCAGAATATGACATGGCATTAATAGCGAGACGGTCATAAATATCCTCTGTTGCGAGCGTGTCTGAGAAACCGTACTCGATATACTCTACCAGAAATCCATAATCTGAATCATATGAATATATAGACATTGAAGCATAAGTGGAATCAGTTTCCTCGGTCTCCCTTGTGTCAATCTTTGCAAAACCAGCCGGCAAGGTCAGCCTTATATCATCCTCATGAAGATCCACAACCTGCTCCTTCTCCTCAAACGGGCTCGCATGCATCATGTCCCATGAGGCATATGTAAGTCCTCCGACGAGAGCAAGCGCACAGACACCTATCAGCACCCACTTTTTGAATTCGCCCATCTGGGCCTCTGCACGGAGTTCACGCAAGTGCGCACTCCAACCTTTTCCAGCTTGGTAGATTCCATAGATGATTGCACCGTAAAAAATAGAATAAGAGCCGCCTTCAGTTGCACAGTAATACGAAATGAATGTGACAGCAATACCTAAGACACACCAGATCATACCGACCAGCATGTTCTTCTTGTTCGGATTTTCAATAGCCATATTATAAAATGAGTTAAGTTTTTGATTATGAGTTGCAAATATAATAGAATATTCTTATCTTTGCGCGCTTTTCCTCGGGAAGGAAAACATTGGTAATACATTAATTAACTTTTTAAAACAGATTCACAATGGCTGTTAAAATTCGTCTTCAGCGCCACGGAAAGAAGAATTTCGCATTCTTCCACATTGTTGTGGCTGATTCACGCGCACCTCGCGATGGTCGTTTCATCGAGCAGCTCGGCTCTTACAACCCTAACACAAACCCTGCTACAATCATGCTCAACTCTGAGCGTGCACTTGCATGGCTTAACGTAGGTGCTCAGCCTACACTTACTGCAAAGCGTATCCTCTCTTACGAGGGTGTACTCCTTGCAAAGCACCTCCAGGAGGGTGTTAAGAAGGGTGCTCTTACTCAGGAGCAGGCTGACGCTAAGCTCGCTGCTTGGAAGTCTGAGAAGGCTGCTAAGGTAAGAGCTAAGAAAGAGGGTCTTACCAAGGACGCTGCTGCTGCTTACAAGGCTGCAGTAGAGGCTGAGGCTAAGGTAAATCAGGAGAGAGCTGAGGCTATCGCTAAGAGAAAGGCTGAGGCTGAGGAGGCTGCTCGCGCTGCCGCTGAGGCTGCAGCTGCTGAGGCTGCTGCACAGGCAGCTGAGGCTGAGGTTGAGGAACCAATCGCTGAGTAATTCCGGCATGGCAGGTTATGATAACTTGCAGCAGGTAGCCCAGGTATTGAAATCTAACGGTACCGATGGGGAGCTCGTATTGGGCTTCCGCGAAATCGCTCCTGAAGATATCAACTTACAGGAACCGGTGTTCATCGTTTTCGATGGACTTCCGGTTCCTTTTTATATTGAATCATTCTCAAAAAGGGGCAACACCAAGGCCCTTGTCCGCCTGACAGGCATCTGTTCTATGGAAGATGTCGAAGAGATCACAGGAAAGGCGGTATATATCGAAGAGGACCAGCTTCCGGAAATGTCGCTGGAAGATGACGGATATGCAGCACTCGTGGGATGGATGCTGCTGACGCCAGCAGAAGATGAAGAAGCCCTCATAGAAGTCGGTGAGATCACTGACTTCCTTGACATCCCGAACAACCCTTGTATAGAGGTAGAAACAGAAAATGGAGCAGTAATGATACCGCTCCATGAAGATCTTATCCTTTCCGTAGATCCGGAATATCAGGAAATCATTATGCAGATTCCTGCAGGACTTATTTAATTAAGCTACTACAGCCTTGTTCTCATACTCAGCCTTTACATCCTCGTAGAAGGCCGCCATTGCCGTATACTGATATGGCATGACCCAAAGCGTTCCGATGCAGAGTGTGAGGATAGAAAGGAGATACCATCCGATGAAGCTGAGATAAAGCATGAAGAGGTCAAGCTTGTGGCCGTCCATCATCTTCATACTGAGCTCGATAGCCTCATTTGCAGACAACTCCGGCTTATCTGTAAGGATGAATGGAGTGAGGGCATACGAGAATGACTTGATGATACCTGGGATGATCAGCAGAAGTGTCCATGCGAATATATAAACACCCATAAGAAGCATTCCACCCACATGGTGTCCCCAATTGCCGAAACCTGTCTTGAAGGCATTCTCTACAACCTTCACATTTGTACCATGGTAAAGATCTCTATATGCAGCATACAATCCTACTGAAAGGGGCATAGTTACGCAGATAGCAATGGCAAATGACGCAAAAGCGGCAATAAAACCTTCCGGATCAGCAGCTGTCAGCATGTTGGCTACCAAAGCAATTGCAAAGACTGCAAGTCCTGCCAGGACAGCCTGAGTCCAGTTTCCTTTCAACGCGGCGAGAGCTGCGTTCTTGTAGTCCTGATTAGTTTTCATACTGCATTAAATTAGAGCCTGTCCTTAAGAATAAAATAGTATACCGCAAGACCGATCCAGCTGAATGCGAGGAGACCCACAGTGAGGAGAACCTTGATAAGTGTGTCAAGCTTAGCCTTTGACCATACATCCTTGATGCACCAGATACAGCAGATGACTCCTACGAGCCAGATGAGAAATGAAATCATAGTTGATAAAATTTAGTTGTTAATAATTAGATTTATTTGTTGTATTCTTTCTTGATGTCCTGATAGAAGGCTGCCTGAGCTGTCATCATGTATGGCAATAACCAAAGGAGGCCGATTCCGAATGTAAATATACTAAGAAAAATCCATCCGATGAAGCTGAGATGAAGGATAAACATGTCGAATTTATGACCTTTCATCATCTTCTGGCTTAGATTGATCGCCTGATTGGCCGACAACTCGGGATTATCAATCAGGATATATGGAGTCAAGGCATACGCATAATACTTGATGAAACCCGGGATTATCAGGAGGAGCGACCATAATGAGACGAAGAAGTTCATCAGGAACATTCCCCAGACCTTCCGGCCCCAGTTTCCGAAGCTGTCACGGAAAAGGTTTCCGATTGCACGGTTATCTCCCTCAACAAGCAACCTGTTGGAAGCGTAGCCGAATCCAAGAGTCAGCGGCATCGCCAAAAGAGGCATACCCAGAATATAAACAGCCACTGCAGCAAAGGCAAATGCAGGACTTATGGCTATCTGATGCATACCCAAAGACACCTGATACACAAAGAGATATGGCCCCATGACAACATACATGAACGCCATCATAATGATCACTGCAACCACAAAAGGCGCCCAATTGCCTTTCAACGCAGCAATGGCCGCGTTCTTATATTCCTGATTTGTCTTCATATAAACTAATATGATATGTTAATTGAAGCCAGATATCCGTCAAGGCAGAAATATCCTGGGACTTCCGGATTGGTCGACATGACCTCGAAGTCAACAAAATCAACTGCTCCAAGTTTCGACAGGTCGAATACTGTCCAGTTATACATGACTGTATCCTTTGACTCAGTATACTGAGCGAGTACAATGCTCGTCTCTGATACACTGCCATCTGATTTGGTTCCTTTGGCCTTCAGAACGAGCCTGTCGCCATCCTGAAAGTGCTCTCTGACCTTGCGTGCAACGAGAGTAGTATTATTGACATAGCATGCAAGAGGAGAACATGATCCATTATTTTTGTATCCGAACTCGATATCATACTGAGGCATCATCGACTCTGACGGATTATCGTAAAATACCGCGTATGTCTTGCTTCCTAACGGACTCGCCACTCCTCCTGGAGCACCAGCGACAGCATGTACGCGGAACGTATCATTGGCGTTCGGTTGCTTAGTAAGCTGTCCATCCTTTTCGCCTTCGAGATACGACATCACGAAACCGCCTTGGAGCTCGCCTCCAACATGCTTCTGACCGAAAAATAAAGGATTCTGCTGATATAAGAATCCCATATCGGCTTCGTTCTTGCACACATACACACTATCCTTATTGAACTCATTTGAATATACTTGAGGATTCCACTCAAAAGTGATATCTGCCACATATGACTGAGAATAAGAGCCCTTAGTCAGGCATGAAACCATAGAAAATGCTATTGCAGCAAAAAACAAAATTTTCTTCATATCTAATAATTAATCAATATCTACTAATATCTGTGCTATATATGTGGCCGGACCTGTAAGCCAGACATCCTGCGCCACCATTTTTTCTATCGGGATAAAATCCACTGAGAGACTGTCTCTCTTTGCCTTGACATCATATCTGACTCTTCCGTCTTCAAAGGTCTGAGAAGGTCTGACGCCATTCACATACGAGGCGATGCATGAGGCAACAATTCCCGTACCGCATGCAAAGGTCTCATCCTCAACGCCTTTTTCATAAGTGCGAACCCTAATACCTCCCTCATATGGCTCAATGAAGTTCACATTGGCGCCGATCGGCTGAAGTTCCTTGGCATTATATCTTATGTCGCAACCTTCAGTCACGATGTCATAAGCGTCAAGACCTGGCACGAAACGCACGTAATGACGTGTACCGGTATCAAGGAAATATCCGTCTGATGCACATTCAGGACCTGTCAAGGCTTCATGATATTCATATCCTTCCACATCCTTCATCTTCAGACGCACGGTCTTGGTCCTGCCTTCCTGCGCTATGATCTGAGCCGTATGAAAACCATCAGCGGCCTCGAAATCAAAATGATTCAAGCCCATGTCTGCTGCAAAGGCAACAATGCATCTGCCTCCATTGCCGCACATCATGCCGCCAGAACCGTCGGAGTTGTAATATACCATGCGGAAATCGTATTCAGGGCTACTCTCCAAAAGCATAAGGCCGTCAGCGCCGACGCCATAGCGGCGGTCGCACAGCGCAGCGATCTGCGCCGTGGTCAGTTGTACTGAGCCGTCACGATTATCTGCAATCAGGAAGTCGTTTCCTGCACCTTGGTATTTATAGAGTTTCATAACATTTTCCATAACAACGTGCTAATCAACATCTTACACATGTATCCTGCCTTCCGCGCCATGCAGGATACTCACACATCTCCTTGACTATCAAAGAGTTGCGCGCAACAGCTCTGCAAGCAGTCTGACCCCTTCGGTCATACGTTCCTTAGCCATGAACGAGAAGTTCATGCGCATTGTGTTCTTGCCGCTTCCGTCTGGATGGAAGAACTCTCCTGCTACATAAGCCACTCCAGCTGCAAGCGCCTTATCGTAGAACTTGACTGCCTCAAAGCCTTCCGGCATGGTCAGAAAGAGGAACAGTCCTCCTTCGGGGTGGGTCCATCTTATTCCATCAGGCATGTACTCTGCCAGCAGATTCAGAAGATGGTCTCTCTTATCCTTATACAGTGCTATGCTCTTCTCAAGGTTCCTGTCAAGTCTGCCGCTTGACAGGAACTCAGCCGCAACATATTGATCAAAGATAGGCGGGCAAAGGTCCAGCGACTGCTTGCATACATATATCTTATCAAGAATGTCAGGGTGCGCAATCGCCCAGCCCAGACGGAATCCTGGAGCGAAAATTTTTGAGAATGAACCAAGATGAATCACACGGTCCGGATCAAGGCTGTACATCGTAGGAATGTGCTCTCCCTCATACCTGAGTTCCCTGTACGGACTGTCCTCAACGATAAGGAAATCGTGCTTCTGCGCCAGAGCGACGAGCATCTCGCGCTCCGCCAGAGTAAGCGACTCGCCCGAAGGATTCTGGAAGTCAGGAATCATGTAGAGGAACTTTATCTTCTTTCCTTCTGCATGAGCCTGCGCTATTACACTCTCGTATGCCTGCTTGAATGCCTCAATATCAGCATCGTGTTTCACTCCCCTGATGTCCGCCCGATATGAACGGAAAGACTGCAATGCTCCAAGGTATGAGGGGCTTGAGGTAAGAATCACATCACCCGGATCCACAAGCACCCTTGTGCACACGTCGATGCCCTGCTGGGATGAAGACGTAATCTGCACACGCTCCACAGGCACTCCGCAGCGCTTCGCCACGGCTTCGCGCAGCTCCGGCACACCCTGCGTCGCTCCATACTGGAACGCCTTGGCACCGTACTTGGCAATCACCTCGGACATCGTCCTGTCTATCTCTGCCAATGGGAAAGTATCCGCCGATGGATATCCTCCAGCGAATGAATATATGGCATTCAGGTCGACCTTCTTGAATATTTCCCTCACAGGCGACCTGAAGAATGAGCCTACGTCTTCTGAATATAGTTCGTTGTACATTTCTGTTATTTAGATATCTCGACTCCCTACGGTCGCTCGATATGACAGAGTAATTGTCATTTCGACCAAGCGACAGCGCGTGGAGAAATCTGTTAGCGAAGCATGTCCTCCAGAGTGATCGAGCCGGAAGTCTTCTCGTCACGATACTTCACGATCACCGGGCAATAAAGGTGCACGCCCTGCTCCGCTCCCGGCCCCTTGCTGATCGGACGGCTACCTGCCACAACCACAGCACCAGACGGAACCACCATCTGACCGTTCTCATTGGCTCTGATATACTCTCCTGTAGTCGCATCGAAGATAGCTGTAGAGGCATTGATAATCACACCTGTACCGATAACTGCGTTCTCCTTCACGATCGTTCCCTCATAAATTCCGCAGTTGCCACCGATGAACACATTATCCTCGATGATCACAGGAAGGGCACCGACCGGCTCAAGCACACCACCCAACTGCGAGGCAGCAGAAAGGTGCACATGCTTTCCTACCTGTGCGCATGAACCCACGAGTGCATGCGAATCGATCATGGTTCCCTCGTCCACATATGCTCCTATGTTCACATATGCAGGCGGCATCATGATCACCGAAGGAGCGAGGTATGCGCCTGCGCGCACGCTGCTTCCTCCCGGCACGATACGCACGCCGTTCTCCGCTGTGAACTTTCTTGCAGGAATGGTATCCTTGTCAAAGAATGAGAACTGACCCTGAGTCATGTCGGTAAGCTTTCCAAGACGGAAACCGCTCAAAATCACCTCCTTGACCCAAGAGTTAACTTTCCACTCTCCGTCAACCTTCTCTGCAACTCTTACCTTGCCGCTCTCAAGGTCGGCAATGGTCTGATAAAACTTTTCTGTATCTGTCATAATTTATTTCAAAATTAGTTGTCTCAACCCCTGTTGTTTCACGACATCCCCCTTTCAGTGGGAACTTCTATTGAACGTCAGAGGTGTTTTTAACTATGGCTACCCCGCACCTGGAGCATCGTAACACATTTCACGCATTTTTTGTAACGATGGTGCCCGTTTTTGTGGATTTTGTGCTTATCTGCCCACCATCGTAACATAAATCATGGATTTCCTGTAACGATGGTCATTGTAAGGGTAGTTCCTACATGGATCGGCCCAAACATCCACCAGGGTTTTGTGACTAGATAAGTCCCAAAGGCCTTATCGTATCGACCATAAGGTCGTATGTGCTCTGCTGGGACGGTACGAGAGGGAGGCGGAGCTCATTCTCTATAAGTCCCATGGCTGCCATCGCCGCCTTTGCAGGGATCGGATTGCTCTCCACGAAGCAGTTTGTGAACAGCGGAGTCAGCTCGTTATTGAGAGCCTCTGCCTTCGTCATGTCACCCTCACGGATAGCTCCGATGAAGTCAGCCATGTGCTTTGGAGCCACATTAGACGCAACGCTGATGATTCCCGCACCACCCTGCTGCATCATCCAGAGAGTGTCGTCATCGTTTCCGCTGAGTACCTGGAATCCCTCAGGAGCACCTGCAAGAATCTTCTCGATCTGCTCACGGTTGCCCGATGCCTCCTTAACTGCAACGATATTTGGAATCTGCGCCAGACGCAGACAGGTCTCGGCAGTCATGTTGGCGCCTGTTCTGCCAGGCACGTTATAAAGCACGATCGGCTTGTCAGTAGACTCAGCAACAGCCTTGAAGTACTGGTACTGTCCTTCCTGGGTCGGCTTGTTGTAGTATGGCACGACTATCAGGAACGCATCCACACCATGCGGCTCAAGCATCTTCATGCTCCTGATGGTATGCTGAAGAGAGTTTGTGCCGCCGCCGGCAACCACAGGTCTGCCCTGCGAATGCGCCTTGGCGATCTGAAGCACCTTTATGCGCTCCTCGTCCTCAAGACAAGGAGTCTCGCCAGTTGTTCCGAGAGGTACCAGGAAGTCTATTCCTGCCTCCACCTGGCGGTCCACCAATGCCGCAAATGCATCGTAGTCGACCTCTCCGTTCTTGAACGGAGTGATCAATGCTGTTCCACAGCCGGTTAAGTTTATTGTATTCATATCAATTGAATTTCATTTTTACTCAAAGAACAGTTCCTTGAATTCATGTACACCTATCAATCCCTCGGTGCGGAGGGCAGCTTCGACTGCACCTGCGGCGAAGCCCTCACGTGAAAAGGCCTCATGGCTCAACGTGATGCGATCGTTCAGACCTTCGTAACCGATGGTATGCGTACCCGGGATCTCACCGCAACGCACTGACTGGATATCTGTCATTACCCCCATATTCGCATCCACAATCTCTGCCAAAGTCTTTGCCGTTCCGCTCGGAGCATCCAGCTTGTGACAATGGTGCATCTCGATCATATACGGGCTGTAGCCACCGAACTGTCCGAGGAGTCTTGACATGTAGTCTGTCACTGCAAACATCACGTTCACTCCAACAGAGAAGTTGGTCGCCCAGATCATCGGAGTGCCACACTTCTCGAAGTATGTGATAACCTCATCCTTGATATCCATCCAGCCTGTTGTGCCCACCACAACCGCCTTGAAGTTCTCCGCAAGGAACCTGTAGTTGGCCCTGAAGGCCGCAGGAGTTGTGAAGTCGATGCATACACACTCCTTCGCAAGAGCAGGATCGGTCTCAGTAACCGCCTCGCTCCAGCCTGCATATTCCAGTCCGCGGGACATGATGATCTTCTCGATCATCTTTCCCATTTTTCCGTATCCGCTGATATATAGTTTCATAACACTATCCTTTACCTGTAACACACAACATTCTGTGTATCAGCATTTTACTAAAACATCCTGCCTTCCGCGCCATGCAGGACACACAGATAAACGCCTGTCAATCAAGACTTTAGGCGACTACGTTTAAAACGACTCAAGCTCTTCAGGGTTATCGAACAGGTGGTCATGGAGGTCCTGAACCACTTCTGTGAGTTCCTCGCGGTCAACCACGAAGCTGATGTTCACAAAAGAAGCACCCTGTGAGATCATATACACATTTGTCCTCTTCAGAGGAGCAAAGGTCTTCTTGAGCATACCGTTCAGACGCACGATGTTCTTTCCGATCACCGACACCTGAGCCTTGTCGTCATCAACGATTACATCGCAAAACTCAGAAAGCTCGGCCACAGTCTTGTCGATCTTCTCACCAGCATCGACAGTCACAGAGATGTTGGCCTCCGACGTACTGATCAGGTCCACAGACACCCTGTTCTCACTGAATATCTCGAACACACGGCGAAGGAAGCCTGAAGTGTTGATCATCCTCATGGAGAAGATGTTGATAACCTTGATGTTCTCCTTGAATGAAACCGACTTGACGCCGTCCTCAATCAATTCGTTACGAAGAATCGCGGTTCCTTTTCCGGACGGATTCATCGAGTTAAGCACATACAGAGGGATGTTCTTCTTCACTGCAGGCTCTATGGTCAGCGGGTGCAGCACCTTCGCTCCGAAATGCGCCATCTCGGCTGCCTCCTCAAACGAAATCTTCTCCAGATACTTGGTGTTCTGTACCTTGCGAGGGTCTGCCGTGCGTACTCCGTCCACGTCTGTCCAGATCTCTATGCGCTCTGCATCCACAGCCATACCGATCAGCGATGCAGAATAGTCTGATCCGCCTCGGCCGAGCACTGTCTGCTCGCCTGCCATGTTTGATGCGATGAAGCCCTGGGTAATCACCGCATTCATGCCCTCATAAGCCTTGGCCACGATACCCGGAACCCTCTGGGCGATCTCGTCCACGATAGGTTCACCCTTGAGGTAAGAGTCGTTTGTCACCATCATCGTACGTGCATCAATGAAACCTGTCTTGATGCCTTTCGCGTTCATTGTGAAGCAGATGATGGTAGAAGAGAGGAGCTCTCCATTCGATATTATGATCGCCTTGTTGCGGTCAGATAGTTCTCCGACTGCACACACCGCATACGCGAGCTTATCGAGATCGTCGCAGATCGCATTGATGCGCTCCAAAGCCTGCTCCATGATCATAGGACTCTGCTCCAGCAGTTCCATAACAAGGTTTACATGGCGCTCACGAAGCTGTCCGAGCAAATCCTTTGTCTGCTCCACATCCTGTGTAGCTGCTGTATCTGCTATCTTATACAGCAGATCTGTCACCTTCGAAAGTGCAGACACAACTACCACAGGCTTCTGGTCAAGCTTGCTGCCTACGATGAATATTGTTCTTGTGATGGCTTCGAAATTTGCAACCGAAGTACCACCAAACTTCATTACTATCATAATATCATCACTTTGTTCAGATATTATGATAATACTTCTACCCCCAGTCGCTTCGCGACAGCCCCGAGGGGCATGCCGTCTACCTTTGGTCGACGGGCGGCAAGTGCCGCGGCGCAAAGCGCCCATTTATCACAATATCTGTATTGTTCGTTTTCTGGAGCCGTGTCAGTTTTCGGGCAAAAAGTGTCACAGCCACACTCATTTTCAGTCAATTTTGAGTTTTTTGGAGTGAGCTGTGTCAAAAATTGACCAGAAAGTGTCACAGCTCGCCATGCTACTGCATTATCAGTTCATACATACGGACATATTGGGCTATGGCTTTTTCTATGTCCGCAAGAGTTATGTGTTCCTCGTCGCGATGGGCGACAAGTATAGAACCCGGACCGCAGAGGATCTTATGCTCGAAGCATTTCAGCTGCGGTGCGTCGCTGCCGAAGGCCACAGGCTTCGACTCGAAGCCTTCAAGCACCTCAAAACGGCTCGGCGTGTCGCCTCCGAAAGCCTGCACGGTCATTGCCTTCTGCCATGGAGCCACCTCCTTCGCTACAATGTCCGATCCGTCCTGCACACTGCGCTTTCCGAAACGGAGCTTTGCCTGCGGGCCGGCGATGTTCTTCATGATGTTGCAGACCATCTCGTCAGACTCGAATGTGGTCCTGAAATACACCCTGCATGTCAGGCGGTCGCTGAGGATGTTCTGGGGATTGTCGCTGGAGAGCTTTCCTATGTTCCATGTTGTCTCGCCAAGCACAGGATCCATCGGGAACACTATGCTGCGGAGAGCGTTGACAAAGTCATTGAAATACAGGACGGCACTTGATCCGTTCTCGGGATATCCCGAGTGGCATGCCTGACCTGCGAATGTCACCTCAAAGGACTTCGTGCCTTTCGCTGCAGATGCCATGCAGTTGTCGGTCGGTTCACCGACTATGAGCCATGCGTCTTTAAGAGATGTCTCGACTACGCTCGACATGACAGTGGAATCGTCTGACATGAGAGCGTTGAAGGCCTTGGCGCCGAATGATCCTGTCTCTTCTCCTGCCAGAAGCAGCAATCCGAAATCAGTGCATCCTTTTGATTCAAGCTCCTTGCACGCCTCATACATCGCAAATATCTGACCCTTCGCATCTGCTGAACCTCGTCCTCTTACCACACTCTCCTCAAACACTGGCGGAATATATGGCGGGACAGTGTCGAGATGGGTGCAGAAAATGACCTTGGGGGTACCCCAGGACACCAACACATTTCTTGTGCCGTCACCAACTTCGAAGAGATCGATCTTTCTTCCGGGCGCAGCAAGTTCAACTGACAGAATATCAGCCAGTTCGATCTCCTTACCCGATGTTGAGTCAACACTCAGAATCTTATGAAAAAACTCAAGGTCCATATAAACAAAAAGCAAAGAACACGCAGTTACGCATTCTTTGCAAATATAATCAAAAATGCAATACGACGAACCGTATTGCATTTTTCAGAAAGCACTAATTCACTACGACTTCATCAAGGAACAGGAAGCCTCGCATCGTGCTTCTGTAAGCATGATAACGGACATACCTCACCTGCTTATCGCAGATAGTACTGAAGTCCTTGAACAGAAGTTCTTCGGCTGTGGTATGGACATCATTCCAGACAGTAGCTATGAGCTCAAACTCCTCGCCATCTTCCGACACCAGGATGTCTACCTTCCGCGGCATGAATACGCCCGGTCCGATCAGCTGCATGAAGGTGCCGCCAACATAGTTGACCTGCTGGACCGCGCCAAGGTCGATCGTCACATCGATATCGGAAAGGAATCCCTGCCAACGATTGTCGCTGTATGTCCATCCTCCGATCACACCATCTGTAAATGTCGCCTCGCCAGCTGCCTGATACCACTCCTGTATCGGCTTGTTATAGATTACCTTACAGCCTTTTGCCTTATGATCCAGACCTGTCTGGGCAAGCTTGCGCTCACCATATTCATTCGCAAGATCAAAGGCCTCGTATCCCTTGTCCTTAAGCACCTCGAGAGCCGGGAGCACCCTTCTGCGGAAGTCCTTCAGATTTTTCTTCTGAGGCTGGCTCCATCCGGTCTCCGCCAAGGCGATAGCCCTAGGCCAGTACATATACTCCGCATGCTCGTCGGTGACGACATATTCAGACCAGAGATTTGCCTGCACACCTTTGAGATGATGAACCTTATCAGCCGGCATAGACGGCTCCACCGGTTCGTAAACATATACGGAATCCAGCGGCAGATAACCTCCGATCGACTCCGGCTCCTTAAAAGGAGCATCCTGCGCATGATCCAGGTAGCAGTAACGGCCCGGTGTCATGATCACATCATGGCCCATATCCATGGCCTTGATACCTCCTTCCGTGCCTCTCCATGACATCACAGCCGCACCTTCAGCCAGACCCCCGTCCAGGATCTCATCCCAGCCGATAACCTTGCGGCCCTTCGACTCGACATATCTCGCCATTCGCTTTATCATATAGCTCTGAAGCTCATCCACATCGGCCAGACCCTCCTCCTGCATCCTCTGCTGACACTTCGGGCAGGTCTTCCAATGGGTCTTGTTGGCCTCATCTCCTCCTATATGAATATATTCTGACGGGAATACCTCCATAACTTCATCCAGAACGGTTTCAAGAAATCTGAAAGTCTCTTCATTGCCCGGGCAGAACTCTCCCTGAGAGTATGGCTTTCCTGCACAGCTTAATTCCGGATAGGCCGCAAGGACCTCCTCACTATGGCCGGGCATCTCGATCTCCGGAATTATCTCTATGTGTCTCTCATGAGCATACTCGACGAGTTCCCTGAGCTGTTCCTTTGTATAATATCCGCCATATGCACCCGGGGCGTCGGCCTCACAGTAATGCCTGTCACCTGCCCACCATTCCTTCCATGTCTGCTGAGGACGCCATGCCGCAAATTCGGAAAGTCTAGGATAGGCGTCGATCTGCATACGCCAGCCGGCAGCGTCCGTAAGGTGGATGTGCATTCGGTTCATCTTGAACATGGCCATGGCATCCATCTGCTTCTTCAGGAAATCCACACTACGGAAATGTCTGGACACATCGACATGGAGTCCACGATATGGGAAACGAGGGTAGTCATTTATCACGCCGCATTCCAATGCATTACTTCCATCTTCACAAGATGCACCTGCAACCATCTGTGCAAGGGTCTGCCTTGCATAGAACTCACCTTCCTTGGATGAAGCGGTAATCACAATACCTTTCCTAGTCACCTCCAGACGATATCCTTCATATGGCACCTTCTTCTGGCCGACCATCTTCACCTGCACAGCAGGCTCTCCCTGAAACACATACTGACCTTCAGCAAGCTGATATTCGGCCGGCACTGGAATGACCACCTGAGGTCCTTGCGCCCTGACAGTTAACGAACATATCAGACAGAGAGGAATAACAAGAACGAAAGCAAGAATTGCATGGAAAGGCTTATTCATCATAACATCATAATTTTTTAAAGACTGATCTGTATGCATAGTCAACATTTTTTCAGCTAACTACAAATATAGCACTCTTTTCATCAATAGGATATTTTCATAAGTTTTTGTTTACCTTTGCCTTACTATGAAACGACTTTACTTGATTATCACATTGATGACCTTCTCACTCCTTGGATTCGCAAAGGAGTACAAGGTCTACGGTCCACAGGGAGGGCTTGCCATGGAGGTGACGCTGCCGGATGATTTCAATGAAGAGACCGACAAGTGTCCTATGGTCATCCTGATGCACGGCATCTTTTCGAGCAAGAACATCGTTCCTATTCCTGCCCTGGCTAAAGCTTTGGCTAAGGAAGGCATAGCATCTATATGCTTTGACTTCGGCGGGCATTGGAAGAGCGAAGGCAAGATGGAACTGATGACCGTCGGCAAGGAGATCGAAGATGCATTGGCTATGTGGGAATACGCCAAGTCACTCCCCTATGTCAGCAAGATAGGACTTCTGGGGCACTCGCAGGGTGGAGTGGTCGCATCAATGACCGCAGGAATCCTTGCCTCAAGAGGTGAATCCCCGGCTGCACTGGTGCTCGTCGCCCCCGGCTCCGTCATTCAGGACGCATGCAAGGGCGGACGATTCTTCGGAGCGGAGTTCAATCCGGCGGATCCCCCGGAATACGTGAAGTGCTTCGGCATGATGAAGCTCGGAAGGGAATATATCCTCACGACACAGGAACTGGACATCTACGGGACGGCAAAGGCGTATACAGGACCAGTGAGACTCATTCACGGCAGCAAGGATACCATCGTACCCATGTCATGCAGCGAGAAGTTCGTTGAGACATATACTCAAGATGCGGAGCTGATAGTGGTAGAGGGTGAGAACCATATGATTACCAAAAAGCTAAAGACAGTCGTCTCGCATGCGGTATCCTTCTTTGTATCGCAACTTAAGTAACTCAATTGCCTTACTAAAAACCTAAACTGATGAAATGTTATAAAGGAACCATCCTCTCCGTTGACGCCAACGACGGAGTGTATAGATATCTTGTCGAAGACAAAGGTACTAGAAACCGACATTTCTTAGGAACTCCAGTGAATGACGATTGAAGAATCCCTTGTTGTCGACATTGCAGACATGCCCGGCATCAGGGACGACTATCAACGATACGTTATCTCCGGAGTTTCTGACGGTCTGCTGCACCTGTGGTAGGAACAGCTTGTCATCCTCTCCCATCAGATAGAGGGTCGGTATGGAGACATACTCATCGAACAGCTCCCTGATGTACCTGCCGACCCCGTCTCCAAGCTTCAGCCAGTTAAGGAAACTATCGAATGACACCTTCTTGGCGTTATTCAGGAACAGTCTCTTCGACTTCTCATACTTATCCTGCGGGATAATGCACATGGCTATGACCTTCTTGATGAGGGAATAAGGAATGAGACGCTTGAAAGTGGCGGCAAGAGCAAGGAGAGTGCTGACCTTGGCGTTGAGACGCGTCACGGCTCCGGCAAGCACCATGCTCGCCACCTGCTTGGGATTATGCTTGGCGATGATACGCACGACGATGGATCCAAGTGACAGTCCCACAAAGTGCCCCTTCTCGATCTTAAGATGATTCACCACCTCCATGACCTGTTCTGCAGCTCTAGAGAAGTTAAATCCTTTTCCGAATGACTCATTGGTGGATCCTCCGTGACCAGCTAGGTCTACCAGCAGCAGATTGAAGTGGCGTGCATAGTCTGCAACCTGTCGGAACCATACCTCGATGCTTCCTCCGGCTCCATGAACCATCACGACCCATTTGTCAAACCGACTGTCAATATATGTCTTGTAGTGTAACATCTATGTGCGCAAAAGGGCAGCAAAGATAGTATTATTTGCCCTCATATAAACATTACAATCGGCGTATATGCGACTTTTTACATAAATTTGCTCCAATGAAACGACAGAACAGATGCTCATATAATCTAACAAACCCTAAAACCTTACCTGATGAAAGAATACATAAGATTCATAAAGTTCGCCTTGTTCTCGGCCAGTGCTGGACTTATCGAGATAGGAGTTTTCGCCCTGCTTAACGAAATCAGCGGCTGGAGCTACTGGCCTTGCTACCTTATCGCACTGCTCTGCTCGATACTGTGGAACTTCACACTGAACAGGAAGTTCACCTTCCGTTCGGCTGCAAACGTGCCGGTAGCCATGCTGAAAGTTCTTGCTTTCTATGCTGTATTTACCCCAGCAACTACCGTTCTCGGCAGTTACCTTGCCGATACCCTATTGTGGAACGAGTATCTGGTGACCGGAATCAACATGGGACTCAACTTCGTATGCGAGTATCTATACCAGAGATATTTCGTGTTCAAAAACTCCATCGACAGCAAACTATAAAGGCATGGAAGAAGGAGCAGTGAACAAAAAAAAGAGTCCGACATTAGTCGAACTCTTTGTGGAGATAGTCGGAGTCGAACCGACGACCCCCTGCTTGCAAAGCAGGTGCTCTAGCCAACTGAGCTATACCCCCATGCTTGGTAGTCCCGAGCAGACTTGAACTGCTGACCCCTACATTATCAGTGTAGTGCTCTAACCAACTGAGCTACGGGACTGTATATAAAAAAGACTGTTTACTGACAAGGCTCGTGCCTTGCAACTCACCGCGAAGCTCGTGTCATGACTTGCTCCAAAAAGGAGGTGTTCCAGCCACACCTTCCGGTACGGCTACCTTGTTAC
>JAGBSL010000017.1 GCA_017631875.1 Bacteroidales bacterium | reverse complement strand
TACTTGATGTCTCCCGGCTGAACGTCACCGAATGTCTGGGTAGGCCAGTTGTCGATATCCTCCTGGCTCTCGAAGAGACCGCATGAAATCAGACCCTTTCTCTGGTTGTAGGCGAATCCTACGTTGCTGAGGTACTCCTCGACAGGCGTAGGCTGGTCATCGTAGATGAGGCGGTTACGGTTGAATGTAAAGTTTCCTCTTGCTGAAACGTTGAATCCGTTGGCAAAAGTGTGGTCATATTCTACCGACATATCGAAACCACGGTTGAGCATCTCTCCGATATTCACGTACTGGTCCTTCTGAAGACCGATCGCCGAAGGAGTCGACTGACGCATGAGGAAGATGCCGTCACGGTAGTCGCGGAAGAGGTCAGCCTGGATGGTGAGGTCATTGAAGAGACCGAGCTCGATACCGACGTTGCTCTTTGTAGCCTGCTCCCACTCTACCTCCGAGTTACCCATTTCAGCAGTTGTGATACCACCTACTGTAGTGTAACCTGTTGCAGATGAGTTTGGAATTGTACCCCAAGCTGCACCTGTTGCAGAAGTGTTGATGGTTGTGTTGTATGCGAAACGACGGCTACCACCGATCTGGTCGTTACCTACAGAACCATAAGAAGCCTTGATCTTGAGGAGGTTGATCACGTCAGATACGCCTTCCCACCATGGCTCGTTGCTGATCATGTAACCGACAGCGACAGCCGGGAAGAAACCGAAGCGGTGACCTGGAGCGAAGTTCTCCGATCCGTTGTAACCCATGTTGAACTCGAAGAAGTAGCGGTCCTTATATGAGTATGTAGCACGTGCTGCTACACCCATCGACTTATAAGGGAAAGCCGCGATGTACGAACCTGGGTGTGTGTGAGAGAGAGAACGCATGCTGTAGAGGACCATTGCGCTAACGCGATGTGCATAAGCGAACTGACGCTCATAGTTTACCGAACCCTCGAAGTTGATGTAGCGTGTACCGCTGTGTGATGTTCCGAGAGTGATGTAACCTGCATAGTCATCGATAACCTCATACTGGAGATTGCCGACATCATCTCTTCCGATCGCTCTGAAAGTCTTAGGAAGGATGCTGCGGTTAAGGGTATTGCTGTTGGTTGCGTCGAAAGAGAATGCAACACGTGCAGTAAGACCTTCAGTCACGAATTCAGAGAAGTCCTGGGTGAGGGACACTGTAGACTGCGCCACGTTGCTGCTCGCATTCGAATAACCCTGCTCGTTGAGGAGGTTATATGGGTTAGGGGTTCCCTTGATCGAAGCGAGGGTTCCGTCAGAGTACTTGAGCGGAATCGCCGTAGGGGTCATAGTCATTGTCTGGGTAAGAAGGGCGTCAAGACCTGCAGCCGGAGAGTTCTTCACTGTGAACTGGGTAGACACGTTCATACCGAGCACTGTAGACTTGGTGAGGTTGATGTCCACGTTTGTACGGAAGTTGAACCTCTGGTAGCTCATCTGCGCGTCATAACGGTCGTTTGCCGCTGTGTTGAGGATACCGTCCTCAAGATAGTATGAACCGCCGACATAATAGCGTACGTTCTTTGTACCTCCTGACACACCGATGTTTGCCTTGGTGGTCATAGCCTGGTTCTTGAATGTCTCATTCACCCAGTCTACCGAAGGATAGAGGTCAGGATCAGCACCTGGAAGTCCCATTGCCGTAGCAAGATACTGCTCCTTTGCGAAATCATTGAAGATTGCATCCTGGCCGCTGTTGATGTACATGTTGTTGAGGAAGTCGATGAACTCGCCTGTGCCCGCCATCTCCGGGAGTCTTACAGGAGAAGTGAGACCGGTCTCCACCTTCACGCTCAGCTGTGGCTTGGACTCGGCACCGCGACGGGTCGTGATGAGCACGATACCGTTCGCACCACGCACACCGTAAAGCGCTGTAGCTGACGCATCCTTGAGGATTGAGAGCGAAGCGATATCCTCTGTGTCCACCATATCCATGCTACGCTCCACGCCGTCCACGAGGATGAGAGGAGTCGAGTTGGCACCGAAGGTACTCACACCACGGATCCAGAAATCAGCGGAAGCACCAGGCTCACCGGTCTTCTGGATAGCTACCACACCGGCAAGCTTACCTGCAAGGCTGGTAGAGAGGTTACCCTGCGACTGTGCGAGCACTCCCATGTCAACGGTACTGATGGATCCGATTACGGATGCCTTTCTCTGTGTACCGTATGCCACCTTCACGACTCCTTCGAGTTCGTTCTCAGCCGGTACAAGCTTGATTGTGATCTTTGTCTGGTCGCCGACCTTCACCTCCTCATCCAGATATCCGAGGAAGGATGCGACGAGCACATCTGAAGGAGAAACGCTGATGTTGAAGCGGCCCTGATCATCGGTCATGGCACCTCTTGTCTCTCCCTTTACTACAACGTAAGCACCGGCGATTCCCGAATCAGTCTCGTCCAGGATGACACCGGATACGTTTCTGTCCTGCGCAAAGGCCGAAACCACCGCGCAAGCGGACACCAGGCAGAGTGCAAGCACCCTTCTGAGTCCGTTCATACGTTCTGTTAGCATCATAATAAGGTTAGTTTGTTTATATTTTTTACTTGAATTTTCTACAGTGAAGCAATTCCTACGAGCACTGTGCCCTGAATATCATCCACTACCGACACATGGACATCTTCTCCCAGCCCCTGCCTTACCTCATCTTCCATCAAGTCGAAGGATCTTGCGATCTGACCTGCGAAAAGAAGGTTGTTGACACCGAGTTCATCGATCAGGTCCTTCGCTCCGGCAACATAATGTCTGCCTGCGCGGCGGAATGCCTCAAGCGCCTTCTCATCTCCCTGACGCGCCTTGTCTGCCATTTCCTTGACATCCTCTCTCTCAGAAAGGATTCCTCCAAGTTCCTTATAGAAACGCAGGATTGCACGTCTGGACACATAGTCCTCCAGTATTCCTGTCCCATAAGGCTTGTTCCAGAGGTTCCTTGCTGGAGAACCGGCCTCTGACTGCATTACAATGCCGTCCACGGCATATGAAAAGCCCAGTCCGGTTCCTAGCGTAGACATCGCTGTCACTCCTTTCCTCAGCTCCGGACGGAGAGTCAAGGCTCCAGTCAATGCACCATTTACATCGTGGGCAAACGCCAGACGTATGCCAGCGCCTATGACATCACCCAAGATGTCGCGGAAAGAACGTCCATATACAGAAGCAAATTTATGCTTCATCAGGAAGATACCCTCTTTGTAGTTGAAAGGTCCCGGCATGACGACACACACTGCTTCAATATCAAAGCCTGCCTGTGCAGCCCTCATCATCTGACCGGATACAGCCTCGCGGAAAGAATTCTCAATCTGCTCTGCCGTGCCTTCAGATGAAATGGGCGTGCTGTCGAAAGTCCCCTCGACAGCGCCCTGAGAGGCAATGCCAAGGGATGACTTGACGAACGTTCCTCCAACATCAAGAAGAATTATGCGACTATTTTTCGTCATTCTCGAATCCTTCGCGGAGAGTTGTCTTGTGGATGCTGACAGGCTCCTTGCCGAGGTTCTCGACAACATACTTGCCCATATCTGCAGGAACGCACACGATGTCCATGAAGTCCATATCGTAATAGCGCTCAGGGTGCTCTACGCTGCGTACGCGAGCCCTGTCACCGTCAACAAGAGTGAGGACGTGGAACTTCTCGTTCCTTGTATCCTGCTCGCACATCTTCTCGAACTCGAGGCGGCGAAGCGAGATGTACATCTGTGGGTTCTCACCGAGGATATACTCCTTCCAACCCTCTCCCTCTGCATCGAGACGAGGCTTCTGCACGATGTAGTCCTTGTTTTCAGGGTCGTGGATAGCTGAATATCTTCTCTCCTGATTCACAACCTCCTCGCCAAGCTTGGTGTGGATAGGACGCTGCTTGCCGTCGAAGTCCAGACGAAGGTAGTCATACATCTTATATGTATATGAACCGATAGTGAGCGAACCGATCTCGAGGATCACCTGGTTTCTACCGCTCGAGTGGATCGTTCCGGCAGGAAGCATGACCTGAAGACCAGGAACAGACGGCTCGTAGCTTACGTACTTCTCATAGTCGCAAGGGATTTTCTTTGTGTCGGCATCCTCGATCTCCTTGAAGAACTGAGGGATGTCAGCGTCATCGCGGAATCCGATGTATGTCTTCGCATCCTGACCTGTCACGACCACATAGTAGCTCTCGTCCTGACGACCGAACTCGTTGTAGTTCTCTACATTGTACTTTCCGCCTGAGTGGCACTGGATGGACATGTTACCGGTAGAGTGGTAAGAGTCATCCCAGTTGAAACGGATAGGGAAATATCCCTGGTATTTGGCAACTGCCTTCTCACCCATGAGGTTCACTCCCTCCTTGTGTACGAATGAGCAGTAGTTGATGTCGAGCATCTCCTTTCCTGCCTCGACAAGGACGCTGACCTCCATAGGGATGAAGTCGAACACCCAAGCGGCATTCTTCATCTCCTCAGGGAGATTGCGGTATTTCTTCATATATGAACCGCCCCATACTCCCTCAAGGTAGCAAGGCTTTGCACGGAACGGATACTTCACGAGCTCCGAGCAGATGTCAGCGAATGACTCGAAAGGCATCATCTGGAGCTTCTTAGGATCATTGTCAAGGAAATAGAAGTCCAGGACATTGTTCTTCCAGAGGTCCTTTCTGAGCTGTACCGCGCACTCGAAGTCGCAGTAGTAGCAACGGCGGATGATGCGGTTGATGATACCTGGGCGCTCCTTGCCGAGGTTTGCGTACTCGCCACCTCTGATACGGAGCATGGTCTTCATCGGAGTGATATCGAACCAGCACTTCACGTCATACATGTCGCGGAACTCAGGAATCATACAGCCGTAACCTGCCACGACTGTAAGTTTGCCCGGAGCCTTCATCGCAGGCACCGCAGCCTTGAAGTCAGCTACCTTAGCATCGTCAAAGAGACCGATGTAACCACCATGATAAAGCTTACCGAAGAGGAGTGTCGGGTCGATCTTGGTGTCCCAGATAAGGAGCGGATCGATCATGTCATCGATCTCCTTGCCAGGCTTGAGGACCGCCTTTACTGAATCCACTGCCTCGAACTCGAAACCGTTGATGACGCACTCGCGTGCAAGGAGGTTAAGGAAGAGATTCCAATTTGCGGTTGTGTATCCGTCGATTCCGACGATCACACCCTCTGCCTTGATTCTATCTGCGAGGTTTGCAACAAATTTCTTTGCGACATTAGGAGTTCCTCCTGTCACGATCGAATCGATTGTCTTTTCTGAAAGTTTCGGTCTGTTGATCGGCTTCGGATCATCAAACGGAAACGGGTTGTACATAAAACTCATTGTCTTATTCCTTTATATATATTACACTACTACTTTATATTATAGAACTCGAATCCCATGATTTCGGCAAAGTCCTCGAGCTCCTTGCGCCAGTCACCGTCTACGATCGCATAGTGCTGTGTCGCTCCGATGCGCAGAACCTGCTCCCAAAGTTCCTTCACAGGCACTACAGGCTTGAAGATGGTGTGGCTGTATGTTGCAAGAAGATGCTTCTTGTCACTCTGCGGAGTGTCCTTCTCAGAAAGGCTCTCTGCAAGGAAGGTGATCAGCTTATATTTGCCATCCTCCTCATAAAGACCGGCAACGGTCTTCATTCCGGGACTGAAGCGGTACCATGCGAACGGTGCTCCTGCATATTTCCAGTGGGTCTTTGCGAAGCGCACGTCACGTGAGATGATCACGTTCTCCTGCCACTGAGGATCGTTATGGTCGTTCGGACCTGCGTGACCGCCGGCAAATGTTCCGAACTCATCCTCGATATGGAAAGGCTCCACGAAGTTCACGTTCCTTCCTGTCATGAGCTTGAGGACGTATGTGATGATACCAGCTCCGATGTCAGCCTCTGGCACGAGCACGCTCACGTTCTCGTTGAACCACTGAGGATAGAAACCTGCACGGCAACCGGCTGTGCGGAATGTAGCCTGATCGATATCGTTATAAACATAACAGTCGATGTCGTTCTTCTGAGCGAGCTTCTTGATACCGAGGGTAGCCTTCACGCAGCCGATGAACTTGTCATACTCGACATCATCCATCATCCTGTACCTGCCTGTAAGCTCGTCAGCATACTCCTTAACCTCCTCCTCGGTAAGGTTGTCGATCTCCGTACCGTAGTCACTGTACGGAAGATAGTGGATCTCCGGACCGATCTTGGTAAAGAGATCATAGTTGTCGATGTATGTGCTCCACATGGCCTCGTTCATGTTGGCCATCAGACCTACATTCGAGTGACGGAGGATAGCGCGGGTCCTTGCGGCATTTGCATAGACCTTGAGCTGCTCTGTAACCTGCTCGCGTGTGCCCATAATGGTCTTGACATTCTTGCGAGGGACTCTCTTCACGCTACCTGATGCCTCAAGCGAACCGACGAGGGTTCCTGCGCAGAGGTAGTCGACGAAATCATCCTCGTCAAGAGTGGTCTCGAAGGTCATCTTCGGCTTTGCAACATTACAGAAGATGATCGGAATCTCAGGACAGTCGCGAAGGAAACGGATCCATGCGAAATCCTCGCTCCATGAAAGGAATTCAGCGTAGATGAAGTCGACCTTCTCGGCATAGAAAAGGTCCATAGCCTTCTGCGCATCTTCCCTTTCATAGGTGATTCCCGGATACACAACGTCAAGGAAGTCCATCGTTGCGAGGATTTCCTTGACTGCCTTTTCCTTTCTCTCTCCGTAAGTGCCTCTCTGAGGACCGGAAAGATTCTTGAATCTTGGTGAAGCTATCAGCAATATACCTGCCTTAGGCTTCCTTGCTTTCAATTCAGCTTTCATTATAGTGTTTTATTAATTTTATCGTAATCCTTCTGGTAGTGGGTCCTGCTGATGATGAGCATGAGGACTCCACAGACGATCCACACCGCTCCAAGGACAGGGAATGTCGCCGAAAGGCTACCCATGCTGTCCTTCATGGCTCCCAGAATCACCGGCGCGAGGGCTCCCACTGCAAAACCTGTAGTGATCAATGCGCTCGAGCATGAGGCATGGAGTCTTGAAGGTGTCACATCATATAATACTGTGTAGATGTTTGCATCGAAGAATGCCCTGAAGAATCCCCATCCGGCAAAGCAGAGGTAGATACCCCAAAGGGCCATGTCCGCTCCTACGAAGAAGAGGAATGCGGCACCGAGAATCAGACCGATTCCCTGGATCACCATACGCACCTTGCGGTCGCGAATTGCAATCTTGTCCGAAAGCGTTCCAGCCAGAAGAACACCGGCGAATGCAGCCAGATATGTCCAGAACATGGAGTTGAAGCCTGCAGCGGCCTGGGTCTGACCAAACTCCTCCTGAAGGAATGCAGGAACCCATGTCATGTATCCTGTGATGACGAAGATGAATCCGCTGAATCCGATTGTAAGCGCAAGAGCTGTCGGAGTTGTGAACACTGTCTTGAAGCCGTCGAAGATTCCAGGCTTCTCTACATCATTGCGAGGAGCGTCAGCGACGTGGCAATCTGTTTCCTTCTTGTCCTTAAGGCGAATAGCCATCACGATGCCCCAGACAATGCCGGCCGCACCGAAGATGATGAACGAATACTGCCAGCCCAGCTTGTCAGCGATGTATCCGGCAAGCCATCCGGCGAGGATCACTCCCACATAATATGAAGTCTGATGTATAGACATCGCGCGAGCTCTTGTATCGGTGTGATACTGTCCCAGAAGCGAATAGTTAGCTGGTCCGAAGAAAGCCTCACCGCCGCCTGTGGCAACGCTTCGCATGAGGATGAGCATCAGCACTCCGGTCGCGAGTCCTGTAAACATTGTTGCCACACTCCAGAAGAGGATGGCGATAGTCACTACCCACTTGCGGCTGAGACGGTCTCCTGCGAGACCTCCGAGAGGCACCATGAACGCATAGCAAAGATTGAAGATGGTCGCAATCAGACCCACAGACGTGTCCGTAAGGTTGAGCGTATCACGGATTGCAGGAAGAACCGTATTGAACACCTGACGGTCCGCCTGATTGAGCAGGTATGCCATCCAGAGGAGGGCAAGGACTTCCCATTTATAGTGCTTATGAGTACCTTTCATAGTGGTTTTGATTATGTGTGGTGTAGTGTGGTGCAAAGATATGCAAAATATTTGAAAACCATAAAGTTTTTACACTATTTCGTACAGCTGTTGACCAAATAAATTATCGAGCGGTAAGGAATGCCGGAGTTTGTCTGAAGACCTATCTCGCAGGTGCGGCTGTTGGAGTAACCTACCTCTATGCCTGCAGCCTCTATCTGGGAGCGTAACTTGCGGAGCGCATAAGCGTTGAGTTCCGGATGGGTCATGCCCTTGTCACCGGCGAAGCCGCAGCACCCTACTCCCTCGGGAACAAGCACCCGTGAGGAACATAGGCATGCCAGATCGTAAACGATCCTGTCGATCTTCATGATCCTGGTAGAGCAGGTCAGATGCAGCGCTACAGGTGTATCGGTCCTATCGAATACGAGTCTGTCCTTCAGGAATTTCCACACAAACTCAGCTGACTCATAAAGGTCGACCCGGGTCATCTTCTGCTTCATCCTGTGCAGACATGGACTCTGGTCACACACGACCGGATACTTTCCATGCTCCGAGGCCTCCCAGAGGGCATCCTCCAGCTCCCGCACCTTCTTATCCGCAATATCAGGAAGTCCCTTGCTCTCCCATATCGTACCGCAGCACAGATGGTCCATCCTCTTTGGGAATATTACCTCATAGCCAGCCTTGCCAAGCAGCTCTTTCATCTCCTCCGCCAAAGGACGCATTCCTTTAGACGCATTGTCCGTTCCCATGGTCTGGTTCAGACAGCTCGGGAAATAAACCACCTTCAGAGTCTTATCTTCTTCGGCAGGAGCGTTCCTTGACAAGTCGGCTGCATTGTAAGCCTTAGGAAAAGCAGGTGTCCACAGAGGAAGCCCCACGGCATGAAGTCCCTTGCCGACAGCTCCCATGGTCTTGCTTCCAAGGACCGCATGTCCGAAATCCGCCATATGCAGGACTCCCCTCAGGCCTGTCTTCACAGCGTGGAAATTGTCCGCGGCAAATCTTCCGACACCTTGTCCCATCCGACCCATATTCACCCTTCGGATCTCATGGGTAAGGTCCGCCACATTGATTCCCATAGGGCAGGACATCGAACACAGGCCGTCTCCGGCACATGTCTGTTCACCATAATATGAGTACTGCCTGCGCAACTCCTTAAGCAGCTTCTCGTCAGAACCCGACCTTTCCAGCGCCTCCATATGTCTCTGCAGAGCGATGCGCGTGCGGGACGATAGCGTGAATCCGCACGAAACGCAGTTTACCTCGCAGAATCCGCATTCGATGCACTTGTTCAGCTTATCGTATGCCTTCCTCGCATGCTCAGGAGCATCTTTGCGCGGTGCAAGGAGAGGCAGGTCCTTGAAATTTTTGAAACAGCAATCCGGATCATCATTGAATATGACTCCTGGATTCAAGATGCCTGACGGATCGAATATGTCCTTTATCCGCTTCATAACCTCGAAGGCCTTCGTTCCCCACTCATATTCCACGTAAGGTGCCATGTTGCGTCCGGTTCCATGCTCGGCCTTGAGGGAACCGTCATATTTCCTGACCACCAGATCCCCCACCTCATTGATCATGTCCTTGTACCTCTGGACCTCATGATCCGAGTCGAAGGACTGGTTGATGATGAAATGAAAATTTCCTTCCAATGCATGTCCGTATATGCATGAGTCGTCGTACCCATGTCTTTCAAGCAGATCCGACAAGTCGGTTACGGCTTCTGCAAGGTCCTCCACATGGAAGGCCACATCCTCTATAAGGCATGTCGTTCCTGGGCGTCTCATGCCCCCGACTGTCGGGAATATGCCCGAACGGATGGCCCAGAAGCGGGCCGACTCATCAGGATCGGTCGTGAATGATACGGAGCCGTATGTGTCGAATTTCTTCAGAATCTGCGTTATCTCACTTACATTCTCCGCCAGTTCATGCTGGGACTGAGCCTCTGTGCGGACAAGCACCGCCGTGAGTCCTTCCTTATCTCCCGCATTTACCGATGCAAGCGAACGCTTGTCCAGCATCTCGGCGGCAGACACCTTGAGAGGACGCATGGCTATGACCGCCCTTGCCGCCTCTGCCATATCATTGAAGTACACCATCGCATCGGCCTGAAGAGGGGCCGACTCAAGGGTCTTCATGGTCACCTCGCTCATGAATGCAAGCGTGCCTTCCGAACCCACCATAAGATGGAGGATGATGTCGAAAGGATCGGTATATGTAACAAGAGGAAGCAGGTTCAGGCCAGTGACATTCTTTATGGAGTATTTATGTCTGATGCGCTCAACCAGCTCCTCGTCAGCCATGACATCGTCCCTGAGGGCCTTTATTGCCAATATCATTTCGGGATGCGAATCCATGAAAGCCTCCCTGCTTCGGGGATCAGCCGTATCAAGCAGAGTTCCGTCAGCGAAGATGATCCTTCCGGAAAGAAGCATCCTGTCGCTGTTGGCCCAGGTTCCGCAGCTCATTCCTGAAGCGTTGTTCATCACAATGCCACCCACCATGCAGCTTTTTATGGACGCCGGGTCCGGACCGAATTTCCTGCCGTACGGCTTCAGGAAGTCATTGACCTTCGAACCCACGACACCCGGCTGCAGGACGACGGTCAAGCCTTCGTCCGGCGTATGCATCCCCTCCCAGTTCTTGCCAG
This sequence comes from Bacteroidales bacterium, assembly GCA_017631875.1. The sequence continues at coordinate 38,338 of JAGBSL010000017.1, read as the reverse complement.
CCACCAGCAGCACCGAGTCGCTTACAGACTGTCCTGACAGACTGGTACCGGCAGCACGGAAAGTGACAGGCACCCCATGGGTCGAAGCCGCCTGAAGCACACGAGACACTTCCCCTTCGGACGCGGAACGCAGCACGACCCGAGGTACAAGCCTGTAAAATCCGGCATCTGTTCCCCATGCGAAACGCCTTAAACTATCTGTATAAACCCTATCCTCGGGTAAAAAATTTCTGATCTCTGATAAAAACTCCTGATGACTCATTTTCCTTCAGTTGCATGGCGCAAAAGCCATATTTTAATTATGTGTGGTGTAGTGTGGTGTAAAAGTAGGCAAATTCTTGCACTTTCCAACACTTTTTTACTATTTTTGCCGGCATAAAACGAAAATGTCAGCAAAATGAAGAAAATGCCGTTCATACTAGCATTGGCGCTCGCCTTATCATGTCAGGAAAAGCCTCAGGAAACCGTTTCTGCTTTAGCGGATGCAACCTCGCTGATGGCAGAGCAGGCCGGTCCCGCTTCCGTAAAGCTCACATGGTCTGACAATGCGGAAGGAGAAAAGGGATACAGGGTGTTCATCCGCAAGGAGACGGATTCATACAACGTCGACCCGCTTGAGACAATAGCTGCGGAATCAACAGAATATATCTTTGAGAACCTTACCGAAGGTGAAGTGTATGACTTTGGCGTCCAGGCTGTTGCAGAAGACTTTACACGTCATTCCAAGGTGGTTTATCTGAATGATTACCAGGTTCCGGTGCAGGAGGAGCCGGAGACTCCGGTGGATCCTGAGAAGCCGACGGATCCGGAAACACCAGTGGATCCAGAGAAGCCGGTGGACCCGGAGAAACCATCCGAGCCAGAAGTACCGGCAGTCGACCCTCAGACTGTGCCACAGGTGACAAAGGTAACAACTTCATATGCATATATCGCCGTATCATATAAGGTAGAGAAACTCAACGGTTCAAACCCTGAGCACGGAGTATGCTTCAGCGCAGACGGTGCGCCGACAGTAGACGACATCAAGGTCCTCGGCCCTCAGCTTCCGGCAAACAGGGAGATTCTCCAGGTCGTTCCAAACGCATATCTTGAGGATGGCAAGGAATATCAGATGAGTGTATTCGTCAAGAATGGCAGCGAGTACAGATACAGCGAGCCTCAGACAGTGAGCCTTGACGCTCAGCCGGACGCAGTAAACCTCACATGGGAGAAGCAGGACTACGCAGACCTTGCCGAAGGAATCGAGGTCTACAAGACAACATCGAAGCTGAACGGACGCAACTTCAATGCATGGTACGCAATCGCAGACCCTTCAGTAGTCGATTTCAGAGTACTTTACCCTGAAACTGTAGGCTCGAAAAAGACGATATCCTCACAGGCTGAAGCCGCTGAAGGAACCCAGGTACTGATCAATGGAGCCATCTACGGAAACTACAACATCGGAGTGATCATCACCGAAGGCAAGATGACCCAGCAGTGGCACGGAGAGATCGAGGGCTGCTATTGGGCGACAGACAACCAACTCTACGAGCTCACACGCCCTATCATCGGAGTAGATCAGAACGGCAAGGCAGACGCCTACTGGGTTGGAGTGCCGCAGCAGGGTACATTCTATTATTATGACAGACCTCAACCAAACGTAGTCGGCCAGGCTAAATACGGAAAAGTGACAGCATCGTCGCCTACGGCTGCTATCGACTGGAAGCCATACTATGCCATCAGCTGCGGCCCTATGGTGCTGTACGATGGAAAGGTATGCGCAGATAATTCTATGGTAGACGACAAGCGCTATTACACCAACTTCGAGTGCTGGGACGAGTCTGGAGTATATTCGGCTCATCCTGACAGATCGGCTGTCGGAGTCACTGCAGACGGAAAGATCGTCCTTTTCATCTGCGACGGACGCATCGACGCAAGCCAGGGTGCCTACATCAAGGAACTCGGACCTATCATGAAGTCGATAGGCTGCGTGCACGCTATGAACCTTGACGGAGGCGGGTCGACCGGAATGTGGGTGAACGGCAAAGGCATGATCAATTATAAGGACGGTAGCTGGCGTGCAGTTAAGTCCACCCTTGGATTCTTTGCAAAATAAATGATTAGAAGACTTGTATATATAGCTTCTGCTCTTCTCCTCCTTATCGCTTGCGGCAAGAAGGAGAAGCCGGAATATGTACCTAATCCCGTAATCGAGCTTTCCTTCAAGAGCTTTCATGAGGATGGGGTGATTCTTGAGATAAAGAGCCTCAACACAGACGGCATTTACGTGTCGGTACAACCTATGGCTGATCAGGCACCATCGGCTGAAGATATTCACATCAAAGGCGTGGAGGTAGAAGGCAAGGAGGTATTTGTCGGAGGCTTGCAACCGGATTGCAACTACACCGCATATGCCGTCGGCATATTGAAGGAGAAATACAGCAAGATCTCGGAATGTACATTCACTACCCCTTACAGGCCGACAGACAGGACGGAAATACCGACCTTCGCTGACCTTGATCTGCTTTCCGGAGGCATCACCAACAAGTCTCCGAACACATGGGATGAGAACAGGCTTCTGCCCCATGTGACATTCACAGACGAGAATGGTCAGGAGCAGTGGCTCCATGAGGCTTTCCTTCTGATCGGAGGAGAAGATGCCAAGAGAAACAGGATCCTTTGCATTGATTCCGGCGGACAGAAGTCCGGAAACAAGGATTCATGGACTGATTTTGCGGACTACTGGCTCAAGGATGGCGGAGTGGTGGATGTTCTGGACCAGACCATAGCAAATGCCAAGGGACGCATCGGAAGGCCTTCCTTCAGACATAAGGTTGTCGTAACTATGCCGGACCCAATCATGCTGGAGACCTTTACCGACAAGAACTCGTCCACAACATATTGGGGCAAGGTCAATGACCGCCAGCTCGACTTCACTAACGCCTCGGACCAGGTGCTGGCCTATCAGTGGTATATCAATTATGTTATCGGGCAGTGGGAGGCGCTGGCTCCGCAGAATGTGGATCTTGCCGGATTCTACATCCTTTCGGAAGTGCTCGTTGCAAAGCCAAGCGGCTGGAACTACAAATACAAGAGATGGGACAAGATCCTTCCTCCGGTGTCTTCATACCTTCACGAGATGAAATACGGACTGTACTGGATCCCGTATTATCAGGCTGACGGTTATGACATGACCGCCGAGCTCGGCATCGACTACACATGGCTTCAGCCGAACAAGTACTGGGACTACCCTGAGAAGAAGGAGAAGAAGTCATGGACTTGGGTATTCGGAACCATGGGCACATACGGCCATGGAATGGAGATCGAGTTCGAAGGATCGCACGGAGAGGCGGGATGGAGCCAGTATGAGGAGGGCGTGAAGCGCACAAGTTCTTCTATTCTTGAGACCGTACGCACCTCGAATGACGCCCAGGGCACAGCCAAGGGCAAGCCGAATCCACAGGCGGCGCGCAACAAGCAGCTGCTTCGCGACTACATGAACGAATTCAAGAAGGCGGGATATTACGGCAAGGCCCGCATAGCCACATACTCCGGTACCAACGCCATGTATGAGCTCGCAACATCCCCGGACGCAAAAGACCGAGAGATGTACCTCGAATACTGTAAATTCATCGTTGAAAATCCATTAAGAAAATAATATGAAAAGACTATTGACCATTACCGCAGCCCTTGTAATGCTGCTGGGATGCAATGAGCCAAAAGCCGTCGTCGACACCTCAGCCGACGTTCCAGGCTTCGTCCTCAGCGACGACATGACCGAAGTGAAGGTAGGGGAAGACGGATCGCTTCTTGCCCTGACCAACAGACAGACAGGACACAACTATGCCTCGGGAGCAGGACTCTGGAGAGTATTCTACAACACTCCCGACGAGAAGGAGATGCAGATCGACGGCACAGAAAACACACCTTCGGTATCCCAGGAGGGCAATGTGATAACCATCGCATATAAGAACCTCGTCCATAGAGGAAAGACCCTGAAGATGGACCTCACCCTCACCGTGACCCTTGAAGACGGAGCAGTCCGCTTCGGATCGACAGTGACCAACAACGAGCCTCACACAATCATCCGCGAGCTCCAGTACCCTCTCGTCGGTGACATGAGCCTTCCTGAAGGTCATAAGCTCCTTACAACCCACACAGGAGGACAGCTTCACGATGACGCGATCGACCTTATCGTCAATGTAAACCCCAAGACCCTTTACATGAAGCCTGACCAGTACTTCCGTCAGTATGACCTCCAGTACCCGCGCCACGCCGCTTCAAACTGCTACGCATTCGTAGGCGAGCAGGACGGCCTTTACTTCGGAAGCCACGACCAGAGCCTTCAGCAGACATGGCATGGTCTGCGTGCATATCCTTCCGCTCCGGGTCAGTTCGACCGTCTTGAGGCCGGCTTCTACCGCTACCCTAACGCGATGTGCGGCGATTCATGGAGCTGCGACGCTTCCCTTGTGAAGCCTTATATGGGCTCATGGACAGAGACTTCGCATATCTACCGCGAGTGGATGAACACCTGGTGGGACAAGCAGGATGTGCCTCAGTGGGTAAAGGAAATGACCGGCTGGCAGCGCATCATCTTCAAGCACCAGTACGGCGAGTACCTTCGCAAATACACCGACCTTCCGGGACGCATCAATGACTGCGGAAAGAGTGTAGGCTGCAACACCGTACTTGCATTCGGCTGGTGGAGCGACGGAATGGACAACGGCTATCCTAACTATTATATAGATGAGACACAGGGCGGCGAGGAGGCCTGGAAGCAGGCTATCGCGGACTACCGTGCACAGGACAACCGCCTCGTGCTTTACTACAACGGACGCCTCGTTGACCGCGAGAGCGACTGGTACATGCACGGAAACGGAAAGCAGGCTGTGAATCGTGACAATACTGGAGCAGAGTTCGCCGAGCACTACAAGTTCACAGGAGAAGGAACCGCTCTCGGATACTATGATACACGCACATTCTCTATCGCAAACATGTCGAACCGCGAGTGGAGGGGCATGCTTCTCGAGTGGGCTGACAGAGCGATGGCTTATGGTGCAGACGCTGTATTCTATGACCAGCTCGGTGTTGCCGAGGAGTTTCCTAACTGGGACCGTTCGCGTGAATTCCCTGTACAGGACATCTACACTGGCCGCTATAAGGCAGAGGCATTGAAAGAGATCCGTGACCACATCAAGGCCATCGATCCCGAGTTCTGCCTCGGTACAGAGTGGCTCAGCGACTGCACATCGCAGTTCTGCGACTTCGTGCACATCGTGGAGTTCACTGCCGAGCCTTACAGCTTCCCTGAGTGGTTCAAGTACACCTTCCCTGAGGTGATCTGGTCTGACCGCTGTCTGCGTGACGATACTGACGTCGAGCGCCGTGCTAACAACACCCTGCTGAAGGGTCTTGTCAACGACATCGAGATCTTCCGCTGCCGCGGCCTCATCGACGAGACTCCGCACTACCAGAGCTACCTTGCACAGATCAACACCATCCGCCATAAATACCCTGAACTCCTCCTGGGAGCTGGACGCTTCGTACACATGGACGGCTTCACATGCTCGTCTGACGACATCATCGCCCGCGGCTACACCAACGGCAACCGCCTCGCGATCGTAGCGACGACATTGGCGGCAGAAGGAGCATCCGGCAAGATCTCCGTTCCGGGCTACCGCTTCGTGGAGCACTCCTCTATCGGCGACGTGCGCGTTTCAGACGGGGGCTCGAAGCTCACCCTCGCCCAGAACGGCATCACAGTGCTTATCTTTGAGCGATAACAGACTTCGACACCAATGCTTGTATCACTTAAAACATTGGCACTCAATTCATTAAACGATTAAGGGTCGGTAAATTTACCGACCCTTAATCGTTTAACTGCTTTATTTTCAATGGATTAGGTGCCACACTAGAACGAGCCGCGGCGGGTCATGCGGAAGTCGCAGTGGACCTTCCAGCTCTTGCGGTTGAGGATCATGGTAGCGGCGGTGCGGCCCATCTGCTTGAAGTCAGTCGAGATGGTGGTAAGGCCGTTCAGAACCACTTCGTTCAGATCGAACTCGTTATAGGAAATGATGTAGACATCCTTTCCAACCTCAAGGTTCTGTGCCTTGATGCTGCGTGCAAGGGCGGCAAGGCCGGAGTCGAGCTGGGAGTTGATGACCAGATAGGTCTCGCCCGGATTTATGTTCTCAGGTGCCTTTGTCATGAAGTCTACAGGGATACCGTACTCCATGCAGAAACGGTCCACACCCTTGCAGATCATAGGACCGTAAAGGCTGGATGCAAGGGTTATCACCTTCAGGCATGAGGTCGTGCGGAGTTTATCAAGACCCTGCTTGAGACCCTCATATACATCGTTTTCGAAATCCTGATACACAGCGCCATAATTGCCGGTATAGCTCTGGAGCCAATGGTCCACCATGATCAGCTTGCGGTTCGGGATACGGGCAATCAGCTTGGTTGCCGCTGCCTGAGCCTTCTCATCGAGCGGGAAATGCGGACTTATAACATAATAGTCATACTTGTCAAGACACGAATCAAGGTAGTATGTGAACAGTTCCAGATTCTGGTTGTGCATGAGGATCGTGATGTCTGCCTTCTCACCAAGTTCTTCTGCCAATGAGTTGTAAAGCACCTCCTTGTAGATGCTGAGCTTGTCGAAGATCACAAGGACGCGCGGCTTGGAGGCCTCGCTCGCCTCTGCCACATAGAATCCCTTGCCCTGCTGAGGCACCAGAAGTCCCTTCTCTCGGAGGATTCCGTAGGTCTTCTTCACGGTTTCCTTTGAAATGCCCAGCTGAGCGGCAAACTCATTCATGGAAGGGATCTGCTCGCCCGGCTGAAGCTTTCCTGAACGGATCGCATCCTCGAATTTCTCAACGAGCTGCTTGTATATAGGAGCCTTATCGGCTGTTTCCAGAACTATATTGAAATTCATAGCTTATAGAAGTTTAAAGGTTGGATCATCAAAACGCAGACGACCTGTCTGTGCCCTGAGGCTTTCATTGAACAGATCAAAAGTATTGTATCCCATCGCACGGAAGATGGTGATCAGCGTGAGGCAGCGCTCACGGAAGTGGAAGAATTCCCTCTTTTCCTGAGGGGTCCATCCGATCTCGGCAATTGCGAACGCTCTTGGATAGAGCATGTATTCGGCATGCGCCGCGTATGGTATAAGCTCACACCAGAGGTTGCCCTGAAGGCCGAGGATATGGTGATGATACTCAGGGGCAATGCCCTCAAGAGGATCGTATTTATATACATGACGAAGCGACTGCATGTGGCCTACCGCCTTAGGCTCCTTGCGGATAAGGTCCTGATAATAATCAAGATACACATAGCTGTTCGGTGACATGATCACGTCGTGACCTTCGGCCGAAGCCTTGATTCCTCCCGGAGTGCCTCTCCACGACATCACGACAGCCTGCTCAGGAAGTCCGGTCTCGACGATCTCGTCCCAGCCGATAACCGTCTTTCCCCTCTCGCGCAGGAAGGCCTCGATATGACGCACCAGATAGCCCTGAAGCTCGTTCTTGTGCTGCATACCTTCCTCCTGCATCCTCTTCTGACAGTTCACGCATACCTCCCAGTCCTTCTTCACGGCCTCGTCGCCTCCGATATGGATATACTTATACGGGAAAAGCTCTATAACCTCCTCAAGGACAGTCTCAAGAAACTCGAAGGTGCCGTCATTTCCGACGCAGAGATCCCACGAGAACGGTCTTGGCTTTCCGTCCGGACCCACGCACGCAATCTCCGGATATGCACGGTTTACCTCCATGCTGTGACCCGGCATCTCGATCTCGGGAATGATGTCAATATGACGTTCAGCTGCATATGCAACAATCTCACGGATATCATCTTTTGTATAGAAGCCGCCATAAGCCTTCGGATCCTCGGCATTTGTGAAAGGATATCCGAGTCCTTCCCACTCGTGGTAAGTCTCGCCCACTCTCCATGCCACATGGTCGGTCAGGTTCGGATATGCATCGATCTGGAGCCTCCAGCCTGCGGCATCTGTAAGGTGCAGATGCATCACGTTCATCTTCAGAAGGGCCAGAGCGTCTATCTGCTTCTTGACGAACTCCTTTCCCTTGAAGCTGCGGGACTCGTCGAGCATGATACCCCTATGCTGGAAACGCGGATAGTCGAAGATCGTACACTGCTGTACAGTCTCCGCCTGATCAAGAAGGCGGAGCATTTCTACGGTCTGACGACCTCTGAAGGCACCCTCCTTCGTAAGGGCATATATCTTTACACCTTTTTTACCTATTACAAGTTCATAAGCCTCCTCCTTGGCGAAGTCCGGCAGACCATCCACTTTGGTAGCAAAGGAAGCATCATTCAAATACACCTTTATATCCGAACCGTCTGGCTTTAAAGTATATACTCCCTGGCCAATAGTGAAGTCCACAGGTTCTGGGATAAGCTTTGAAGGTCCCGAATATGCTGATACTGAAACCATTGCAGTTAAAACTGCTGCAACTGTGGTTAAAAATTTACGAATCATTGTATCTATCTGTCTTTTTCAATGCGAGATTACAAAGATAGGTAAAAAACACCACACCACAGCACAGCAGGAATAAAAAAGCGGCGGCTCCATAAAGGAACCGCCGCAAAATCTATATTTTATGTATCAGACGTTTCTGATTAGTTGAGCTGATAGAGTGAGATACCGATGTTCTGACCCATCACTGCGATGTATCTTACACCGTCGACTACAACTGTAGCACAGTCACCAAGACCATGACCTGCGTTTCCGCTACCGTTTACAGGAGCAGTGAAAAGACCTGTCTGAGCCTCGAGTGTGCCCTTGAAGTCAGCTGCACCGTTCACATCCTCGATGATATTGAGGGTAGCAGAAGCTCTGTCAACAGCCACCTTCACATAAGCGATATAGTCCTTGCCGTTGTGCTCGAAGAAGTTATATCCAAATGTCTGAGTGAGCTTAGGATCTGTTCCCCATGCTGAAGCCACATAGGCGCCACCTGCATCCTGGGTAAAGAAGCCGTTCACTGCATTTGTTGTAAGGAGAGCTGCAGCCGGGTTGCCTTCACCGTCGAAAGCTGTATCAGGATGGATAGTGCACTCACCAATATTGCTTGCACCTGCTACAGGCATAGCATAACGTCCTGTTGCATAAGCGAGCTCCGGTGTACCCCAAAGACCTGCCACACCATTCTCCATATTTACGCGGATAACTGTGTTTCCATCGTTGAAATCAAAGAAGAGGAGTTCACCCTTCTGATATGTTCCTCTAACAGTGAACTTGTCACCAAGACGACGTACACCTGAGTCAATCACGAAATAGTTAGGATCTGCATCGATACCGTTTGACCACACATAAACGATAAGCTTCTCAGTACCGTCACCGAGTGTGAGGTTTGAAGCCACGAGGACATCCTTTCCACCGTTTACTGCAGGATCTGTGTTAGGAAGCATTCTTACGCAAGTAACAGCGTGAGTACCATTGTCAAGGCCTGCAGGAGTGAAAGTCTTGACCTTAACATCCTTTGTCTGAGCAGGGTCAGCGATGCTGATAGCCTTGATAGCACCGTTTCCACCAGCTGCCTGAGCAACGTATACATACTCGCTGTCCATTGTCATGTTTCTGTCCTGTCCACCGCCGAATGGAACTGCTGCATTCCATACGAGAGTTGCAAACTCCTTGGCAGCCTCCTGAGCGATCTTCACAGTCATGAGAACCTCCTCAGCACCCTGACGTACGAAAGAAACCTCAGCCTCACGAGCCTGGTCTGTTGTATTTTCCTCTGCAGTGAATGTAAGCTCGAAAGCAGACTTCACCTCAACGTAAGAAAGCCATGTAGCCTCAGCTGGGATAACAACCTCGAAAGGAACGTTTGAAATACCCTTTACAACCACAGAACCACCCTTAGCAGGGATAACCTCATCTACTGCCTCTACACTATATGACTCAGAAGCGAAAGTCACCTTCTTGATCGAAGTCTTGCCCTCGCCGTTATCAGCGAATACAAGCATCTGAGCACCAGCTGCGATGTTTGAAACCTTGATTACCTCAGCCTCAACAACTGCCTCGCATGCTACTGCAAGTACATCGACTACTGTAGTCTCGTTCGCGCCCTTCACCTCGTAAGGGATCTCAACTTCAGTAGCACCCTGTGCAAGACCTACATTTGCGTTGATCACAAGCTCGAACTTCTCGGCAAGCGGAAGAACGAAAGAGTCACCAGCCTCACCGTTCTCACCGATGAAGTAGAATGTAACTGTACCCTCCTCCTCGTTCACTACAACTGAGTCGAAGATTGACTTTCCGGTAAGAGCGCCGATGAACTGAGGCTCCTCACCAGGATATGTCACATAAAGATTTCCGTCAACGCTTGTGAATACAGGAGCCTCCTCATAAACTGCAGGACCCTGCTCGCCGTTGATGAACCAGTAGAGAATGCCGTCAATCTCCTTTACAGTGATTGTAGGAGTTGTGCCATCCTGACCTGTAGCACCTGTCTCACCCTTGTCACCTGTCTCACCCTTATCACCCTTCTCACCGTGCTTTACAACGATAGTAGAGCCATCAGAGAAAGTGATGGTGTAACCTGTCTCATCCTCGAGAGCAACTACTGTCTCAATGTACTTTCCGCTCTTGAGAGCCTCTGCGAGGGTCTTCATTGCTGTTACATTAAGCTCGAGAGTTGCGAGATCCTCCTCAACCTTGGTGAGGCGGTCGTCGAGATTGTCGATCTGCTCCTTGATGGCAGTATCGTCATACGCCTCTGGAGTACATGCTGCAAGAGCAAGACCCATCATAAGCGCGAAAAACAACTTTTTCATGTTCGTAAATGTTTGATTATTATGTTATTAAATATATTTTTCTGTTTAGTGTGGTGTGCTGTGGTGTAAACCGAGCGACAAATATAATAATTAAAACAACATATACTCTATTTTGCGTGATATTTTTTAGAAAATACGCCTATAAACCATACTTGGTAACCAGTTCAAGAGATAGACGTACCGGACATGTGGCCTCTTTATAATTTATAGGTGTGTCACATTCGGCCCAGTTCCGTTCGAATTCCGCCAGACGCTCAAAGAACGCAGTCTGGTCATATTCACGTCCGTCCTCGATACATGAAAGGATCTCCTCAATGTACATCTCCCAGCGAGGAGCATAATACGACTCCACAAGACCGCTCCACAGCCTGGTCGCATAGTCAAGCAGCGTGCTCTGGGCTGGCCCCCATACTGTTATGAGCGTACGGGCGTTGCGACGGTAATACGCCGATTCCTCCGGAGTCTGACCGCAGGCTGAAGCATCGTCAAGCCAACGCTTCAGGCTCAGCTGAGGATCACAGGCCGCCAAGGCATCAAGATCCTCCAGAAGCTGAAGCATCCGGGATGAAACCTCGCGCGCAGCTTCAAGATCATGGACCTTGTACGCCGCAGTAAGGCTGTCACGAAGCACTGCAAAATGATTACCGAGCGCCTGCGTACCGAGATTGACCACATCAGAATAATATGTGTCTCGGTCAGATTCCACCTTCAGCAGCTCCTTCCAAGCCCTGACCAGCACCGCATTGTCATATCGCGTATTATGGATCGATGTCCAGTGCCAGTAACCCTCAAGGCAAGGACGGGCACACGTCAGAGGAGTCTGGCTGGAGAACGAGCCGGCGACATATATGCTGTCTGTCAATGTCTTCCACACATTCTCGGCATGCGGATCGGCCGATCCTGTCCTGCGCTCCGATAAAGTCCTCACCCATTCCTCATCTGAAACCCCTGAAGACCACGCCTTGTCGAAAACATACTCGTACATGAACTGGTTTATGCCGAATCCTTCAAGCGTAGAGCCTATTCCGCACAGGTTGTCTCCACCGCGCTCAAGAGCATCGTCGATGCGCTCGGAAGCCTGATGGAAGTTACCGGCAAGTCTGATGTTACCTCCGAAATTGCCAAGATAGCAAAGAATGTATGGCTGTCCATAGAACTTATCCGTAACGGTCCATACCGGAGTATGCTCCAGATAATAATCCAGAATCACGACCTTCCCCTGAGGCACTGCCTGGAGATAGGCCTTGACGTTCTCCGGAGTCCAGTGTTCACGGTCATAATAGAACATCCACCCCATCTGCAGCCACACAGCATCCGGGTCGACAGAAGCCATCGATTCATAAGCACAACGCGATATCTCTGCCAGAGTCTCGGGATCCCATGAAGGGGCATCCACCTCATTGAAAAGATCCACTCCATAAATATGGTCCGTTCCAAACATCTTTTCCTGCTCGGTCATGTATTCACGCTGAATCTGCACGTAAAGCGGATCCATAGGAGCAAGGAAATGGCAAAGATTTTCAGACGGGAAGCCTCCCCAGAACGGTATATCGGTAATCTGCGCCTCCGGGTAAATCTCCTTCAGCTGCTCGGGCACATGTCCTCCGAAGGCCTGCAGGACCGGACGCATGCCCAGGGCACGCTCGCGCTTGAGGATCTTCTTCTGGAGCTTCACCTGCGAGTCTATCCAGTTCTGCGGAAGAGGACCATCGTAGTGGTCTATGTTGCACATGCGGTGCCATGCCAGATGCGCAGGACCGGTAAAATATGAACGTATCTCCTCATCGGAAAGGCCATGTCTGCGCCACACTTTCTGCCAAACAGCCTCCTGACCGGTATTCGCAAGAGGCATATTGATTCCGTTCAGGGCCATCCAGTCTATGAATCTCTCCCAGTCCTCCCATTTCCACCATGGCATCGTGTAGCCGAAGGTGCAGTAGTTCAGGAAAAACCTGTCCTTGACCTTAGCCTCGACACGCACAGGAGCCTCCACAGCCTCCATCGCCGCCGGATACTGAACCGGCTCGAAAGCATACCATGACACCGTCACACCGCAATAGTTCTTCAGGTAATGATTCAGTCCCATGGCCATAGAGATGGCATTGTTTCCCTCGATTACAAGTCTTGAGCCTTCTGAATATAGAGTGAACACATCAATGGTATCGGCCGTCTGCCTGAAATCGATCTTTCCGGCATAAAAAGGCACTATCCTTCGGGCCAATCCCCTCGCCTGCCGCTCTGCCTCAGTCCCGGCGAAGAAGCTATAACATAAAGCGGAAAGGACCGCAAACGACGCAATGACAGCAAATAATCTCCTGTATTTCATAGAAACAACCATAAAGTTCTTATCTTTGCAAACTGTGGTGTACTGTGGTAACACATTGCAAATATAGTAAGTTTATGAAAATAGGAGTAGATCTTGGCGGAACAAACGTGAGAGCCGCCCTTGTCGACGGCACGACCGTAATAAGAAAAGAAAAAGCCCCATGCCCGGCTAAAGGCACTCAGGAGGAGGTCATAGAGGCAATTGCAGCACTCATAGAACCTCTTATCTGTAAGGAAGTAACATCAATCGGAATGGGCGTTCCATCGGTCGTGGACACCAAACGAGGCATCGTATACAATGTAGCCAACATACCTTCATGGCAGGAAGTGCACCTGAAGGACATATTCGAGGAAAGATTCGGTATTCCGGTCCATATAAACAATGACGCGAACTGCTTCGCCCTCGGCGAAAGCCGCTTCGGCCAGGGCCGCGGCTATAAGGACGTCGTGGGAGTGACCCTCGGCACAGGAGTAGGATCCGGCATCATCATAGGCGGACACCTCTACGAAGGCCGCAACGCAGGAGCCGGCGAAATCGGCTGCCTCAGCTATCTTGACAAGGATTATGAAAGTTACTGCAGCACTCCTTTCTTCGTGGCCCACAACACCTCTGGAGCAGAGCTTGCAGCCAAGGCACAGGCCGGTGATGCGCAGGCTCAGGCGCTCTGGGATGAGTTCGGACACCATATCGGCGAGCTCGTGAAGGCCGTCCTCTTCGCTTATGATCCCGAAGCCATCATATTCGGAGGCGGTATTGCGGCAGGACATCCATACTTCGCCGCAAGCATGCACAGGACCGTGCAGACCTTCCCTTATGAGACCGCAAAGGACGTGAAGATCCTCTTCTCGGAAGACGGCGACATGGGACTTTACGGAGCATCAGTACTTGACGAAAAATAACACCAGTATATGAAATACTTTAGAATTTTAGCTATCGCTGCCGCTTTTGCAGCCATTTCCGCATGCAGCACCTCTGCAGAGCCGCAGACAGAAGACATCCAGCTGAACGGAACCTGGGCCTGGAGGCTTATGCCGGCTTCCTGGACAGAACTTGACGGACAGGAACTGACCACCGATGGAGATCTTGGCCAACTAGGATACCTGGCAACCGTTCCATGCACGGTGATGGGAGCAATAGCCGATGACGAAGTGCTCGTCGGAATGAACTACAAGGATATAGACCGCACCCGGTTCGAGGAACCTTGGTGGTATATCACAACATTTGAGTTGCCTCAGCTTAAAGACAATCAGCGCGCTGAGCTCGCATTCGACGGCATCAGCTATCGTGCTGACGTATGGCTCAACGGCACACAGGTAGCCTCATCAGACGAACTCTACGGACCGTTCCGTCAGTTCTCATACGACGTTACTGACCTTCTCAAAGCAGAGAACAAGCTTGCTGTAAAGGTGCACAGATGGCAGCCTGGCGAGTTCAATATCGGATTCGTGGACTGGAACCCGAGACCTGCAGACGAAAGCATGGGCATCTTCCGTCCTGTATGGATCCGCTACAGCGACGCAGTGTCCATGAAGAATCCCGTGATCACCTCTAAGGTAGACACCGTAGAGCTTGACGAGGCATGGCTGACAGTAGAGGCAACTCTCTGCAACAGTTCCGACGCTGAGGTCAATGGAAAGCTCATCGGTAAGTTCGACGGCAAGAAGTTCTCATATCCGGTGACCCTTGCAGCAGGAGAAACCAGGACAGTAAAGGTGACTTCAGAGGATGCGAAAGTGCTCCATATGAAGAATCCGCGCCTGTGGTGGTGCCACAACCTCGGTACTCCGGAGATGTACAACATGGATCTCTCGTTTGTCATAAACAACAAGGTATCCGACTCACATTCGATTGATTTCGGAGTAAGACAGATAGACTCATACATCAATGAGACTAAGGGAAGGCAGTTCGTCCTCAACGGAAAGAAGGTTCTCATCAAGGGAGCTGGCTGGACAGACGACATCTTCCTCCGCAATCCTGACGGAAGAAACATGATCGAGGTTTCGTACGTAAAGCACATGAACCTCAACACTATCCGCTTCGAGAACGTATGGGGCACATCGCAGAACATATACGACACCTGCGACAAGCTCGGAGTGTTCGCACTCGTGGGCTGGAGCTGCCAGTGGGAATGGGAAGTCTACACAGGAAAACCTAACGACAGATACGGCTGCATTGCTACCGAAGAGGAAATGGACCTCATAGCAGAGTCATTCAAGGACCAGGTGCTCTGGCTCCGCAACCACCCTTCAATCATCGGATGGTATGCCGCCAGCGACATGCTTCCTCGTCCGGAACTCGAGCATAAATACCTCGATGTGCTCGCAGAAACAGACACTACAAGACCATACATGGTGCATGCAGGCTCAGCTACGAGCCCGCTCAGCGGCCCTGCCGGCATGAAGATGTGGGGACCATACGAGTGGCAGGCTCCGTATTACTGGTACAGCGAAGAGGCAAAGGGCAATGCTACAGGATTCAATACAGAAATCGGTATCGGAGCGCAGTTCCCTGTAAAGGAGACCATTCTCAAGATGATTCCGGAAGACCAGCTCTGGCCTGTCGGTGAAGCATACGACTACCATACGACCACATCACGCGATGCCCTGCACGATCTCAGCGAGCTGAAGACAGTCATAGAAAAGCGCATGGGCGGTGCAGACAACCTTGACGAATTCATCCGCAAGGCACATTTCATCGATTATGAAGGCACCAGGGCCATGATCGAGGCACATCGTGTCAATGTTCCACGCTCTACAGGAGTGATCCAGTGGATGCTCAACTCCGCATGGCCTTCACTCTACTGGCAGATGTATGACTGGTACCTTGTTCCTACTTCCGGATTCTGGTCGGTAAGAAAGGGATGTGCTCCTCAGCAGCTGATCTACAACTATGGGGACAATTATCTCTACGCTGTAAACGACGAGAAGGAAGATGTCCAACTGAGAGCCCACATGAAGGCCTACGGTCTTGACGGAAAGCTCCTCTGCGATGCTTCTTCTGACGCCGACATGCCGATGGGAAGCTCTGTAAAACTGTTTGAGGTATATCCGAAGGGCGAGGACATCAACGACGTGATGTTCCTCTTCCTCACTTTGACAGACAAGAAGGGCAATATAGTATCAAAGAACGAATATGTCATCGCTGAAGTGATGGACAAGCACGACTGGAGCAAATACAGATGGTGGAGGACGCAGTTGGAGAGCTATGCAGACTTCTCTGCACTTGACACCCTTGCGCCTGCAGAAGTGGCTGTATCCGTTAACGGCGACCAGGTTACACTTGAGAACAAGTCAGATGTGGTGGCATTCTTCGTCAGAATGGACATCAAGTATCGTAACGGAGAGATTTTCCCTGCACTGTGGAGCGACAACCTCGTGACCCTGCAGCCTGGCGAAACATTGACCGTGAATACCGGTGCCATGATTATCGACGGCATAGATGCGGAACTCGTCATTTCCGGCTGGAACGTTGCCGAGCAGGTGATTATTTTGTAATTTTGCATCTTGATTAATGCATAAAACCATGGCAGAAGAAAGATTCTCAGACCTCGGTAGAGTCGAGGCTATCGCAAGACTATACGAAGGCACCCCTTACAAACCATACAGGACATGCTTCTTTGAAACCTCTGGAAAGAGCTGTGTAAGCACTCAGTCACGTGTTTTCATCGAGGGCATGGACTTCGACCTCATATACTTTCCGCTCAGGCACCTGGGATACAAGTGTGTGACCGCGGTGACCGGCGAGCTTTACGCTGAATTCTCGCATCCGCGGACAATGGACGTACGCATCGGAATCTCGGCAAAACTTGATTTCGAGCAGATAAAGGAAGTATGGGCAGGTATAGTTTCAGCAGCGAAAGAACATGGTTACAAGGATGTATCCCTTGACCTTGTTCCATCACCTAACGGACTGACTATCAGTATTTCATCATCCGGAGAAACTTCTCTCCTCATGGCAAAGCGCCGTCCTGAGGCGAAGAGCATGGACCTGATATGCGTATCAGGCAGCCTGGGAGCGGCATATATGGGATTCCAGGTGCTGGAAAGAGAAAAGAAGAATTTCGAGGAGGGCAAGGATCAGGCAAACCTTGAGGCATACAAGAACCTCGTCGGAGCATATCTCAAGCCGCAGATCAGCCCTGCCGTGATAGGCCAGATGGAGGATACCGAGATCATGCCGTCACACGGCTACCTCGTTACCCGCGGACTTGCGGACGCAGTGAAGCGCCTCGTGCGTGACAGCGGACTCGGAGCCAAGGTATACGTAGACAAGCTTCCATTTGCCGGTAAAACCTTCGATGTTGGCAAGGAAATGAACATAGACCCTATCTCGGCAGCACTCAACGGAGGAGAGGACTACAGACTTCTCTTCACTATTCCGATCGGCAAGCACGACAAATTCCGCCACGATTTCCAGACATTCGACATCATAGGCCACCTGGCGAAGCCTGAAGTCGGTGCTGTAGTCGTAACGCCTGACGGAGTTGAACTCCCGATGAAGGCACAGGGATGGAATAATGATTAATGATAACTATATGAAATTCAGAACATTACTTTTATTTGCAGCGGCAGGTCTCATGGCAATGGCCTGCGGAAAGGAGCCAGCACCGCAGCCGGCACCGGAAAAAATGCCGATCAAACTGAGCGCATCGCTCTACCAGTTCACTAAAGCGACAGACACATCTTTCGAGAACGGTGACGAGATTTCAGTGAACATCTTCAACCCTGAGTGCTATCTTTATAATGCTCATTTCACATACTCAGGCGGACAGTTTACTTCTTCTGTTCCTTATGAGTGGTATGAGGACACTGATGTTGAGGCTACTATAACTGCAATGTATCCTGCAAGCAATACTATGGAGGGTTTTGCTGCGACTCAGTCATTCATGGTCAATGCAGACCAGTCTGCTAAGGTAGGTTACGCTGTTTCTGACCTTCTTCTTGCTACAGCTAAGGCATATCCTACAGAGCAGGCTGTGAATCTTCCATTCAAGCACGCCCTCTCTAAGATTGTTGTGAATGTGGACAATCAGCTTAAGGAGGAAATTGCCGATGTATGGTTTACAGATGTTCTCGGTGCAGTTTCTTTCAGCACTGCAGATCATTCTGATCTTACTGCGACAGGTACAGCAGGTACAATCAAGGCTTATAAGAGCGGAGAGAACACTTGGCAGCTTATCGTAGCTCCTCAGACAGCTTCTCCAAAGCTCGCCATCACAACAGTTTCAGGAAAGCAGTATACTTTCATTCTTTCAGAGGAGGTGACATTCACTACAGGTAAGGTGAGCACAGCTACAGTATCTGTATCTCCAGAGAGCATCTACACAGCATTCACACCTGAGATTTCTGACTGGGTAGCCGACAACGACCTCAACTTCAGCCAGAAGGATGACGAGGAAGTGGTGCTTCCGGAGGAGCCTGTCCTTACAGCATGCAAGCTAACAATCAAGGTTAACAAGGCCGTCGATTGGTACGACAAGTACATCTATGCTTGGGATGCCAATGAAACTCAGCTTGCTGGAGTTTGGCCAGGAACAATCACCGGATATATTGGTGAAGAGGGTCAGTATCACGTATACTATCACAACTTCGACGCTTCGTTGAACGGTACAACAATCAACTACATCATCAGCAATAATGGTAACGGTCAGACAAAAGACCTTACAGTAACCCTCAACGGTGAGAATACTACAGTCACTATCGAAGAGTCAGACAAGAAATAGCAACATAGCACAACCCAACAAAGGAAAGGTATCGAACATCACGATTCGGTACCTTTCTTTTGTTATAATAACCTACAGTGTACATCAAGATTAACGTCTAACCTAATCAAAACAGCATAAGTCCTTAATAGCCAGATATAATTCAGTTATATAATTGATTAATAACATATTAACCACTCTCTTAAGATGATAATATACCAAAGAAAATCATCTAAAATTGCGATGATTTTTAACACTTTATCTACATCTTTATGAAGAGAAAAAACATTCTGACAGCACTGTTGATGATATTCTCAGGCTGTCTTGGTCTCTCGGCTCAGACCGACCTGGGGCATTGGATTCTCTGATGGTCATTGACAACCTTCCTTCTTCGCTTCTTGATCTGCTTAACGGCTTAAGAGACGCACTTCCTGCTGCACATGTGACTACATATACCTATCTGCCTGGCATAGGTGTCACTTCGGGAAGACCATCCATACTTCCGTAGGAAATGACGGCAATACTGATTATATCTATGACCTTCACGACCGTCTCCGTGCCGTGAAGGGCAGCGGCATCGCTGCAACCGACACCCTGAACATGTGGCGCTACGATTACGACAGCCTCGGCCGCATGTCCTCGAAGGGCATCCCCGGCTCTGTCCGCGAATACTACACCTACGACGACGAGGACAGGATCGTCTCGATCCTGCGTGACGGAGTCCTGAAGGAGATGGAGTACGATGCGATGAACAGGGTGACCAGGGTCTGGCAGACCCGTCCGGGAGGTCAGCGGAGACTTCTCGAGGAGCATGCCTATGATGTCTACCCGTCAGGAGTGACCGGAAGCAATCCGAAAGGAAAGAAGACACAATCACGCATTGCCGTAGTCGGTCCGGACTCGGATGTGACCGGATACACGAGGATCACATGGTCCTATGACGAGAAAGGAAGACCGGTTGTCGTGAAGACAAGACATACGGACGGAAGCGAACAGATAGAGGAATTGGGCTATAACTTTGCCGGTGAAGTATCATCATCTACAAGTACATGCGCCTATGGAAACAGGATTGATGTCCTTTCAGTGGACTACACCTATGACCAGCGCGGACGTCTGAAGTCTGAGACAGCAACCCTGACTCCTTCCGGATCTGCGCCGCAGACAGCAAAGGTCATACATAGCTACGACGCTCTCGGACGTCCTTCCGGAACCTCATCACTGATGCAGAACTACCCGAGACTCACAACTTCTCTCTCATACACACTTCAGGGCTGGACTGACACCCTTTCCGTAAGTATAGATGACACCCCGCTTTTCATCCAGTCTCTAGGATATGATTCGTCTGATGTGCTGAGTGGAACGGTTCCGCAATATTCCGGACTAATATCAAAGAAGAATGACAAGTGGATAAATGGTGGAAGATTGGTCTACAGCAGGACAGAAGGCTATGCCTATGATGCTGCCGGCCGTCTCGCGAAGAGCGGACGCCAGGGAAGTTTCAGGGAATATACATACGACTCACGCGGCAACATCCTTTCGGAAACCCTTCCTGGCTCAGCGGTATCATTCGATTATGAATACGACGGCGACAGGCTGATTTCGCTGACCGCATCCTCTGTGGCGCAGCATGATACAGTGACCTTCACCCATGACGCCCTCGGCCGAATGACCTTCGACGGAATGACAGGACAGTCGATGACCTACAATGACCTTGACCTCATAGGAAATATCGTCAGGAATGATACAACTTTGGTGAATTATTCCTATCTTTCGGATGGAACGAAGCTGAGTGCGCTGGGCGGAAGCGGTGAGGGGCTTGTGTATAGAGGACCGTTCGTGTACAGGAAGAGTTCCGGCAGTAATGCAAGCAGTTCATTGACATTGGAGAGCGCAGCCTTCGGCGGCGGCCTGATGACTCCATCGGGAGCGATGTTCTATGTGACGGATTACCTCGGCAGTGTCAGAGCAGTGGTCGACGGCAAGACAGGCGAGCTGTACAAGGCGTCAGACTACTCTGACTTCGGCGATGAGTCTGTGGTAATGGTTAGGCCGCAGGGAAATACACCTCCGCAGCCGTTGGCGGCAGCAGTCCTGCCAGCCGGCCTGACCCTCAGAGACGGCTACACCGGCAAGGAAGCCCAGACCCCGGACTTCAGCACAGGTTACACAGACTTCGGAGCAAGACAGTACAGCCCGACCCTCCGCCGCTGGATGACCCCGGATCCTCTCTCGGAGAAGTATTACGGCGTGTCGCCTTATGCTTTCTGCAACAACAATCCAGTTCGATACGTTGATATGAACGGAATGGATTGGTTGGATAAGGCGGTCGGATATGGAATAGGACTTTTCACCGATTTAGTTCCAGGATCAGGAGCTCTGCGCGATAAATATACCCCGAACGACCCATCAGACTATAACATGGCGTTGAGAGATGTTGACTTGACGATGTTAGCTGTCGGTGAGAGTATGACTAAGGCAGGAGGGGCCATGATGGCTGGCGGAGGAGCACTTGCTGTGGCTGGAGTCTCTGTGACAGTAACGTCAGCAGGAGTCGCAGTTGTAGTTGCCGGACCCGTTGCCGCGGCAGGTGCAGAAATAGCAGCGACTGGAGCTGCGACTGTTGCGACAGGTGCAATGATGATGGCTAATTCGGCTACTAATCAGGGACAGGGGTATGAGAGAGGGAAAAGCAATGTTTCGGGAGGAAACAAAAACAGTCAATATGCTAACTCAAAAGCGAAAGCTTCTGCTAGAGAAAGATATGAGTCCGCCAAAAAACAATATGAGGAAATGAGGAGTAAGCCAAATAAAACTCCCGAGGAAAAAAGGCAGGAGGCCTTTCTCAAAAAACAAATGGACCATTGGAAAAGCAAGAGTGATTTCCGAGGAGAAAATCATAGTCAGAATGCAAAAGGAAACAGGTGATGGGAACATTTTCTTTTATAACAGAATTTAAAGGTAATGTCTATTTGAGATGCTATCAAAGTGAGGATAGCCAGGATGCTTTCAGGTATTGGGTGAATGATTTTGCTTCACAGCCATATGTAAGCAGAATGCAGCAAAAACAAATTGTTGAAGATTCTTTGGACGAGGATTTGGCACCGATACTCTTGAAGGATCTCGAAGGTAAAGTATGGTGCTGGTGGATATTTCCATGGGGAAAGTCTTTGCTCTTGAATTTCATGGAAACTGTAGAGTGGGAAGAAGATACCTCTCACACTTATACATATATTGCTTTATATGATGGTGGAACATATGTAAGTCAGCATAGTGGAATTGATTATAATGATTCTACTATGCGTTGGTTAGAATATTTTATAAGGACGCCTTACTTAAATGATTCCCAGAAGGAAATATTGTCTACTAATTTTGCACGACATTTATCATCATTCTTTGAGGAAAGCTGTAATTTTAGAATTTTCCGTATAACCTTGTGTGATAAACAATTATATCTTTATATTGCAAAAACAAAAGTTGACGATAATGTAAAGATTCACAACAATGATAAGTAAGTAGAACAATTTAATCTATCTTCTTTCTGAAAGATCCTTAGCTACGCCAGGATTGTTCGTAGCTAAGGATTGCAAATCAATAATTTAAAATCAATACCAATGAAACCAATAAGACATTTGATATCAATTGTCTTCCTGTTTTGCGGTCTGACCGCATGGGGAGGCGAGCGTGGGTATGACCAGAATGATATGGTCGGAACCTACAAATATGAGATTCCGGAATATGTCCTGAATCTGCATCTGCACACTGACAACACCTTTATGGTCACAAACACCGTCAGTGACAATACCTACAAGTATTTCGGAAAATGGGAAGTCAAGGAGGACTTGGTCGTTCTTCACTTCGATGAACATGAAGCCGACACAGTACAGGTCCACGAACTTGACAAGTATGTGATGAAGGAGATGGAGATCCTGGACAAGGACAGTCTCTTCTGGGGCCACCATCTGCAGGACGGGTATGAGAAGAGGGTAGTCCTGCAACGTAATGACATAAGTGGCTCTTCCCGCAAACGTAAAGACAAGAACGAAATCTGGAAGGACCTGATCGAGCAGGTTGTGAAGGACGTCGTCGGATAGCAGTGGCTCTTGTGATTTGAATCCTTGCAGAAGAAATGACACTTTTTTGTGCGAGGATTCAAAATAACGGCTCAAAAACGGCCATTGGGACTTAAAACAGCAATCCTTGCAGAAAAAAGGATTGATTCTTTTGCAAGGATTGCTTGAATTATTCCTATCTTTCGGATGGAACGAAGCTGAGTGCATTGGACGGCAGCGGTGAGGGACTTGTTTACAGAGGTCCGTTCGTGTATAGGAAGCGTTCCGGCAGCAATGCCGGCAGTTCATTGACATTGGAGAGCGCAGCCTTCGGCGGCGGCCGACTGACTCCTGACGGAGCCCTGCTCTATGTTACCGATTACCTCGGCAGTGTCAGAGCAGTGGTCGACGGCAAGACAGGCGAGCTGTACAAGGCGTCAGACTACTCTGCCTTCGGCGATGAGTCTGTTGTAATGGTTAGGCTGCAGGGGGATACTCCTCCACACCCGCTCGCGACAGCAGTTCTGCCTGACGGTCAGACCCTCAGAGACGGCTACACCGGTAAGGAAGCCCAGAACGAGGACTTCGGAACTTGCTACACCGACTTCGGCGCAAGACAGTACAGCCCGACCCTCCGCCGCTGGATGACCCCGGACCCTCTCTCAGAGAAGTATTACGGCGTGTCGCCTTATGCTTTCTGCAATAATAATCCGGTGAACTTTGTGGATCCGGATGGGGAAGGAATATATGAAATTAACTCAAGGGGGAATATAAAACTTATAGATGATACAGATGAAGTTCATCAACTTTATCAAATAGATGACGAAGGTCAGCGTACTGGTAATATGATTGAACTTTCTAACTCGGATGCTCTTGAATCCTTGTCAAAATTAGATAATAATCAGAATTCAACTTATCGAACCGACTCTAATATAGACAACATTTTCAAGATATTTGAGTTCGTGACTGACAACACAGATGTTGAATGGGCGGTGCATAGGAGTCAAGGGGATGAATATCTCATAGGTACAAGCCATAATAAGTCTTCTGTTGATAGTTATTCAGTGCTAAGTGGCAATGTAGAATTACCTATAGCTAGTGTTCATTCTCATACTAATGAAAATACGTATGCTGGTGAACGGTTTTCTATGGGATATGATGGCGGATGGATACAATACGGTAATGATCACCAAAAGACCCATTGGGGGACTGTACCCAAATATAACTATGTTTACTTTCCGCGTTCAAAACGGCTTTATAATGTTGAACGCTATAGGCCGAGATATATTAGAACTATTAACAGCTATAAGGATTTTTATTTTGGAACTTTAAACTACAAGTAATGAAGGTATTGTACATTGTATTGATGCTTGTTTTGTTAATGTCTTGCAACTCAAATCACCAGAAAGACATAAAGACTAGTTATGACAAGCAGGAGTTGCTCTTTACGAGTTCGGGTGTTAATGATTCTTTATACTCTTTTATAAGCAGTATCGATTCTATCCCGAATCCCTATGGACAATCGATTGAATATATGGTGCGCTACTCAATAGAAGATGAGGACACAATTATAACTTTTCATGCAGCTGTGGACTTTACACCAGCAACAGATATGAGTCTTGCTTGTAAACATGATTCTTCTCCGGAGATTATAATTGGAGGGGCATATTGTGGAGATAAACCTGTTCTTGTCAGGTCTAGCGGTCGTTATGATTATCCTCTTCTCCGAAAAGAGATGTTAGATGAGAGTACAGGTATGAAAATAGATTCAGTGAAAATACCTTTAGATAATCCTATGGGGTGGGATGCCCCAATGACTCTGACATATAAAAGGTATAAGTATTCATATCCTGATAGCCTTACTTTATATGAGTATTGGCATTTAGGTAAATTGGTATTTGAAAGATAAAATGACCTATGCAAAGATGATAAGAGCATTTATCTCGTGTAACTTTCGGTGAATGTTATCATCTTTAAGACACATATTAATATCAGTAAACACAATGAAACCAATAAGACATTTGATATCAATTGTCTTCCTGTTGTGTGGCCTTGCCGCACAGGGAAGCGCAAGAGAGTACGACCGTGACGACATGGTCGGGACCTATAAGTGTGAGATTCAGGAAGACCTGATCGAGCAGGTCGTGAGAGAGGTCGTTAGCAAATAAATAAAAACCAGGCACTTGACATGAATCAGGTGCCTGGTTTGCTTTATCAGTTTAGACTGAGTTCTTTACTACTTGAAGAGATTCAAGATATTAGTTACTGCGCTTGCAATCTCAGTTGCATTCTCTACTGCTGTATTAGCCTTCTCGGAAGCACCTGTAAGCTTCTCAGTGAGTGCTGAAGCTGCTGAACTTGCCTTTTCCTCTGCTGACGCAGTGAGACCTGAAAGATCAACGTTGTTTACAAGGTTAGTAAGACCGCTCATGACTGATGATGAATTGCTCTCAGTCACGAGATTGTTAGATCCGAGAACGAGTCCCTTTGCAAAATCCATGTAGAATGCAGACTTGTTTGACTGACCCTTGAGACCCTGTACATTAGTTGCGAGAGTAGTGAGGTTCATGAGGTTTGTAAGGTTACCCATATCGAGCTTACCGTCAGCCTTGTACTGAGTGTAGAGAGCCTTGAGAGCCACACCTGCTGCCTGACCGTTAGATGTAGCAGCTGTAGTAGTCTGAGTTGTAGTTGTAGTCTCTGACTTACCTCCCAAAAGCTTCTTGAGGAGCTGAGCATCTGCTGTGTTCTCTGCTGCAAGGAATGCTGCCATTGCAACAAGGATTGTAAGAATTCTTTTCATAGTCTTATATTCTGATCATTAGTTCAACTTCTTGAGGATGTTGCTGAGGTTCACCTCCTTAGCGATAATAGCATGGAGATCCTCGATCTTAACGCGCTCCTGCTGCATAGAATCGCGGTGACGGATAGTAACGCAACGGTCGTTGAGCGAATCATGGTCGATAGTCACGCAGAACGGAGTACCGATTGCGTCCTGACGACGATATCTCTTACCGATAGAATCCTTCTCATCGTACTGACAGTTGAAATCGTACTTGAGGTCGTCCATAATCTCGCGAGCGAGCTCTGGAAGGCCATCCTTCTTGATAAGAGGAAGCACAGCAACCTTAACTGGTGCAAGAGGTGCAGGAATGCTGAGCACCACGCGGCTCTCGCCGTTCTCGAGCTGCTCCTCCTTGTATGAGTTAGAAAGAACTGCAAGGAACATACGGTCAACTCCGATAGAAGTTTCGACTACATATGGAACATAGTTCTCACCTACCTCCGGATCGAAGTACTGGATCTTCTTTCCAGAGAACTTCTGGTGGTTTCCGAGGTCAAAGTCTGTACGTGAGTGGATTCCCTCAAGCTCCTTGAATCCGAATGGGAAGCGGAACTCGATGTCTGTAGCTGCGTTTGCATAGTGTGCAAGCTTGTCGTGATCGTGGAAACGGTAGTTGTCGTCACCCATTCCGAGGGCCTTGTGCCATGCCATACGGTTCTCCTTCCACTTTGCGAACCAGTCGAGCTCAGTACCTGGCTTGATGAAGAACTGCATCTCCATCTGCTCGAACTCCCTCATACGGAAGATGAACTGACGTGCAACAATCTCGTTTCTGAAGGCCTTACCGATCTGTGCGATACCGAAAGGAATCTTCATACGGCCTGTCTTCTGCACGTTAAGGTAATTCACGAAGATACCCTGTGCTGTCTCTGGACGGAGATAGATGATGTTTGTGTCACCTGATACGCTACCGAGCTGAGTAGAGAACATGAGGTTGAACTGACGTACGTCTGTCCAGTTCTTTGTACCTGAAATAGGACATGCGATCTCGCAGTCGATGATTATCTGACGGAGAGCCTCAAGGTCGTTTGCATTGAGGGCGTCAGCCATTCTCTGGCGTACCTCATCAATCTTCTTCTGGTTGCGGAGTACATTAGGGTTTGTAGCACGGAACTGAGCCTCGTCGAAAGCCTCTCCGAACTTCTTCTTACCCTTCTCCACGTCCTTCTCGATCTTCTCCTCGAGCTTACCGATATAGTCCTCGATGAGGACGTCAGCGCGATATCTCTTCTTAGAATCCTTATTATCGATAAGAGGATCGTTGAAAGCTCCGACGTGTCCTGAAGCCTCCCAGATCTTAGGGTGCATGAAGATGGCAGAGTCGATACCCACGATGTTCTCGTGAAGTCTTGTCATAGCCTCCCACCAGTACCTCTTGATGTTATTCTTAAGCTCTGAACCGAGCTGGCCATAGTCATAAACGGCTCCAAGACCATCGTAAATCTCACTTGAAGGGAAAATGAATCCATACTCCTTGCAGTGAGCTACGAGAATTTTAAAAAGTTCTTCCTGTGTCATAATTGTTATAGTTTTTAATTCTTATTTGTCATTTCGACCGAGCGCTTCTTGTCTGTCATTTCGACCGAGCGCAGCGAGTGGAGAAATCTCCATCAATGGCTCCAACACAAAATCCCTCTCGTACATAAGTTTGTGCGGAACTGTAAGCTCCTCGCAATCGATCTTATTGTCCCCGAAAAGCAATATGTCTATGTCGATCGGACGGTCCGTATATATCCTCTCCCCTTTCTCATCATACTGAGGCTTCCCTGTCCTTCCGAGTCTCCTCTCGATATCCTTGCATATTTCCAGTATCATCAGACCTTCCGCCTCCGGATTATACCCCTTCGGAAGCTCAAGTTCATACATCACCGCAGCGTTAATGAACTTACCCTCGCTCTCAAATCCCCACGGCTGCGTCTCCAGAAGCGAAGAAACACGCTTATAAGGCGTTCCGAGCTCCACGTTGAGCAGACTTATCGCATCGTCTATATTCTTTCGTCTATCGCCCTGATTCGAGCCCAAAGACAGGTAAAGTTCCACCTTTACGCGATCCTCGCGGACTCCTCTCCTCGACTCGCTCTCCCCTTCAGGACTTCAGTCTGCGTCCAGACCGAGTTCCACAAGTCCTTCCTCAGTAATCCTGCTTCTGTCCCACTCTGGTTCCCATACAAGATCAATCCTCGCACTTACAACTCCTGGAACATCGGCAACTGCTTTCCTCACCTGTTCCACGACGTAATCCGCCATAGGGCAATTCGGCGCTGTAAGCGTCATCTGGATATATACATTGTGGTCATCGTCGACCTTAATCTCGTAAATAAGTCCGAGATCATATACATTCACAGGTATCTCAGGATCAAAAACCTGCCTGAGAGCCATGATTATATCCCTTTCAAGTCTCATCTTTCTTTCCTTATCTTCCTGGGCCACCTCTGCGGCCTTCTTCTTTATCCAATCCTTCAGTCCCATTATCAGATTTCTCCACTCCCTTCGGTCGATCGAATTGACAGTCATTACGACGATTAATACTGTCATCTCGAGCGAAGTCGAGAGATCTATTACATATTACGTTGTGCTACCTCTCTGATTTTAGCGATCATCGATACCAGACCATTTGCTCTTGTAGGTGACAGATTCTCCTTCAGACCGATCTTCTCTACCACAGAAAAGTCAGAAGAAAGTATCTCCTGCGCCGTCCTGCCTGAATACAGACCAATCAGCAGCGAAATGATTCCCTTTGTTATGATGGCATCACTGTCAGCATTGAAGATAATCTTTCCATCTTCAACCTTATGGTCCAACCAAACTCTTGACTGACAACCCTTTATGAGTTTTTCGTCAGTCTTAGCCTCTTCAGGATAATCCTTTAGAGACTTTCCTAGCTCGATGAGATACTCATATTTATCAAGCCACTCCTCATACATCGAGAACTCCTCGATGATGGCGTTTTCCGCTTCAATCAGTGTCATATTACATCAACATGTCAATTGCTTTATTCAAGCATTTCACAAAATACTCTGCCTCCTCCATTGTGTTGTATGGAGCCACGGATACCCTTAGCATCCCAGTCACCCCAAACCTATCCATTACAGGCTCAGCACACATCTGTCCGGACCTCACAGCGACACCCATCTTATCGAGAATCAGTGCGAGATCCTCGTGATGCACTCCATTCACAACAAAAGAGAAAAGAGGAATCTTCTCATCAGATGTTCCACGAGGAACACCAAAGAGTATTATTCTTTCATCATTCTGGAAATAATCCAGCAGATAATCTCTAATCTTATCATTATATTCTATTAACTCATTATCATTCAATAAGTTAATAAATTCTATAGCCTGCTTTAACGTTGCCGTGGAGGCAAAATTCTGTGTACCGGCTTCAAACTTCATAGGGAGCGGAGCGTAAGTAGTTTCAGCGAACGTCACTGTCCCTACCATCTCACCGCCACCCATATACGGAGGCATGGCGTCAAGCCACTTCTTCTTTCCATAAAGAACTCCTGTGCCTGTCGCCGCATAAAGCTTATGACCGGAAAACACATAGAAATCACAATCCATATCCTGCACATCAACCCTGCAATGTACCGCCCCCTGGGCTCCATCCACAAGCACCGGAACACCCTTTGAGTGACATTTCTCGATTATTTCCTTGACCGGATTTATTATTCCAAGTACATTGGAAATATGCGTCACAGCCATGATCTTAGTCCTGTCGGTCAGGATCTCATCAAGCATTTCCACCTTGAGATGACCAGAATCATCTATAGGAAGAACCTTCAGAACGGCTCCCTTGCGCCTGCACATCATCTGCCATGGAACTATGTTGGAATGATGCTCAGCTTCAGTCACGACAACCTCATCACCTTCCTTCACGAAAGCCTCTCCATAGCAGAATGCAACCAGATTCACAGCGGCGGTCGTACCGCTTGTAAATACTATTTCCTCCCTGCCTGCGGCATTGAGAAAATTTTTCACCGCGTCTCTCGCCGCCTCATAAGCCTGAGTAGCCTCATCGGCGAGGCGATGCACTGCCCTATGGATATTCGCGTTGGATTCATAGCTGATACGGTTCCACTCATCAAGCACAGTCTGTACCCTTTGGCTGGTCGCCGCATTGTCAAGATACACGAGATCCTTGCCATACACTTTCCTGGAAAGCGCTGGGAACATTGATCGTATTTCGCGTACATTCATAATAACTTGCAAATTTAGCAAAAACTATCCGTCTTTTACAGGATTTTATCATAATTTTGCATAGACAATAACCATACGAAGACATGATAGATTACATCAAAGGCACAATCGAAGAACTTACGGCCACAGAAACGACTGTAGAAAACAATGGAATCGGATACAAGATTCTCATTTCACTGCAGACATACGAGGCTCTGAACGGCACCAAAGAGACAAAAATCTACATACATCACTACCTCAGAGAGGACGAGGAACTGTACTACGGATTTGCAACAAAAGACGAAAGAGAACTGTTCAGACTCCTTATCGGAGTGTCAGGAATCGGTGCTTCAACCGCACGAATGATGTTATCATCACTCACTTCAGATGAAATTAGAAACGCTATTCTGGCGGAGGATATAAACAAGATCAAGAGCATCAAGGGAATTGGCTTGAAGAGTGCCCAGAGACTTATTCTTGAACTCAAAGACAAGGTTTCAAGTGGTGCAGGTACAGACAAGACTACCCTATTTGTTCCAGCTTCAAACCCGGCAGTCGACGAAGCGACGACAGCACTCGTAATGCTTGGATTCACAAAAGCCAATGTCACAAAAGCAGTCAGCGCAGTTCTCAAAGAAAAACCAACTGCAACTCTGGAGGAAATAATAAAACTTGCACTCAAGCGAATGTAAATAAAAAAAAGTGTTCCACGTGGAACACTTTTTTTTATTTACATTCTATTTTATCTGCCAAAATAGACCAACAATACTGATATATCTGCAGGAGAAACTCCTGATATTCTGGATGCCTGGGCGATAGTCTTAGGAGCATATTTCTTCAACTTCTGACGACACTCTATCGAGAGACTCTCTACCCTATCAAAATCAAAATCATCAGGAATTATGAGATTCTCCAGCCTCATGATCTTATCAGCCATCTGCTGCTCACGCTGGATATAACCCTTATACTTGATGGAAATCTCTGACGAGTCAAGTATCTCCCTCTTGTAATTTTCCTCTATGACCTTATCCAGTGAATCCTGATCAAGCTTCGATACAGGATATTCAGAATTAAATTGAAGGACATAAGCTGCATCCTTATAAGACAGATTACATGCATATTTCGGAGAAAAATGTACATTCAGATCCTTATAATTATTATACTGTATAAGGTCTGAGTACTTAGATTCAGCAGCTAATAAACCTTTCAAAGGCGAAGCAAATTCGCTCTCAATATCTATATTAAACTTGATAAATGTTCCACGTGGAACTAAATCAAATAAAGAATGAATATCTGTCTGCGGACGAGATATCAATTCTGCTATACGCTTACGTGAACCGATTTCAGCAGAAGAAACTCCTGTTAAATATGAATTCACATGCTCTGGTTTAACAGCTGCATCAGCAAAGAACTGATTGAAGCGCTCGACAGAATCGTACTTGCGCATTGTATAATCATACCTGTATGCATCTGCAAGACCATATTTATATGATAAAGGAGTAAGTCGCAAATCAGCATTATCCTGTCTCAGAAGGATACGATACTCCGCTCTTGATGTAAACATACGATAAGGTTCGTCTACTCCCTTGGTAATAAGATCATCAATAAGTACACCTATATACGCCTGATCGCGCTTCAGAATAAACGGATCCTGTCCAGTCACCTTCAAATGAGCATTAATACCAGCCATAAGTCCCTGAGCAGCAGCCTCTTCATAACCGGTTGTACCATTAATCTGACCAGCAAAGAACAGATTTTCAATATTCTTTAACTCAAGTGTCGCTTTAAGTTGAGTTGGGTCAAAGTAATCATACTCAACAGCATACGCTGGACGAAAAACCTTTGCATTCTCAAGTCCCTTGATCTGATGGAGTGCTTCCATCTGCACATCGAGCGGAAGTGACGACGAAAATCCCTGAAGATAGTACTCGTTCGTTCCCCTACCCTCCGGCTCAAGGAATAGCTGATGTTCCGTCTTTCCGGCAAATGTCCTGAGCTTATCTTCAATGCTCGGACAGTACCTCGGACCTATTCCTGTAATCATTCCTGAGAAGAGAGGAGAATCCGCAAAACCGCTTCTTAAAGTTTCATGAACCTTTTCGTTTGTATGGACTACGAAGCACGGCATCTGAGGAGTTCCGTTTTGAGCTGTCGAAAGGAAAGGAAGATAAGAAAACTTGTCTGGCCGCTCGTCACCGAACTGATGAATGAGCGAAGAAGTATCGACAGATGAAATATCGATTCTCGGAGGAGTACCAGTCTTCATACGAGCTGTTGCAACTCCCATCTCAACCAGCTGTTGAGTCAGACCATGCGACGGAAGTTCTCCGATCCTTCCTCCCTCGAACATGTTGCGACCAATGAACATCTTGCCGTCAAGGAAGGTTCCGGCAGTCAAAATAACCGCCTGAGAATTGAAAATTGCCCCTGTAGTCGTACGGACGCCCGTAATTTTTGAATTCTCAAAGAGGAAATTAACGACTGTATCTTGGTAAATATCTAATTTACAGGCACTTTCAAGGATTTTTCTCCAATATAGAGAAAACTGGATTTTATCGCATTGAGCACGGGGACTCCACATTGCCGGACCTTTTGACCTGTTAAGCATGCGGAACTGGAGAGTCGAAGCATCAGTTACGATTCCGGTGTAACCTCCGAGCGCATCTATCTCACGAACAATCTGTCCCTTGGCAATTCCGCCGATTGCTGGATTGCAGGACATCTGTCCGAACTTATTCATGTCCATCGTGATAAGAAGAACAGACGAGCCCATTCGCGAAGCAGCCATGGCTGCCTCACATCCTGCGTGTCCTCCACCGACTACTATTATATCATAGTTTCTCTGCATACTACACAAGCTCTCTCAATGAAAGGTAATAATTCTCCTTACTTCTCATTACCTTGATATCATCTTCTTCATGATCATCGTAACCGATCAGATGAAGGATACCATGTACAATTACTCTATTCAATTCGTCTTTGAACTCGGTTCCATATTCGATCGCATTCTCCCTTACTGTATCAACACTGATAAAGAGATCACCTGAAAGCTTATCGCCTTCACAATAATCGAAAGTGATGATATCGGTAAAGTAATCGTGTTGAAGGTACTGCTGATTTACATCCAATATATAATTATCGGAACAGAATATGATCGATATATCCCCTATTCTGCGTATCTCGCTCTCTGCAACCAGGCGTAGCCAACGGTTATTCAGTGTCTTACCTTTGAAAATAAAATCAATGTCCTCGAAATAATATGATATCATAGAGTGAAATTTTATGCAAAACTACAAAATGTATAAAAAGTTTGAAATAAAAAATATAATTTCTAACTTTACCGGGCAAAATGAGAATATAAAAACATTAACACGATATGGAAATCAAAAAAACAGAAAAAGCCAGCTTGGAGAACAAGAAGCTGCTGTTTGTTGAAATCGGACTTGTAGTTTCTCTTGCAATCACACTCTTCGCATTCGAGTGGACAAGCACTGAGACTGAAACTGCTCTTCTCGAGGACACAACCGAGATTTTGATCGAGGAAGAGATCATTTCTACTCAGATGGAGACTCCTCCACCGCCACCAGAAGCACCAAAGATTCCTGTGCTTTCAGACCAGATCGACATCGTTGACGACGAAATCGAAATCGAGGACGATATGTTCATGAACCTTGAGGACGACGCAAGCCTCGGAGTTGAAATCATGGACTACGTAGAGGTTGTTGAGGAAGAGGTTGTTGAAGAGGAGGCTATTCCTTTCCAGCTCGTAGAGGAGAAGCCATCTTTCCAGGGTGGAGACGCAAACCAGTTCTCAAAGTGGGTAAACTCAAGACTCGTTTATCCTGAGATTGCAAAGGAGAACGGCGTACAGGGTCGTGTGACTCTCCAGTTTACTGTTGAGAAGGACGGTACTGTAACAAAGGTAAAGGTGCTCCGTGGCGTCGACCCATCACTTGACAAGGAGGCTGTTCGCGTAGTATCTATGTCTCCAAAGTGGAAGCCAGGAAAGCAGAGAGACCGTGCGGTTCCTGTAACCTATACCTTCCCTGTTATCTTCCAGCTTAGATAATTATTTGATTTTCAAATATATAATAAGTCCGATCAATATATTTGACCGGACTTATTTATTCTAATGTCATCCTGAACTAAGTGAAGGATCTAATCCTATTTATAAATGGCAAAAATTACAGAAGCACAGCATCAGGAAAAGGCGGTATTTGTCGGCGTGATCAAGCAGAATGACGACGAGCGCCAGATCATGGAATACCTTGACGAACTGGAATTTCTCGCTGAGACAGCGGGAGCCATAGGCGTCAAGAAGTTTATCCAGAAGGTTGACAGACCAGACTCAAGAACTTATATCCGAAGCGGTAAACTCCAGGAAATAAGGGAGTATTGTGAGGAAAATGAGATAGAGGTTGTGATTTTCGATGACGAGCTCTCCCCTACCCAGCTCAGAAATATCGAGCGTGAACTCAACATCAGGATCCTTGACAGAACCAACCTGATTCTTGATATCTTCGCGCAGAGAGCAAAGACAGCATACGCAAAGATGCAGGTAGAACTTGCTCAGTATCAGTATCTTCTCCCACGACTTACAAGGATGTGGACACACCTTGAAAGACAGAAAGGAGGTATCGGTATGCGTGGTCCAGGTGAGACACAGATCGAGACTGACCGCCGTATAATCCAGGACAAAATTTCAAAGCTGAAGGAGCAGCTGAAAAAGGTCGACAGACAGATGGCATCACAGCGCGGAAACAGGGGGTCTTTGGTGCGTATTTCACTCGTAGGATACACGAACGTAGGAAAGAGTACCTTGATGAATCTACTGGCTAAAAGCGACGTTTTCGCGGAGAATAAGCTATTTGCGACACTTGATACTACGGTAAGAAAGGTAGTTATTGAGAACGTACCGTTCCTTCTCAGCGATACCGTAGGATTCATCCGTAAACTGCCACATCAGCTGGTGGAGGCGTTCAAGAGTACACTTGACGAGGTTCGCGAGGCAGATATCCTCATGCATGTGGTAGATATCTCACATCCTAACTTTGAGGATCATATCAGAGTGGTAGAGGAAACCCTCAAGGATATCAAGGCAATAGATAAGCCTATCTTTGTGGTATTCAATAAGATAGATGCTTACAGATACGAGGAGTATGACGAATTCTCACTTAAACCTAAGAGACAGGAAAACTACACGCTTGATGAGTTCAAGAACAGCTGGATTGCCAAGGAGAATACACCTTGTATCTTCATCTCTGCACGCGAGAAGATCGGTATCGACAAACTCCGTGGCGACCTCTACAAGATGGTAGCCGAAATTCACGCCGGCCGCTATCCATTCGATAATTTCTTGTGGTAATACATACTTATCAAAGAAATAAAAGTCATAATTGATTCCGTTGACCCCCGCCCCGTACCTTCGGTACTCAGGCACCCCCTGGCCGGGGGTGGCATGTCAACTCCATCAATCATGACTTTTATAGTAAGTAATATAAAATAAAAGGTGGTCATTGTAGAATGACCACCTTAATTATTTAAGTATCAAATACTTAGTCCTGAAGCTTTGCGCAGAGGAATTCGCGGTTCAGGCGAGCGATGTGAGATACTGTGATGTGCTTAGGGCACTCCATCTCGCAGGCGCGTGTGTTAGTACAAGCACCGAATCCGAGCTCATCCATCTTAGCAACCATCGCCTTAGCACGCTTAGCACCCTCGACCTTACCCTGTGGAAGGAGAGCGAGTGAGCTCACGCGAGCTGCAACGAAGAGCATTGCAGAACCGTTCTTACATGTTGCAGCACAAGCACCGCAACCGATACAAGCTGCACCGTCCATAGACTCCTCAGCCTGCTCGTAAGGAATAGGAATAGCGTTTCCATCTGGAACACCACCTGTTCTTACTGATACGTATCCACCTGCCTGGAGGATCTTGTCGTATGCCTGACGGTCTACAACGAGGTCCTTGATTACAGGGAATCCCTTTGCTCTCCAAGGCTCGATAGTGATTGTGTCACCGTCCTTGAACTTACGCATATGAAGCTGGCATGTTGTAACCTCATCGTCTGGTCCGTGTGCACGGCCGTTGATGTAGAGTGAACATGCACCGCAGATACCCTCGCGGCAGTCGTGATCGAATGATACTGGACCGCTGCTCTTGCATCCCTTCTCGACAGCTACCGGATCTACACCCTCAGCGATAAGCTGCTCATTGAGGATATCGAGCATCTCGAGGAATGAGCTGTCAGAGGAGATATTCTTAACCTGATAGGTCTCAAAATGTCCTTGTGCCTTGGCGTTTTTCTGACGCCATACTTTCAATGTCAAATCCATGTCAATTAGTCTTTATAGTTTCTGGTAGCGATCTTAATGTTCTCATATACAAGCGGTTCCTTGTGGAGCTCTGGCTCAACACCCTCACCCTTGTACTCCCATGCTGCAACGTACATGTAGTTCTCGTCGTCACGCTTGGTCTCACCCTCTTCAGTCTGCATCTCCTCACGGAAGTGACCTCCGCAAGACTCGTTTCTGTTGAGAGCGTCGCGAGCCATAAGCTCACCGATTTCGAAGAAGTCGACAAGGCGGAGAGCCTTCTCGAGCTCCTGGTTGAACTCGTTGTTCTCGCCTGCTACGAATACGTTCTTCCAGAACTCAGCCTTGAGTGCCTGGATCTTAGCGATAGCTTCCTTAAGACCAGCCTCGTTACGAGCCATACCTACGTTGTTCCACATGATAAGACCGAGCTCCTTGTGGAATGAATCCACAGATCTCTTACCCTTCACAGCAAAGAGCTTAGCGATCTTGTCAGTGATAGCCTTCTCAGCCTCAACGAACTCTGGTGCGTTGATGTCTGTCTTAGGCTCCTTGAACTTGCCTGCGAGGTAATCTCCGATAGTATAAGGAAGGATGAAGTAACCGTCAGCAAGACCCTGCATGAGGGCAGATGCACCGAGACGGTTTCCACCGTGGTCAGAGAAGTTAGCCTCACCGATAGCGTAGAGACCAGGAACTGTTGTCTGGAGGTTGTAGTCTACCCAGATACCACCCATTGTATAGTGGATAGCAGGGTAAATCATCATTGGCTCCTCGTATGGGTTCACATCAGTGATCTTCTCATACATCTGGAAGAGGTTACCGTATCTTGCAGCGATAACGTCCTTACCAAGGCGCTCGATAGCTGTCTTGAAGTCAAGGAATACTGCGAGACCAGTGTTGTTCACACCGTAACCTGCGTCGCAACGCTCCTTAGCCGCACGTGAAGCAACGTCACGTGGAACGAGGTTACCGAATGCAGGGTAACGACGCTCGAGGTAGTAGTCGCGATCCTCTTCTGCGATGTCAGAAGGCTTCTTTGTACCAGCGCGGAGAGCCTTTACGTCCTCCATCTTCTTAGGTACCCAGATACGTCCGTCGTTACGGAGTGACTCTGACATGAGTGTAAGCTTAGACTGCTGGTCACCGTGTACAGGGATACATGTAGGGTGGATCTGAGCGAAACAAGGGTTTGCGAAGAATGCACCCTTCTTGTAGCACTGCCATGCAGCTGAACCGTTTGAGTTCATTGCGTTGGTAGAGAGGAAGTAAGCATTACCGTAACCACCTGTAGCGATAACCACTGCATGTGCACCGAATCTCTCGATCTTACCTGTCACGAGGTTTCTTGCGATGATACCCTTAGCCTCACCGTTGATGAGAACTACGTCGAGCATCTCGTAGCGTGGGTAGCTCTTTACTGTACCGGCAGCGATCTGGCGGTTGAGCGCAGCGTAAGCACCGAGAAGGAGCTGCTGTCCGGTTTGACCGCGGGCGTAGAAGGTACGGCTAACCTGCGCACCTCCAAAAGAGCGGTTGGCGAGAAGTCCGCCGTATTCCCTTGCAAAAGGAACACCCTGTGCAACGCACTGGTCAATGATGTTGTTGCTGACCTCAGCAAGACGATAAACGTTTGCCTCGCGTGCACGATAGTCTCCTCCCTTGATTGTATCATAGAAGAGACGGTAAACAGAGTCGTTGTCGTTCTGGTAGTTCTTAGCTGCATTGATACCACCCTGTGCTGCAATTGAGTGAGCACGACGAGGTGAGTCGCTGATACAGAACACCTTCACGTTGTAGCCGAGCTCTCCGAGTGAAGCAGCTGCAGATGCTCCACCGAGACCTGTACCGACTACGATGACTTCCATTTTTCTTTTGTTGCCAGGGCTGACAACACGGATCTGAGATTTGTGCTTTGTCCATTTCTCGGCCAAAGGACCCTCAGGAATCTTAGAAATAAGTTTTTCGGCCATTTTATAGAGTGTTAGTGAAATTTCAGCGCGAATTTATATATATTATATATATAATGCAACAAACACCTATCACATGTGATAGGTATTTGTTGCCAAACAAGGCTAAACCGGTTCAGTTTAGCCTTGTTAAATTAAAATAACTCCGGATCATCCATAT